>JBBAWZ010000001.1:0-18401 GCA_040396875.1 Bacilli bacterium
TTTATGTGGGGATATAATTACGATGGTCAATCAGGTGATGGAACGACTACCATTCGAAATGTTCCGACAGAAATTACTTCCAGGTTTTCTCTTGCCACCGGTGATAAAATTATCCTCTTATCATTAGGTGAGGGTCATTCTTCAGCGCTATCTTCACATGGAAGAGTATTTATGTGGGGTTACAATGATAATGGTCAATTAGGTAATGGTTCAACAACAAATATAGTTACTCCAACAGAGATTACTTCATCAATTTCACTTACTGCTAGCGATAAGATTATCTCCTTATCATTAGGTTCTAATCATTCTTCAGCGTTATCTTCACATGGAAGAGTATTTATGTGGGGTAGTGGTTTTCAAGGTAAACTAGCTTCTGGGTGGAATATAAGTTTCACCTTCCCAATAGAAATTTCAGTTATTTATTATGATTAGTTACGTGAAAATATGCAAATTTCGACTGAAAATCTGTGTCTCGCCGCTTCGATCCCGGTTTGGGCCACCACTCTTTTAAACCCGACGATTCGGGTTTTTCTATTTTTTGGATGCAATTATTGTGTTTTCAAATAATTTTTTGAACTTAACCAATTTATTATGGACAAATAATGATGATTTCCAAACATTTAAATTGCTATAATATTTAAAAATTAATGTAAGGATTTTGAATATGCTCAAAAAGATACTATCCCCCTTCAAATCACCTTCAACTAATCTCATTTTCGCATTGTTTATGACTTGGTTATACGTTATCGGGGTTTTATTCATTACAATTCCATTGGTGACACTAAGTGAAGCGTCAACCCCAGAAACTTGGATGACGATTCTACATTTTGCATTAATGACACCCGGACTTGCATACTTTATGTTTTCAACGAGTGAACATTTCCAAAACATTAAATCTTTAAGATTCCTTTTATTTCCATTAATGCTATTTTCCATACCTGCTTGGGGTATTTTAACCCTATTGGGCATTGGTGCTGCTGTTTTATGGTTTACGTTTTTCTTATTTCCCGTTTGGATATTTGGCATTCCTGGAACATTCATTGCCGGATTGATCCTTGACTTAAAGAAAAAGAAGTAGAGCTTTTAATCTTGTTATTTTTGCGTAAATTATTCTTTTATTTGTGCGACAATAATCAAGGTAAATAATATGAGAAGAAGTCGATTCCGTAGTCACCGTTCTAGCATTCGCCCTTCAGGGTTCCGATATGGTCCTGGAATGGGTTTTTCTTCCTATGGAAGAACGGGTAGAGGTATTCCTGTTCCGTTAAAAGGACCTGCTGCCATCATTATATTTGTATGCATTATCTTATTCATCGTTTTCTTTGTACTTAACTTTGTCTTTGCTATCTTTCTACCTGAATTCTTATTTGAAATTGGAATATGGTTTTTCTTTATTCCCTTCTTTTCGATGATCGTGATTTTTATTACTAGCTTTGTCTCTGCAATTGTTTCGGTTGCAAAGGGTCAATCACCAGGTATGGGGATGAACCAATCTTCCAATTTCTTTAATGGTCCTTCAATTGCAGATATGGCAAGACAATTAGGTTTTCAAGTTACCATGCTCTCGAATCAAGATCCAAGTACCGCCCAAGCGGTTATCCAAACGCCTAACAATATTATTCTTGTTAAAGTCTTAAATACTGGTCAAGCCTACCAAAACGGCATGGTGCAAGATTTATCAAAGGGTTTGGTTACCTATCAAGCCAAAGAAGCATGGCTGATTCAAAATCCACCGACCTTTGTTGAAAATGATTTAAACTTCGCAAGATTCTATAATGTGAAATTATTAAAACCAGAAGAAGCAATGCAAGCGTTACAGTCATTAAAACCTAACACGCCACAAACTCCGCAAGGTCAATAATCATGCGTTTTCTAAAGAACTACTTTGGTGAATTCATTTTACTTGCCGCAAGTGTGATTTGGGGTACTGCTTTTATCTTCCAATCGATCGCTAATACAGTGATGGAACCCTATACCTTTGTCACCACAAGAAGTTTGATTGCCACTATCGTGATGGGCATTTTTATCCTCATTCGCGCTAAAGTGAATCCCAAAAAACAAATACAACACCTTGGTGATGCAAAAGGATATCGCTTGGCTATTTATGCGGGTATTGCACTTTCTTTAGCGATGATTCTTCAACAAGTTGGCTTAATTGGTACCACCAGTGGTAAGGCGGGATTCCTCACCTCTTTATACATCTTATTTGTTCCATTACTTGGTTTTTTGATTCATAAGAAGCCAACCTTGACGGTTTGGCTAGGATTATTAGGAGCTCTTATCGGATTCTATTTCATATCGATGAATCAAGAAGAAGTATTCATGATCAATGGGTATGACCTATTAATTATCGGTTGTGCCATTTCCTATGCATTTCAAATCTTCTTCATTGATCAGGTCCAACATCAATTAGATTCCTTGATGTTTTCTTTTGTACAATTCGCGCTTGCAACTTTTATCACGGCGATTCCTACCGTCATCTTAGAAGGGGTCAATTTCAGTTACCTATCTTCACCAGAGGCAATTTATGCACTCCTTTATGTTGGTGTTGTATCCAGTTGCATCGCATATACATTTCAAATCATTGGTCAAAAACGTGTTAAGAACGCTCCTGTAGCAACCTTGATTATGAGTTTGGAAGCGGTATTTGCTTTGCTTGCTGGGATGTTATTTCTCCAAGAAACCATCACGCTCTTACAAAGTATTGGGATGATGTTTATTCTTGGTTCGATCATCGCTGTGAACATACCTTGGGCCAAGATCACCTTAAAAAATCAAAAATAGTCCTTTTAAAGCACCTTTTGACTTGCTAAAATAGACATATGGAAATGAAATTACATATTGTCACGCTATTTGTTAGGCAATACGACGAAGCGATTGCCTATTTTACGAAGATGTTAGGCTTTACCTTGATTGAAGATATTCTTATTACAACGTCAAGACGTTGGGTGAAGGTTGCCCCTGATATTCAATCACCCGTTCACGTGCTTCTTCACGAACCACTGATCAAAGAAGAAAAAGCGTTAATTGGTAAACAGGCTGGAAGCCGTCCTTTGATTGCCTTATCAACCCAAGATATTCATCTGGTCGTGAAGACGTTAACCAATCGTGGCGTTCAATTTACCAAGCCAATAACCAAAGAGATTTACGGTGAAAGAGCTCAATTTAAAGATTTGTATGGCAACCTTTGGGAACTCGTTCAATATAGTATTTTTTCTTAATTCCTCTTTAAATAAATTTCAATCGACAATTAAATGATGATTGGATTTGACTCCCCAACACCAGTTACATAAAAAAGTGTTTTTTCAACCTTATCAAAATATACGTAATATTTAAGTTAAAAAATAACCCCTGATAAATCCATAGAGTTTCACAGATAGAATCAACAAAAGGCTACCAAAAACGAGGTAGTCTTTTTCAATGAGAAACAAGATTGCAGGATAGATGGCGGTATGAAAACCAATAAATAAATAAGCATAAATAGGTTTGATGGATTGCCACGCTACATGAGTATCTTCAAGCTGATTGCTGATCATCCCACTCACTAAATCAATCGCTAGTATCGCTGTTAACCACGTTATAGCGGTAGGACTAGGATGAAACAAGTATAGCAAGATACCTGCTAGCAATCCCGGTATGAGGATGACAAGCACGCGCATGATGGTAAGTTTTCCAAATAAGAGTTTGAACATATTCTTATTATAGAACCTTATATTGGTTTATTCATGATTGCTTGATACGTTTTTCGAATATCGTGTTGATTCAGATGTAAATATTTTTGTGTGGTTTTTAAGTTTGAATGGCCTAATAGCATTCTCAAAGTCTCTAAATCACCTCCTTTTCTAAGAAAGTTAGTCGCGAAGGTGTGTCGCCATTTATGTGGGGTAATATTGTCTTGGATACCAGTTCGTTTCTTTAATTGATAAAACAGAGACTCAATCGATGCTGTTGTCATCGGTTTCTTGGTTTTAAGATTATAAAAAAGTTCTGGTACGGTAGGGTGTAGACTCATCCAGGTTTGTAAGGTTTCTTGGGTTTCTTCTAGAAAACAAACGATTCGATGGGCGTGGGTTTTGGTCATCTCCACGACAATCGTTTGAGTACCAAAATCCACATTGTGTTTTTGTAAATGAATCAATTCATTCATCCTTAAACCCGTCTCTAACAAAATCTTTACAATCAAGTAATTTCTCAGTTGAGTGGGTCGATGGATGTTCTTTTTCAACGTCTCTAGAATTTGTAGAATCGTCGATGCAGGAATTAAAGGAATGAGGGTTTTACTCTCTGATAATCTTGTGATTGTAATGAGGTGATTCGCCCCATATTTTAAAGTGGTTTTCAAAGCTGAAAGCACCTTATTAATCGTGATATTTTTCATTTTGGGATGGTTTTGTTTAAGGGTCACAATAAAGTTTAAAATCACATCTTCATCCATCTCCTTTATGTCGAGATGAGTAAGATATTTCTTCATTAATGAAAAGTAAAATTGATAATACTGAACCGTTGCAGGTCGTTTGGTAATGATCAATCTTCGTTGAAACTTTTCAATGACTTGATGAATGTTCACACTTATCAATAGTGCTAAGATTAGTAACATGAAAAAAATAAAATTTTCTTTCATTCTATTTGCCATAAGTCTGTTATTTTTCTTGGCTTTTTCGCTAGCACCGTCTTATGTGGATGAACAAGGTTTCCTACAAGAATCATTCTATTTATTGCTCTTGGGCTATGCGGCTTTATTCTTAGGTGTAGTGACACTTATCATTGAGTTCATCAAAAAACAGTAGTCGATTGATTCCTTTATTTGCTAAGATAAAAGTATCAAGGAGTTTGAGCGCATGCAAAAACGTACCTTTATTCTCATTAAGCCAGATGCAATCGAGCGTCATTTAGGTGAAGAAATTCTCGATCAACTTCGGGCCAATGGACTTGTCGTTTTACGAATGAAAAAAGTGATTGCGAACAAAACCCAAATTATTGCCCATTACCAAGATGTCATCGATCGTTTAAAGTTAGACTATATAGAAAAAGCGATGCTTGATGAATTTGAAAATAAACTCGTGTGGATTATCGTCGCCACCCACCCTAAAGGCAATCCTATCCAAACCGTAAGAACCATGATTGGCCCTACTGATCCTGCGAAAGCTGAAGATTTTACGATTCGCGGTCAATTTGGTCGTGACACGATGGAATTGTCCATGAAAGAACATCGATTACTTAAAAATTTAATTCATGCCTCAGACTCTGAAGAAGCCGTTGAAAGAGAAATTGCGATTTGGTTTAAATAACTCATTCATCTCTCCTTTAATTTTTCTTGAAAAATGAAAGCGATTTCATTATCATATAAATATAGCGATATCCTCTTAATCCTTAATAAAACCATAGATTCTTGTGAATAAACTAGCGGTTTTAAAAGAGAAGAGGACTCGAAACGTTTCGATACTTCCTTAAGGAGGAACATTATGAATCGTAAATGGATGACGTCATCGGGTTTTTTAGTTCTATTACTGGCAGCTTGTGGTGGTACAAATACCACCAGTTCGAATGGTGATGAAATTACCCTGCGATACGCTGGGTGGAATTTAGGTTCAGCTGAACAAAATAATATTGAACGACAAATGCTTGCCGCGTACGAAGAACTTAATCCCAATATTAACATTGAAATTATTGAAAGACCTTTTAGAATTGATGAAGAAACTGGAGAAGAAGTATCAGCAACGTGGGATGAATTTTTTGCGACCCAAGCTGCGATTGATCAACTTCCTGATGTTTACATGATTTATAACCTTGCTGGGTTTACCGCGCAAGGATGGACTGAAGAAATTACCGATTTGTTTATGGCGGATGCAGATTATGCATCTATTCCTGCCGATATTCGTGCATCCGCCGCATTCAATGATCGATATTTTGCGATTCCACAAACCCTATTCTATTTCGGATTTTTTATTAATCGAACTGCCATCAACCGTGTGGGACCTCGCGCTGTGATGCCCACATATGGCATGACCTATGAAGAATTAATGGAAGCGGCAGAATTGAATTCAAAAGCACCTTTACAAGGTGGAGATGGCATTATTGGTATTAGTGGACTGAATAACTTAGTCAACTGGTTACCCGCTCAATTAGATCCAAGTCTTGGATGGTATACCTTCAATGAAGATACCGGTTACCATCTTGATAGTCCTGCCTTTGCAACTGCGGTTACAGAACAACTTAAATATTATGGTCCGGGCAAAGCTACCTATGGCAATTATGTATTAGATGCCTTAGATCCAGCACGATATGCGGATTATTTTGGTGCGAGTCAAAATATCTTTGAAACGGGCAATCAATCCATTCGCTTTGAAGGCAGTTACTCCATGCGCGATTGGCATACACGTTCTTTGGATGCAAATGATCCACTATATGGCGCGGATATCGATTTCATCGGTACCCCATCATGGAATGTGGACGGCGTTGGTAATGTGAATAAAATTCCAGTTGTGGTTGACTACTTAGCCGTCGGAAAAGGTACCGATCACCGCGAAGAAGCCTATGATTTATCACGCTGGATGGGTTTCTCTACGGAAGGTTATGCAAAGCGATTAGAACTTGCCGCAGCCGATCCTGTACGTGCCGCGCTAAACTTTACGCCGATGGTTCCTCAAGAAGACTTAATTGAAGGTTTCTTTAACTTATATCCGAATATGACTGAATTTAGAAAAATTGTTGAAGAACATCAAGACTTTATTCTTGAAAGTTTAGGAAAGAATGTTCCTGGTTATTGGAACTCTAGAGCCAATGCTCCATTCGACACGGTCATCGTGGATGGAACCGAAACCGATCGGACGATTGGTCAAGCGATTGATGATATTACCGCTGGACGGTTGACGCTTGCAGATGCTTTACAAAAAGGATTGAATACCATTGTCAATGAACAATGGATAACCTCCAAAGAAGCTCTTGATACCTATTTAAATTCACTCGCTTAAGCATTAAAATATAGAAGAAGATGATTCGCCATAAAGTGATGACTTTATTCTCTTTTGCAACAATGATTTTGCCGTTGTTTTCAAATGCTACAAAACCATCACTTACCTCTCCGATCACAGAAGAGATGCAACCATCAAAATCCATTGATCCTACGAATGTTTTTCGGCCAATGACTCCAGTCGGTATCATCGATCACCAATGGACAGAATCCATTGATCCTAGCCAAGCTACTTTATCAGGTGGTGTTGTCACCACAACCCAAACCTTTGATTATGCTAGTTGGCTAGGTGAAAACATTGCACAGGTGATTCGTTTTGAATCCACACCTGCTTATATCGAATATCAGATAACTGCACCCCAAGCATATGAAGTGGTGATGACATTAGATTACCTTCCACTTGATTCTGGCATTCGTGATATCGATATCGCGTTGATGTTAAATGGTGAGTATCCATTTGCAGATGCTGAGCAAATAACGTTAAAAAAATGGTGGAACACACCTCATGAATTTGCTACCGATCGTTATCAAAACGAAATCATGCCGAAAGCCACCTTAGACCAAACTTGGCGTTCTCAACCCTTAATGGATAGTCAACGTTTACAAGACCAACCGTTATTGTGGTCACTCGAACCTGGCGTGAACACCATTAGAATGTATTCATTACAAGGCGCTTTTTTACTAGGTCGCCTTGAATTATCTCCACTGAGTCAATCACCATCCTATGATAATTATTTATTGGAGCATCAATCCGGCATCCAACAAACTCAATCCTTGATTAAAGTTGAGGCAGAACATCTTGCTTCAAGAAATAGCTTATTGTCACGATTCACTACCAATCGTGAACCGAATGTTTCCCCCTTTGCCTTAATCGAAGGCAAGTTAAATGTTATCGATGGCGCAACGTATCAAACTCCAGGACAAACGCTTACCTACGATGTTGAAGTGCTCGCAAGTGGATTTTATAAGCTAACGTTTAAAGTTTTACAAAATCGCATTCAATCCATTTCATATCGACGATTACGCATTAATGGAGAAGTTCCCTTTGAAGAAGCGAATCTCATTCCGTTTCCTGCCAATCGCCAATGGCAACACGTGACGTTAGGTCCACTTGAAGGTGAGGCATTTCAATTTTATTTTCCTGCGGGAACCCATCAATTAAGTTTGGAAGTGAATGCTTCACCCTTTGCAAATAGTTATCACGATATTCGCAACTTAATGAACGATGTCAATGCATTAAGTTTAGCGATTAAGAAGATAACAGGAAACACGATTGATCCAAATCGCGAATGGGATTTATTAACGTATTTACCGAATCTTGTTGCAGACATCGATGGCTATATTGAAACGTTGGATACGGTTAGTCTTCAATGGAAATCATTGATGCAGGCGAGTGATCAATCTGATGTGTTAGCCAGTTTGAAGATTGCAAAACAATTACTGACAACGTTAAGAAATAATGTTAACGCGATCCCTCGTCGCATTGAAACCTTATCAGGAAGTAGTGGTTCAGTACTCTATCGATTAGGGATTATGCTCCCTTTATTGATTCAATCTCCGCTTACGATTGATCAATTTTATGTTCATGGAGATGAGGCAACGTTACCTTCTCCAACTGCTGGATTTTTCCGGGTTGTTTGGATTGGTATCCAACGTTTTTTTGCCTCTTTCTTTTCCGATCAATTTCAAGATTCAACGAATCCAAATGAACTGGTTGTATGGGTCTCTAGGAGCCGACAATATGTCAATCTACTTCAGCAAATGGTCGATGCTGAATTTACCCCATTAACAGGCATTCCTGTACGCATCAATATCAATCCAAATGAAGAAAAACTGATTCTTGCCAGTAGTGCAGGTAAGCAACCCGATATCGCCATGGGGATTGCAGGATGGCGACCTTATGATTTTGCCATTCGTAATAACGTGTATGATCTTTCTACTTTTGAAGATTTCCGCGAGGTTTCCGATCGCTTTTATCCGGGTTCGTTTATGCAACTGATTTACCAAGATGGTGTTTATGGTTTACCGGAAACCCAAAACTTTTATTTACTCTTTTACCGACAAGACATCATGCAACGCTTACAGCTTGATATCCCTTCCACTTGGGATGATGTGATTAGCATCCTTCCTGAACTCCAACGATTTGGCATGAACTTTTATTCGATGCTTTCCAGTACCAATGCATTTAAAGCATTTGTATTAACCATGCCTTTTATTCGTCAATTTGGTGGCAAGATTTTTAGTGATGATGGATTAGCAGCTGCCTATGATGATCCTAACACCATTGAAGCCTTAACCTTAATGACCGATTTATTCACCACGTATTCCTTACCATTAGAAGTGGGCAGTTTTTATAATGAGTTCCGTTATGGTCGTTTACCCATCGGTATTGGTGATTTTGGCATGTATATTTCTTTACTTCATGCTGCTCCTGAAATTGCGGGTTTATGGAACATTGCACCATTACCAGGCATTGAACAAGGTGGTATTGTGAACCGCTCCTTTGATGGAAGTTCAACGTCGGCGATGATGTTTAAGAACACCGATAAACCTAATGAATCCTGGTCCTTTTTAAAATGGTGGACCTCCGCGAGTACCCAACTTGATTATGCTGAAAATTTAATCTCTGCTTATGGCCCAGAGTATTTATGGAACTCTTCGAATCGAGAAGCATTTGGGCAAATGTCATGGGATGAAACCCACCGACAAACCATCCTCGATCAATGGCAATGGATTGATGACACCGCAAAAACACCAGCCTCCTATATGGTGGAACGAGAACTCTCGAACATTTGGAACAAAGTAGTTTTCCAAGGGGTTAATTTGCGCACTGCAATTGAAGACTCTTTGATTATTGCCAATAAAGAAATTAGAAGAAAAATGCTGGAGTTTCGTTTTATTGATCAACAAGGCAATACCCTTAAACCTTATTTACTTCCAACCAAGGAAACGTTAACCGAATGGGTCGGTACAACATGACGATTAAACTCCCTTTCAAAAAATATAAAGATAATCGAACGGGCACACTTTTCGTGCTTCCTTATGTATTAGCCTTTTTCGTTTTCATTACGATTCCTGTGATGATGGGGATGGTATTGTCTTTAACGTATTTTAATTTATTAGATGTTCCAAGATGGGTTGGTTTAACGAATTTTATTACGATTTTTACTGCCGATAGTGCCTTCATGCAGCAAATTGTTCCTAACACGATTACCTTTGCGGTCGTGGTTGGACCTGTGGGATATTTACTTGGATTTTTCTTAGCGTGGTTATTAGCGCAAATTCCTCATCGCTTAAGAACCATCTTAACCTTGATTATTTATTCTCCTTCCTTAACGGCTGGTGTGGCGATGGCCGTCATGTGGCGTATTATTTTCTCCGGTGATGAAGCAGGATATTTGAATGCGATTTTACTCAGTCTAAACTTGATTGATTCACCCATTCAATGGTTAGCTAATCCAGATTATTTAATGACCATCATGATCATTGTGACATTGTGGAGTAGCATGGGTATCGGTTTCTTAGCGATGCTTGCAGGTGTCTTAAATATCAATCCTGAATTATTTGAAGCAGCTTATGTCGATGGTATGACTAGTAAACTCCAAGAAATTTTTTACATCACCATTCCCTCGATGAAACCCCAAATGTTATTTGGCGCGGTGATGTCTTTAGTGGCCACCTTCAATGCAGGCGCAATTGGCGTCTTATTATCGGGACAAAATCCAACCCCACAAAACGCAGGTCAATTGATTGTCACCCATATCGATGACTATGGTTTTATTCGCTTTGATATGGGCTATGCAGCCGCGTTATCGATGGTGTTACTCGTAATGGTGTATTTATTCAGTAAAGTCGCCTACAAATTGTTTGGAGAAAAAGACTAATGGCAAGTTATTTTGGCACCAAAATGAACCCAAAACGCTTCCATCTTTCGCAATGGCGGTTTTTAATCATTCTCATTCCCGTGGCGATCTTTATGGGATTACCCATTGTCTATATTTTCAATCACGCCTTTAAACCTTTGGTGGAATTATTTGAATGGCCACCACGTTTCTTTGTACAAAATCCAACCTTTGATAATTTTATAGATTTATTTGCAGTGACATCTTCAACGGGTATTCCGATGTCTCGTTATTTATTTAATAGTATTTTGATTACTGCGTTGACCGTTTTTGCTTCCATCATCATTGGTTCCCTTGCAGGATTTGCCTTATCGAAATTAGAGTTTCGCTTTAAGAACACCTTAATGTGGGTGAACAATATTGCCATCATGTTTGTGGGAGCTTCTGTTTCGATTCCTCGTTATTTAGTGATTGAAAGTTTAGGACTTATCGATAGTTTCTGGGTCCATATCATTCCTGGATTAGCGATTCCTGTTGGTTTATTCCTCATTAAACAATTCATCGATCAAATCCCTCGAGACTTATTAGAGGCAAGTAAAGTCGATGGCGCGAATAACTTACAAATCTATTGGCATATTATTTTGCCACTCATTAAACCAGCGTTGGCCACCATTGCAATTGTTGCCTTCCAAAGTGTTTGGAATAATACCGAAGTTTCAAATTTATTTATTAATGATGAAAGTTTAAAAACCTTTGCGTTTTATATGTCAACCCTTACGACCACAGGCAATACGGTTGCCGGTCAAGGGATGGCAGCAGCGGCAAGTTTAATCATGTTTCTACCTAACCTACTTATTTTTGTGATTTTACAACGGAATGTGATGAACACGATGATTCACTCGGGGATTAAATAATGAAACGTTTCATCACCCCGCTTTTCATGTTAGCGATTGCCGTGTTGACGATGTCTGCACCTATTTCAACTTATGGCTTAACCCAACAATCTGCGCCATATCCAACCTATACCATCGGTCCTAATGGTCGATTTGTTGAAACTCAAACGGCCTATGAACCTGCTGGATATTTCGACATGGATTTAACTTTAAGACAACCTGAAGATATGATGCGGGTTGGTAATGACCTCTATGTTGCGGATACTGGCAATCAACGGATAGTTCGATTCAATATGGAAACTGGAGAGGGAGACGTTGTCATTTCGGGTTTATCGCAACCAACCGGTTTATATGTCAGTGAAGTTGGTGATCTTTATGTTGCAGACAAAGGGACCCAAAGGATTTATCGATACAATGAAGCTTTTGAATTAGCGCAAACCTTTAGTAGACCACTTGAGCCCATCTTTGGTGAAACTTCACCTTTTGTTCCCACGAAAGTAACCAGTGGACCGCGTGGGATTTTATATGTGGTCGGAGAAGGTTCGACTGCTGGTTTGATGCAGATCAATCAAGCTGGTGAATTCATTGGTTTCTTTGGCACCAACATCACGAGTTTTAGTTGGTTACAAACAATTTCTAATTTCTTTGGCATTACCCGAGCGGCCAATATTCCTACTTCTCCCACGAATGTAACCCTTGATTCAAAGGGATCCGTTTATACGGTGTCGGCTACAACCTCACAACAAGTGAAGAAATTTAATATTGCCTCTCAATCGATTCTTTCGTTGAATCAATACTATACGCCTGTCAGTATTCACGTGAATGCATTTGATAATATCTTTACGGTCAGTCAAGATGGCATCATTTCTGAATACGATAGTTATGGCAATATGATCTTTTCCTTTGGGGGTTTAGACCAAGGTAATCGGGTGTCGGGACTTTATGTTAATCCAGTTGATATCATCACCGATGAACATGATAACTTATGGGTTTTAGATAAAGGTACAGGACTCATTCAATTGCTACAACGATCCGAATTTGCCGCACTTGTCCATCAAGGACTGATTAACTTTAAAGAAGGCATTTATTCTTTATCTCAATGGGAAAATGTCTTACGCATGAATAGTATGTTCGCCCTTGCCAATGGTGCATTAGCACGCGGTCATTATCGATTACAAGCCTATGAAGAAGCGTTACAGTATTATGCGATTGCCTTTGATCGAGCAGGATTTTCAGAAGCATTTTGGCAGTTACGGTATACATGGTTAGAACTCAATTTAAGTTGGGTTTTAATTGGAATCGTTTTGATTTTATTACTGAGACAACTTTATCAATGGTCGCAAAAACGAATCTTGGTAACGGATGGAGCTCAACGTTTCTTACAACGGCCTTTGATTCAACGGTTCAATCAAGATTATCGCTTAACCAAACATGTTTTATTTCATCCTCTGGATACATATCAAGATATTAAACATCTTAAACAAAGTTCTTGGTGGATGGCCAGTATCCTTTATGCTTTGTTACTCATCGTCAGTATTTTTGAAATTTATGCAACTGGATTTATTTTCCAAAGCGTCAACCTAAATGAATTTAATATCTTGATTTTCACCTTTACTTTTTTAGGTACGATTGGCTTATTTGTCTTTAGTAATTACTTAGTGGCGACGATTACCAATGGTGAAGGTTTCTTCAAAGATGTGTATCTAGCAACCGCACATGCACTAATCCCCTACCTTTTGATTACACCCATCCTAGCGATTCTTTCGAATGGTTTAACGTATAACGAATCGATTGTTTATCAATTGCTGGATGGATTACGGTTAGCATGGCCAGCTTTGTTATTAATTTTAATGATTAAAGAAATCCATAACTATGATGTCAAAGGGCTCATTCAAAATATCTTATTAACGGTGTTTACGATGATGATGCTGATTTTGATTGGATTCCTGCTTTATGCTTTAGGCGCTCAAGTGGTCAACTATGTTGAAAGTATTATTCAGGAGGTGATCCTCCGTGGTTAAACTCTTGAAATGGATGTTACCGTTAGGTTTCAGTGCATTGGTTGTTTTACCCATCATCCAATCGCCTTTATCTGTTGAAGATCCTCAAACCAATACCGTCTCCCAAGCACCAACGAGAAGTGCTTTAAAATCGAATCGTTACACCCAACCCGAACCAAACTTTGTTCCAGTAGAATCGAATGCGTTTGCAAATGTAAATGGTTACACGTATCGTGCGACCTTTGGTCAGTACGCATTTTATGATTTAGAAGAAGATGCGAGTTTCCGAGTTCTTGATAACGAAACCGGATATGTATGGGCCTCTACAGTGAATTACGATTACACCTTAAATGAAAATTCTCCATTAGCGGATGAAGGCGATCTCGGCTTAAATCTATTTTGGCAATCGAAATTAAAGTCACCTTTCTTTGTCACGTATTATCAAGGACTGAATTTACGAGATGAACATGCCTTTCAACATCACCTATCGCGACTAGAGATGACGCGTGTAAATGAAGATGATCAAGTGGGTTTTGATGTGGAGGTCTTTTTGTTTTTATCTAAAATTAGTTTTACGTTCTCTGTGCGTTTTGATGTGAATGGTCTTTCAGTTTCCTTACCCTTTGAATCGATTGCCGAAGGTGGCGATTTCCGATTATCAAGCATTGCCTTATACCCGATGTTAGGGGCAACCAAACGATTAAGAACACCTGGTTATGTCGTTATTCCCGATGGTGTTGGGGCATTAATTCGTTACACCGATGATCCTAACATTGGCGTTTATAGTAAACGTTTTTACGGCAGTGATGCGGGGTTGAATCTTTATAACTATGACCAACCTTTATTTGCGAATATGTATGGACTTGTCCATGGTCATGGTCAACATGCAATGGTCAGTATGATTGAAGAAGGTGCGGCACATGGTATCCTCAATCATTTTGGTTCACAAGTCTTTTTAGATTTTAATTTGACATATGTGACCTTTGCCTATCGCACCACCTATCTGCAATATCTCAATCAAGCGAAAACCAGCAGTGTTAATTTATTACAAACGCAACCATCTTCATTTGATATTCACCTTCAATATCAATTCCTCCAAGGTGATGAAGCAACCTACGTGGGTGTGGCGAATGCATATGCTTCCAATCGATTTGAGATGATAAATTCAAATGTTGATGCACTGACAGAAGTGCCGATGCATCTAGACGTATTAGCACTAGAAAGTAAACCCGGTTTATTTACACGGCAAAAAGTGGTGATGACCGATATAACGCAATTACAAGGCATCATCGAAGACGTTCAAACGATCACCGATGAGGCTTTCATTCAATATTTAGGATGGCAACAAGGTGGATATAGTTTGACTGCACCTCAATATGGATCGCTTGATGGAAGTTTAGGCACACTGAATCAATTCAAAACCTTATATGAGGCACTCCCAGATACAACCCGCTTGAATTTAGCCGTCGATCCTTACCGTGCTTATGTGAATGGACAAGGTTATCAAAACCGAGATATTGCTCAATCCATCGGACAAGAATTTTTAAGTTCGGAAGATTATTATCGTTTATCAAGTCAAGCAGGTGGAGAACGCCTTGAAAGCATTCGTGATCGACTAACAAGTTGGGGTTTGGAAGGTTTAGCGATTGAATCGATTGGTGATCAACTTTATTCCAACTTTAGTCAAACAGGTGTCAGTAAAGAAACCATGATTGAAGAAACCATGGAAAAGGTAACCTTAGAAGATACCGTCTATCGTCCGATGAGTTATGCGTGGGATGCTCAAGCACTTTTAGATTTACCCATGTATTCGAGTGAACAAGCAAGACTCACCGACACGGTTCCTTTGATTCCTTATATGGTGGCAGGCCGTCGTCCTGGATTTGGTCGCGCGGGTAATTTCTTTTCCAACACCACCAATGAATTATTAAGAATGATTGATTACCATTTATATCCTGCATTCTTTGTCACCGAAGCAAGTGCCTATCAACTCATCGATACACCATCCGAACATATTTTTACGTCACGTTATCAAGATTGGCAACCAGAAATTCAACGGCAATATAACTTTATTGCAGATGCATTAAATGCAGTCCTTGGTCATCATGTGGTCGATAGAGAAATCTTGACCATTGGTGTAGTGAAGGTGACCTATGATCATGGTGTTGAAATTTACATTAATTACTCAGGTGATCTTTACGAAGATAGTGCAATCGTAGTTGAACCGATGGATGTATGGATTGAAGGAATGACGCATGCGTAAACCGATGCAATGGATTAAGCGGTGGTTTAGTTCACTGACCAATCGTCAACGAGAAAGTTTGACAGGCTATGCCTTTATTTCCATTTGGTTGATAGGTTTTATCTTCTTAACCATGGTACCTTTATTTGAATCTTTAATTTATTCATTCCAACGCATCACGATTGTGGGAGGCGAAGGTATTCGTTTAACCTTTATAGGATTTGAAAACTATATCAACTTATTTACATCTGACTTAACCTTCTTAGCCCGCTTACAAGATTTTGTTGGCGAAATGATTTTATTTGTCCCAGTGATGAATATTCTAGCAATCCTGATTGCCATTTTATTAAATCGTCAATTTAAATTCCGTGGATTCTTTAGGGCCATTTTCTTTTTGCCTGTCATCATTACTTCTGGTCCTGTCATTGCAGAATTATTAAGACAAGGTGCAGGAACCTTACCAATTATTACCGAATCAGGATTCTTAAATATTGTGGAGCAAATTCTTCCTCCTTTTTTAAATGGACCGTTACAATCACTCTTCTCTCAAATCATCTTTATGCTTTGGTTTTCAGGTGTGCAAGTGGTGTTGTATTTAGCAGGCTTACAAAAACTGGATCAAAGTATGTATGAGGCTGCTCAAATTGATGGAGCGAACGTTTGGGAAACGTTCTGGAAAATCACGCTCCCTTCTTTAAGACCGATGATTGTGGTCTCTTCCATTTATACGATTGTGACCTTGGCAACTTTCGCGAATAATCCTTTGATTCTTTGGATATCATCTGTGATGTTTAATCCGAATCTAGGGTATGGATATGCCTCAAGTTTAGCGTGGATTTATTTCCTTGTGATTGCCCTTTTATTAATGGTCACCACCCGCTTAGTTTCACCGAAAGAAAAAGGGTATAAGGTTATCAAAACCTATGAGAAGGTCGGCCGATGAAAACGATAAAACCAAATCTTTCCATCAGTTTAAAACGTCGTTTATTCGGTATGAAGCTAACCGATGGTTTACTTTATCGCGTGGTTCTATACGCCCTACTCATCATCATTGGATTTGTGTATGTGTATCCTCTGTTACATATGCTTTCTTACAGTTTGAAGAGTCTTGCAGATTTATTGGATCCGACGATTAATGTCCTTCCCTCATCCCTGTATTTAGAAAACTTTTCAAATGCATTACTCGTGTTAAATTATGTCCCCTTATTTTTTGAATCCTTAACGGTGACATTAATTCCTGCAATCCTACAAACGATGGTGGCATCTTTGATTGGTTATGGATTTGCTCGCTTTCAATTCCCACTAAAAAAATTATGGTTTGCGTTGTTACTTGCTACCTACTTAATTCCACCTCAAGTGACGATGATTCCTCGTTATGTTTTATTCTTTAATATCGGTATCTTAGAAACTATATTCTCGATAATTATTCCGGCAACCTTTGGGCAAGGGGTTAGTAGTGCAATCTTTGTATTAATCTTTTATCAATTCTATTTGATGGTACCTAAAGCTTTAGATGAAGCGGCGCAATTGGATGGAGCAACGCGCTGGGGTATTTATACCAAAGTTGCGATCCCGCTTTCATTACCTTCTTTTCTTACTGCCTTCTTATTTAGCTTTGTTTGGTACTGGAATGAAACGTATATTGCTCGCCTCTTTTTAGGCAGTGGCGGTGAAACGTTATTGATCCGTTTATATAATTTTGTCAGTGCGTATAACGCCATTCTCGGGGGCGGATCTAATGTTGCTAACGAAGCGATTCGCATGGCTGCGACCTTGTTAATTATTGCCCCGTTGATTGTGGCATACTTTATCTTACAGAGACTCTTTATCGAAGGTATTGATCGTAGCGGAATCACAGGAGAATAACATGAAACCAATCTATGCTGTTATCTTTATCACAACACTTGTCGTCAGTTGTACACCAAACTCAAGTAGTTTACCGAGTTCAGAATTAACGAGTTCTGAACTCGCGTTACAACCTGCAAAGGAAGCATTATTTGTTGAGCAAGAAAAATCGTTTAACTTTTTTTGGGAAACAACGACCACAGCGAATATTCCGGGTTTTGGTTTAAGTCGTGATCGATGGCCTGGTAATCCCACGATTGCTTCAATTGCTTCCGTTGGGTTTGCGTTAGCGGCCATTCCAAGTGGTGTTCAGCAAGGGTTTATTACGCGAGAAGAAGGTGAAGCGAGAGTCTTAGGTACACTCAATACGTTAAAGAACATGACCCGTGTTGAAGGGTTTTATTATCATTGGGTCAATATGAGTACCGGTGCTCGAGAATGGAATAGTGAAGTTTCCATTATCGATACAGGTTTGATGTTAGCAGGTGCGATTGTTGCTGCAGAATTTTTCGGTGGTGAAATTGCAACATTGGTTGAAGAAATTTATTTAGATGTAAATTGGGATTGGTATGTCAATTCAGATACTAAACAATTTTATATGAGTTATCG
>JBBAWZ010000001.1:18501-278658 GCA_040396875.1 Bacilli bacterium
TTTCCGCTGGAGATGGTCCTAACGAATATAGAGCTTATGGCGCACAACCTGCCAAATCAAATGCTCATAATGGGACGATTGTTCCATATGCTGCAGTCGCGTCGATCAACTATTTAGAATTTGAAAGTTTAATGGCTACACTGAATTACGCTTCGATTCCACAACTTCAAACGACGTATGGTTTTGCTGATGCTTACAATTTAGGTCCAGTCGATGATAGCTACAATCAAACCATTGCGAATTTAACACCATGGTATGATCCTCACGTTTTAGGTATTGATAAAGGTATCACAACGTTGATGATTGAAAATTATCGTAGTGAATTAATCTGGGATATGTTTATGCAAAATCAGTATGTTCAAGATGGTTTAAATGTACTCGGATTTGTACCAAAATAATCAACACAAAAGCTATTGCAAATGTAACCGCTTTCACCTATAATTAACTTATCGAAACGTTTCAAATGAAAAAATAAACCAAATTAAGTTGTTAAATACACGGTTTATTGATCACAAGAAACGAACATGAATTCATACTTGAGGAGGTATGCATTCATTCATCTAATGTCGTTATTATTCATAAAAAAAGGAGAATTACATGAATAACAAAAGCCTATTCGCAGTCTCAACCTTGATGGCGCTTGCGTTAGTGGCTTGTGGTGAAACTTCCTCAGTTCCAACCTCATCCACAACGTCAACAACCCCATCCTCATCTACGCCTACCTCCGTTGCCCCATCGAGTTCAATTGACTCTGATGAAACCTGGGGTATTGTCAATGGTGATTTTGAAGATAACACCGATGATTATGCATTCCAATCCGCTGGATGGAACGCATTTATTGGTGGTGAAGTCGATCAAATCGTCGCCGAAGCAACGTATAAGACCGAAGGTGATAATCAATATGGTGCACTCACCACAACCTCCATCGGTGAACCAACGCAATGGTGGCACGCTCAATTAAGACAAAACGGTGTCTACGTTTATGCAAGTGCATCTTATGTATTAAGCTTTAAAGTAAGAGCTGCAGAAGCTCGTACCATTCGCGTCACCCTTAAAGATGGTGGTTTAGCAACACGTCCAATCAATGAAGTCGCTGTTCAAATTGGTACAACTTGGGAAACCAAGACCATTAACTTCTCACCAACTGCAGATGGTGTCAATTCCGAATTACAATTTGGTATTGGTCCAGACTCATTCTTACCCAATGATCTTGTTGGCTTTGCAAGAAACTATGCAGAAGTTCATCTTGATGATGTCAAAATTGAATTAGGCGAACCATTACCAAACCAAGCTCCTAATATTAGTGGTGGTGATTTATTAGCGAAAGCTGGAGAACCACTTTTAGTGAAGAGTGGCTTGGCTGTTCGTGATGACTATGACACCAATCTTGCTTTAGGTGGTGTTCAAGCTTATGACATTACTCAAGGACCTAAATTAAATCCTTTAAATCCAGCAGCTGGATTTTATACCTTCCTTTATTCCATTACGGATTCAGAAGGTTTAGTTGGTACCCATACGCGTCAAATTATTGTCACTGATCAAAATCAATTATTAAGTAATACACAATTTACCCAATGGGGTGCCAATGGCATGCCTGCTGGTTGGACCAAATGGAACGAAGACAACAATGGTGGTCAACGTGTCACTGCTGGTGTCATGCCTCACGTCCTACCAGAATCCTTATTAGGTAATGTTGTCAATGGTGACTTCTCAGATTCAACTGAAAATTTCACCAATACCTATGGATGGAATACATTTATTGCTGATCAAGAAATTGACGGTATCGCTGCTACGATGGGCATCACCGGTGGTGAAGGTGTCTTTACAACCACTGCTTCAACCTCAGCAACCCATTTCTGGCATGGTCAAATTCGCCAAGAAAACATCCGATTACCAAAAGGTAATTTCACCCTTCAATTTAGAGCTAAAACTTCTGAAGCACGCACCATTCGCGTTGCCTTAGCAGGTGGTGGTATTAAAACCGAAGGTCGCGCGATTAACGAAGTACCAGTTGTTTTAACGACATCATGGGAAACCTATGAATTAGATTTCACTGCCGATAAT
This sequence comes from Bacilli bacterium, assembly GCA_040396875.1. GTDB lineage: Bacteria > Bacillota_I > Bacilli_A > RFN20 > CAG-826 > UBA970. The sequence goes on from JBBAWZ010000001.1 coordinate 20,566, forward strand.
CATGCATACGGTGCCTTACTCCAATTCTTTACCGGTCCAGATCAATTCTTACCAGAAGATTTAGCACCTTTATATGCATCCAAAACTGGCACCGTCTATTTAGATGATGTTAAGTTCCTTTACGAAGATGCCAACTCACCAGTGGCGACGATGATTCCTACTCTTGCCGTTGATCTCTGGAGAATCGTAGACAGTGGTATGCCATGGGAAAACCAAATTAAGTATGAAAAATTACCTTTCTATCAAGGTGACTATCGTCTTAATTTCAAAGCCTATGCTGATGCTGCTCGTCCTGTCATTCTTGCCATGGAAGGTAACGGTGGCGTTGCGCAACCAAACTTCTATCGCACGGTTGAATTAACTACACAAGCGCAACAATTTAGTTACGATATTGAATATATTGCAGACTCAACCAACGCTTCGAAGAACCTCCAATTCTTCATGGGTTCGTTAGCCGACTTTGCAACCTTTGGTGGTTGGTGGGAAGGCACGACTGCAACGGATGCTTCCGACAACGTTGAAACGATGATTTATTTCTTTGACTTTAGCTTAGTTAAAGTCGCTTAATTCATTCGAATTGAGTAAAATAAAGGGGTATGGTTTGAACACCATACCCTTTTTCAGGAAAGTGAAGGTTTCTAAGACCTGTGAATACAACTAAATCCATCATTGAAGATATTCAACGAACAGGTGTTACATTCTTTCAAGATTTCACGAATTTTAAAAATGAATTGGGTTACGGTTTAACGGTTGACCATACTGGAGATTTGAATCTAAGTTCCGTTGCTTCAACAGGTTATTTTTTATCCAGTTTAGTCATCGGTGTTGCTAGAGGCTATCTACCTAAACAAAAGGCGATTGAACAAGCAAGGAAAACCTTACAAACTTTATTTAGTAATGTCCCGCATTATCATGGTTTCTTTTTTCACTTCCTTAACATTCACACTGCGGAACGCCATAAAAAGTCTGAATACTCGACGATCGATAGTGCCCTCGCCTTTAATGGTATTTTAACGGTTCAACAATATTTCCAAGATCCTGAAATTAATCGCTTAGCAGATGCAATCATGCAACGCGTGGATTGGAATATTTTGATTCATAAACGCGGAGAAAAAACTCATTTCTATATGGCCTATAATCCTGATGCTGATGGTGATTATGTGAACGGAAAACCTGGTTACATTCATCATTGGAGTATGTTTGCAGAACAATTAATGATGTATGTCATGTATGCTGCAGTTGCCAAAGACAGCAAACTTGCATTAACCCTGTATGAAGATTTTGAACGTAAAAAAGTGACGTATGGATCATCGTCGTATTTTTACACACCCGGCAATACACTCTTTGTTTACCAATATCCTCAATGCTGGTTGGATTTAAAACATTGGACCGACCGACAAGGCATTAATTGGTTTGAAAATACTAGACAAGCGATTTATGGTCACTATGCCTTAAGTCGCGACACGATTAAACAATTCCCAACCTTTGGTGAACGATATTTTGGTTTCACTGCAAGCTATGGAAGAAAAGGCTATCAAGTGTCGGCAGCATTACCAAACGCGATGAACAAACTTGAACATGATGGAAGTGTTGCAACCAACTCGATGATTGGCTCGTTGTATCACGCTCCTGAATTAGCGTTACCAGCCATCGAAGAACTGAGAAAAGATTCACGGCTTTGGGATAACCGTTATGGATTTATCAATGCCTTTCATGACACGCCACCAGTTTGGCTTTCAACTCGCTGGTTAGGGATTGATAAAGGCTTAGAGTTACTGATGGCCAATGCCTACTTACATCAAGATGTGATGAAGGCCTATATGTCGCATCCGCTTATTCAAAAAGGGATGAAGGTTTTACAATGGCAACTCGCGAAATAAAATGGTGGCATCGGGCCTTCGTTTATCAAATTTATCCTTTAAGTTTTCAGGATAGCAACGGCGATGGTATTGGTGATATCCAAGGAATTATTTCCCGTTTAGATCATTTACAACAATTAGGCATCGATGTAATTTGGTTATCACCCGTCTTTCAATCACCCATGAAAGACAATGGATATGACGTCAGTGATTATCGAGACGTTCATCCTTGGTTTGGTACCAAACAAGATTTAAAAAGACTGATTGAAGAAGTGCATCGACGTGGCATGAAAATTATTTCAGATATTGTACTGAATCATACTTCAGATCAGCATCCGTGGTTCATCGACGCGATGAAACGTGCGGATAGTCCATATCGCGATTATTATATTTTCCGAAAAAAAATCAATGACATTCAATCTGTTTTTTCTGGTCCTGCTTGGACCAAGGTTCCCAATCGTGATGAATATTATTTTCACTTTTTTGCCAAAGAACAACCAGACTTAAATTGGCAAAATCCTAACTTAAGGAAAGAATTATATGCCATCTTAAATGAATGGTTAGCGTTTGGTTTTGATGGGTTTCGTTTAGACGTGATTGATTTAATTGGTAAAGATATTGATCAAGGCATCATTGGTCATGGACCTTTCTATCATGCTTATTTAAAAGAATTAAAAGAACAAGTACTGAAAGACGCTAATCTCTTTACCGTTGGTGAATTATCAGGATCTTCTGCGGAGCAAGCTGCTGCCGTTACGGGCACGCCAAAAGGAACGTTTTCGATGGCGTTTCAATTTTCTCATTTATGGTTAGATGAACAACCTGGACTTGGAAAATGGGCACTAAAGCCATTAGATCTATCGGATTTAAAAAAGACCTTTGGCCATCTTCATAATGTCTATGAAAAGCAAGGTTGGAACGCTTTGTTTATGGGTAATCATGATCAACCTCGACCCGTTTCTCGATATGGTTCACGCCGTCACCGTTATCATAGTCAAACGATGTTACAACTTGCATTTTATGGACAATTAGGCACGCCCTTTATTTACCAAGGTGAAGAAATTGGGATGATCAATTATCCCTTTAAGTCGATTGAAGAGATGAAAGATGTTGAATCCTTGAATTACTACCAAGATCAACTTGGTAAGCAACCGGTTCATACGATTATGCAATCATTATTAGCAAAAGGCAGAGATCATGCAAGAACGCCGATGCAATGGTCAACAGAAGCTTATGCTGGTTTTTCTACCCACGCTCCATGGTTGCCCGTTCATCCTCAATATCGAACCATTAATGTTAAGAAAGACATCGTTGCAAAGTATAGTATCCAACGTTTTCTAAAAAGCCTCATTACCTTAAGAAAACAACATGATGTTTTTATCAACGGCAACCTAACCTTTCGTGATTTCAAACATCCTTCGATTTACGCGTATGTTAGGGAAAATGATACTGAAAGCATCATGATCATTTCTTCATTTTCTTCCAAGAAGATATCGCTTAAAATAGAAGATATCCAAGATTGGGAAGTCTTACTATCCAATCATCCAACTTTAACATTAAAAACATTGACGACCATTCCTCCATATTTCGGTGTGATGTTGAAGAAAAAAAGGAAAACAAATGCCAACCATTAAAGACGTTGCCCGTAAGGCAGGTGTTTCCGTTTCCACGGCAAGTTATGCCTTGAATAATGTTCCTTTGGTTAACCCAGAAACGAGAAAACGTGTCATGGAAGTAGCGGAGGCAATTAACTATCATCCCAATGCATCTGCCCGTAATCTTAAAACCAAAAAGACGAATAATATTGGTGTGTTTGTGTATGGATTTAGTGGTCCTGTTTTCTCAGAAATCCTTGAAGGTATTAATAAGGTCGTTCATGCTCGCAATATGAATATTTTAGTAAGTTCAGGTCAATCATCCTCGATGATGCTAAGAGAAAAACAAGTCGATGCAGCGATTATTTTTGATTCGTCTTTTGATAAACAGGTGATTGTTCAATATGCAAAAAATTCACCAGTTGTGGTCTTAGATACATTTTTAAGAGGCAAAAATATTTACCCTAGTGTCATGGACAATGATTTGTTAGTTCATCAATTGATTCGCCAAATGGTTAATCAAGGATATCAACGTTTTGTTTATGTTTCTGGACCCAAGGAAGCCTTCAATAATAAGGAACGCTACAAAGGATATTTACAAGCTTTACAAGAAGCAGGATTAAAAAGTCAGCATTATTTTGAAGGTGACTTTACAACACCATCTGGTTACCAAGCTGGAAAATTAATTGTGGCGATGAAAACCAGACCTGATTTTGTTTATTGCGCCAATGATGAAATGGCCCTAGGCGTGATGGAAGCGCTTCGTGAAGCCGGTGTTGGAGTCCCAGAAGCGATTGGCGTTGCAGGATTTGATGGTTCTTATTTAAATAATCCTTACATCAAACCAAGTTTAACTACGATTTCAATTGATCATTATGCGTGGGGTCAAACAGCTGCTACGTTTTTAATTGATGCGCTTCAACAAAGTGGAGAAGTCAAAGGTGTCTTAAAACCAATTGGAAAAATCATCATAAAGGAGTCAACTCAACGATGAATATCAAAACCTTACTCGCAAGTCTAACCTTAGAAGAAAAAGCAGGACAACTTGTCCAACTGCCACCGTATTTCTTCAAAAAAGAAGCACTACAAGAAGTTGCAGGACCCGTGCAACGTTTAAAGTTAAGAGAACAGGATATTTTTCAAGCAGGTTCAGTTCTTGGCATCGGTAATCCCCAAGAGATGATTGATATTCAAACGATGTATCTTTCCAAGAGTCGTCATAAAATCCCATTGGTATTTATGGCTGACATAATTCATGGATATAAAACCATTTTTCCTATTCCATTAGCATTAGCCGGATCCTTTTCAACGCAAAACTTTTATAAGATGGCCCGAGCATCTGCAGAAGAAGCAACCTTAAGTGGCATCCATGTTACCTTTTCACCGATGGCAGATTTAGTTAAAGATCCACGATGGGGACGGGTGATGGAAGCCTATGGGGAAGACCCGTATCTCTCCTATCACTATGCATATGCAATGACACAAGGCTATCAAGGAAAACGCTTAAAAAATAAAGATAGTTTAGCAGCCTGTATTAAACACTTTGCTGCCTACGGTGCCGCACTTGCAGGTCGAGACTATGCTCAAGCAAGTATTTCCTTGCATGATTTTTATCAACAATATGATGCTGGCTATCGCGGTGCTGTGGATGCTGGCGTGAGAATGGCAATGACGTCTTTTAATGTCTTTGAAGGTATTCCTGCGACGATTCATCAAACCTTATTAAGAAAAATACTCCGTAAACGGATGGGATTTAAAGGTGTTACGATTTCAGATTATGATTCGATTATTGAAACGGTTGTTCATCGTGTCAGTAAAGATGACCAAGATGCAGTTCGACAAGCATTACTCGCTACCGTTGATATTGAAATGGCATCCGGTGCTTACATTAAACATATCCCCACGCTTGTTAAACAAGGTTTGATTGATATCGAATTAATTGATCAAGCCGTGTTAAGAGTTTTAAAGTTGAAGAAAGATTTAGGTTTATTTCAAAATCCATTTAAAGGCGCCCATATCGAAAAAGAAAAATCGTTCCCGCTTTCTGCTCCTCAACTCGCCATAGCAAAAACACTGGCTGATGAATCGATTGTTTTATTAAAGAATCACAATCATCTGTTACCTTTGAGTAATCAAAAGATTGCATTACTTGGTCATCTTTCCAATAGCGGTGCTCTTTTAGGACCTTGGTCATGGCATGGTAATCGTGACATCACACCAAGTTTACATTCAGTGTTAAAACCTTTTATTCAAAACTCTTTAGAAGATACGCAAACATGGTCAGAAGCATTTAAACAGCAAATCAAGCTTGCAGACGTCATGGTAGTCATGACAGGTGAAGAAGAAAAAGAATCTGGCGAAGCTCGATCCAAAACCAATCCCGTTCTTGCGGACAAGACCATTCAATTTATTAAACAATTAAAAACTTTCGGAAAACCGATTGTCTTGATCGTAACAGCAGGCCGTCCATTAGTCTTAACGCCAATCGTCGATGATGTTCATGCAATTCTTTATGCTTATTTTTTAGGTTCACAAGCAGCGTACACCATCACCGATACTTTACTTGGAAAAAATAATCCTTCTGCAAAATTAACGATGACGTTCCCTCGCCGTGTCGGACAAATTCCGATCATGTATAACCACCTTAATACCGGGCGCCCCTTTTTAGGTCAAAACTTTACCTATACATCACACTATATTGATGAATCCAATTTACCTTTGTTTACTTTTGGCGATGGCTTAAGTTATACCACGTTCCAATTTTCCCAGTTTAAAGACGCTTCGACTAATGATGATATTCTTTTGTCTATTACCGTTAAAAATACTGGAACCAAAGCAGGTTATGCGATTGTTCCAGTTTATTTACATCAACCTCTTGCCCCAGCCGCCTTACCGAACCGTCAATTGGTTGGGATGGAAAAACGATTCCTTCAACCTCAAGAGTCCCAATCATTGTTGATTAACATTGATCGTCAATTTTTAACCTATATTGATGACACGTATCAACGTCAACCTCTAAAAGGTAAACTTTCATTTGTCACAGGTGAAGAAACATCATTACTTTATGTACATAAGGAGATTTAACCCATGCAAACCTTAACGAATCAATGGTCGAACACGGTTATCAAAAAAGGAGAAATCAGTCTTTTCCTTTTAGCGTCAGGTGACGTTTTCAAATGGATGCATGGTGAACATCAAATTAATCTTCTTCAAGGCAATCCTTTTGATGGAATGATTGCGAACCTTTATCTAAGAGAAAAAATGGCACAAGGGTATCGAGTCAGTAAATTAATCGGGATTCATAGTCCTAGTCAATGGCAGCCCACGAATGATGGAGCGATCTATCAAGGATCGATTTGGGGTGTGTCATATCAAGTTCATTTAATTGTGAAAGACAATGGATGGCAATACCTGGTCCACCTTCAATCTACGACCAACACGCAAGCGGTTTATGATTTGATGTATGGCCAAGATATTGGCATCGGTCATCCCTTTGGCATCCTGATGAATGAAGCCTATACCTCACAATACATCGATCATCAAATCTTTACCCAAGACGGTTATCACACCATTTTATCCCGACAAAATCAAGGTTTAACACACTATGTTCAAATTGGATGTTCAGTTCCAACGATTGGATATTCAACAGACACGATGCAATTTTTTGGGCTTGATTATAAATTAACGCATACTCCCGTTGCCTATCAACTCAAACAATTACCGTCGCAAAATTATCAATATGAATTTGCGTATCCAGCGTTACAAACAAAACCATTCTCTTTATCATCGAAACCACTTTCAATTTCATTTTATGGTCTTTCCGTCAAACAAGATGGTTTGTTTTTAAACGCTCCTTTGGCAAAACCTTCCTTTGAATCCCGAGCCAACAATTTGATTAAGGGCCAACAATGGACTAATCTGATCAATCCTTCGAATCCTCTTTCTGGCTTACCCCTCGATAAAAAAGAACTACAAACTAGATTTCCGAATCTAAAACAAGTAGAGATGTCCTCGCAAGAAGAACTTTTATCAGCATTTACTGACAAAGGCGATCATCTCGTTACTCAACAAAAAGAACGCCTTGTGGAACGTCCTCATGGTCATATTCTTTTAAGTGGTGATGTGCTGCATGCAACAGAAGATGTCTTTGCGACAACCGCATATATGTTTGGTGTTTTTGGTTCTCATACGGTTTATGGCAATTCTAATTTTCATAAATTAACCGGTGATTTAAGACATCCACTTAATGCACACACGATTGCGGGTACGCGTTTATATGTTTATCAGCAGGGACAATACCAATTACTGGGCATGCCTTCTTTTATGCTTATGTCTGTTGATCAAGTGCAATGGCATTACAAATTCAAGGATGATGAATGGATCATCACCCTCGCAATCAATGGAAAAGATCCAATATCCAAACTAACTTTTCAATCGCTTCAACGCAAGTCCTATCAAATCATTCTGACCCAGCAAATCCTACTTGATACAAACGAATATCAACCACAGATTCAATTCACCCAATCGGGTCAATCGATCACCATCGATGGAAGAAGTAGTGGTTTTATTGCCAATCATTATCCTGGCTTACGCTATCAATTAACACTCAATCAACCATTCCAACTTAAACTTGCTAAAGACTTTATCCAACCTTCGATGACAGATGGTGGCATGATTTTTCTAGAGATGAAAAAGGTTTCTGAATTCCAATTTTATTCACAAGCGACCTTAAATCATGAGATGAAAGTAATACCTGAACAAGTTCAATTTAATCGACAATATCAAACTTTCATTCAAAAATTGATGCCCCTGCATTTAGAGCATCCTCAGCAACAAGCATCCCTTGATGCTTTTAACTTGATGGTACCTTGGTATGTTCATGATGCCTTGGTTCACTATGCCTCGCCTCATGGGTTAGAACAATATAATGGTGCAGCTTGGGGCACTCGAGATGTCTTACAAGGTCCATTTGAACTTTTTTTAACGGCCCAACGTTTTGATTTAAATCGTGAAATTCTTTTGAAAGTATTTGCGCGTCAATTCACGGATACAAAAGAATTTCCTCAATGGTTTATGTTTGACAATTATCGCAATATTCAAGCCCATGAATCTCATGGGGATGTTACCGTATGGCCTTTAAAGGCACTTGCCAATTATTTAGAAGCTACCGGTGATCTTTCTATTCTTAAAGAATCGCTTCCTTACATGGACAAACATAAAGGCACGTTTACTGATTTGAAAGCACCTCTATCTGAACATGTTTGGGACATTATCAAAGTTCTTCAACAATCTGCAATCAAAGGAACCGCTTTACCTGCATATGGTGGTGGTGACTGGGATGATACCTTACAACCTGCAAACCAAACCTTAACCAAACAAATGGTGTCGGGTTGGACCGTTGCACTTTTATACGAAGCACTCAATCATTTAACCCAATGGCCAGTCTTCACGGATCATCGTCAAGCAGAACTCCTCGCATATAAACAATCCCTAAAGAAAGATTTTGAATCTTATCTTATCGTCGATGGCGTTCCAGCTGGATTTGTTATTTTTTATCCAGATCGTCGCGAAGTATTATTACATCCTCAAGATAAGAAAACAGGACTTTCATATCGATTATTACCCTTTAATCGTGGCATCATCAGTCATTTATTTGACAAGAAGAACATCGAAGGCTATCAAACAATCATACGGCAACATTTAAGACACCCTGATGGTGTGCGTTTAATGAATACTGCCGTGACGTATCAAGGTGGAAAAAAGACTTATTTCCAACGGGCAGAAACCGCAGCAAACTTTGGTCGTGAAATTGGTATCCAATATGTTCATGCCCATATTCGTTACATCGAAGCCATGACAACCATTGGTAACACAGAAGAAGCTTGGTGGGGTTTAAATGTCATTAACCCGATCGGGATGCAATCCTATGTTCCTAATGCCGAAAGACGACAACGAAACGTCTATTTCTCAAGTTCAGATGCTGCTTTTTTAGATCGATATGAAGCGAAAAGAGACTTTGAAAAAGTAAGAAAAGGTGCAATTAAAGTTAAAGCTGGATGGCGGCTCTATTCCTCAGGTCCAGGGATTTATTTAAGAACATTTATTCACCATTTCTTAGGTATAAAAGTTCAACAAAACAAATTAGTGATTGATCCAATGATTCCTCCTGCATTAAAGGGATTAATCATTTCCTATCATTTCCAAAATCAACCACTCAAAGTCGCGATTCAAGACCTTTCCAAAAAGAAAACCACGCATAATCCATATCGGCTTTCGAGTGATGTTAAAATTGAACACACTGCAAACGGTCTGAATGTTATATTAAAATAATGAACATTCGCAAAACTCAACATCATTTCATGGGTGGCTTACTTTTTATCTTGGTTTTAACCAGTTGCGAAGGTATTTTGTCTTCCAGTCAACCTGTCATCAGCAGTGAAACGCTGAATGAATATGAAACTTTGTTATCTCCGAATGCGGAGTATATCAATGATCATTATGTTTTACCACTAACGATTGCAAGTGATCCTGACATCACGATTGAATGGTCTACACCAGACTATCCGATCATAGAAGGTGTTTTTCAATATGTTAGTCCAATTGTAGATCAATTGATTGAATTGACTGCCACGTTAAGAAAACAAGATTTTGTCACAACCTTTACCTATCCGATGTTTGTGAAGAGTCAACTTCATGTCCCAACCTATACGAAACGTCCAGTCTTAAGAATTAATTTAGCCAATCAAAAAAATGAAAGTGATATTTTCTATGAAGACTATATTAATGCCACTGCTTCGGTTCAATATGATTTGAATGGTCAATATGTCACGAAGAATATCACCAGCCCATTGGCCATTCGTACAAGAGGCCACTCCACACGATTTATGCCCAAGCGCCCCTATCGCATACGCTTTGATGAAAACACGTCTATCTTTGGTATGAAATCTGCTAAAAATTATATTTTGTTAGCAAATTATATCGATCGTTCTCTTGTCAGAAATAGTCTAACCGCCTATATGAGTCAATTCTTCCCTTCCACGCTTTATTCCCTCGATTATCGCTTTGTTGATTTGTTTATTAATCAAGGTTACCTAGGACAATATTTACTGATTGAACGGGTTGAGTTTTCTAAAAATCGACTGAATATTGAACCCAATCTTACGCTTGATGATGCCGGTTTTATGATTGAGTTAGATTATCAAGTATATGTACAAAACCAAGGTAATGAAAATCTTGAATGGTTTAGAATCAACGATCGTCCTTACGCGATTAAAGAACCGAATCCACTAGGAACAGGTTATCAATTTCGCCATACCCGTTTTATCAATAATTATTTAACCTCAACACGCCAAGCCTTAATTCAAAAACAAAATTATGAAACTTACATGGATGTTGAAAATTGGATTGATTATTTTATGATCCAAGAAATTGCCAAGAATGTCGATGTCGGATGGGGTTCGGTTTACATGGTCAAAGAAACTGGTGGCAAAATCAAACATATGCCTTTATGGGATTTTGATTTAGCCTATGGAAACGCGGATTATATTGAATATGGTCCTGAAGGTCATTGGGGTTGGGCGACCTATGAAAAGAATGAATTGTTTACGTTAATGATGCAGATACCAGCGATAAAAAATCGCTTTAAAGAAAAACTAAATGAGTTTGAAGATGAAGTATTACCAGGTATCCTTGAATGGCTTGAATCCAATGAATCGCGTTTGATAACTCTTAGTGAAGATAATTTTGAATTATGGCCGATGGATCAATGTGAAGGATGGTGTCCAATACCTGAGCCACTTCGTCCAATGACGCGTATATCGGAGCAGTTTGATTATCTCAGTCAATTCTTAACGCAACGCATCACTTGGATGAAATCTCATATCTAATCGTACTCTGGTGTGTTATAGTCGTACGTGTGTTTATGATTCCTAGCTTACTGCTTGGTGGATCATCACCAAGGAGAAACTATGTCATTTACGAATTTAGGCTTATCTGAATCTTTATTAAAATCGGTTGAAAAAGCTGGTTATACGGTTCCTACACCTATTCAAGAAAAAGCCATTCCAGTTTTAATTGCTGGAAAAGATGTTTTAGGAACGGCGCAAACGGGTACTGGTAAAACAGCAGCATTTGCTTTACCGATGATTCAATTACTTGCGGGTTTACCAAAACTTGAAAAGCGACTTGTTCGGGCTTTAGTGATTGTTCCAACGCGTGAACTCGCTGTTCAAATTCAAGAAACACTGATGCAATTATCTCGGTTTAATAATTTAAGAATTGGAATGTTTTTTGGTGGCGTCTCAAAATTTGGTCAAATTAACGCGCTAAGACAAGGCGTTGATATTGCCGTTGCGACACCTGGTCGGTTACTTGATTTAATGAGAGAAAGAATTTTTCATCCTTCAAATATCAAAATGGTGGTTTTAGATGAAGCAGATCAAATGCTAGACATGGGTTTTTTACCTGATGTGAAGACGATCTTAGCTTCCATTCCTAAACCAAGACAAGCAGCTTTATTTTCGGCGACCATGCCAGAACAAATTGCGAATTTAGCATCTTCGTTCTTACATGATCCTGTTCGAATTGCCATCACCCCAGTCAGTCAACCTTTACAAAAGATTAATCATCAAACCATCAAAATCGAAAAGAATCAGAAGTTATCTTTATTAATGCATCTCCTTAAAAATGAAGCCTTAAAATCTGTTTTAATTTTCGTTCGTACCAAGCGTGGTGCAAAGCGCACGGCGTTAAACTTAACCCATCAAGGTCATCAAGTTGTGGAACTTCATGGTAATCAATCCCAAGCTCAACGACAATTCGCGATGAAAAAATTTAAAGAAAAACATGTGAGAATTTTAGTGGCAACTGATTTAGCAAGTCGTGGTATTGATATTGATAAGCTTACCCATGTCATCAACTTTGATATGCCTGAAACCGGAGAAGCGTTCCTCCACCGCACAGGTCGTACCGGTCGTGCTGGATTTTCGGGAGATGTCATTAATTTAGTTTCAAGAGAAGAAAATGGTTTATTGCATATGATTAATCGCCATACTGGATTAAATTTAAATCCACAACCATTAAAAGATTTTGTTTTTGATCCAACTCTTGTGATTCATGGCGGTGAAGATTCCGGTGATCGTACAGGATTTGCTAGACATCGTCGTCCTAGCGGTGGCGGTCAAGGCCATTATCCATCTTCATCGAGTGGTCCAAGAGAACCAGGTCGATCCTATGGCAATCGCTCCTACGGTGATCGTCAAGATAAACCTAGAAGTGAAGGTTACCGCGATAATAACCCTTCTAAGAGTTCAACTTATTCACCACGCCCTGAAAATAAAGATGCTAAACCCACATACGAAAAATCATATGGATCTAAACCTTCTTGGGGCCAACGTCCACAACGGAGTGGTTCACGTCCTTCAAGGTTTGCCCCTCGTAAAGACGGATTTAAACGTAACCCTTAACTAACGCTTATTGTTAGATTCGGCAACTTGAATACGATTTAAGGCTCTGGCTAAAGCAGCTTTTGCTCTAGCTTCATCAATTTTTTCAGTCTTTTCTTTTAATCTTTCTTCTGCACGTTTCATCGCTTCCTTAGCTCGGGCCACATCAATTTCATCGGCACGTTCAATCGCATCTACAAGTAAAATGGTTTGATTTTTTTGAACAGAGAGAACACCACCTGACACCGCAAAGTAAATCGTTTTTTTATCGACAATCAAATGCATCGGACCTGTTTTAAGAATCGTCAATAATGGAGTGTGGTTTGCAAGTATACCTAATTGGCCTGCCGTTGTCATCACGCTTAAAAGTTCGACTTGACCGTCAAAAACTTTTCGTTTTGGAGTAATGATTAACACAGGGAAATTCATATTACTTTAGGGTTTCTGCCTTAGCAATCGCATCTTCAAATGTGCCTACATAAAGGAAAGCACCTTCTGGTAATTTATCACCTTTACCATCGAGAATGAGTTGAACACTGCGAACGGTATCTTTGATTTTGACAAATTTACCTGGAATATTATTGAAAGGTTCGGCGACGAATAAAGGTTGTGATAAATAGTTGCGAACGCGGCGGGCACGTCCGACAATTAATTTATCTTCTTCAGATAATTCATCAACACCTAAAATGGCGATGATATCTTGTAAATCTTTATAACGTTGTAAGACTTTTTGTGCACCGACTGCTGCTTGGTAATGGTCTTTACCGACGATATTAGGATCAAGAGCAAGAGAAGTTGAACCTAATGGATCAATCGCTGGATAAATACCTAATGCCGCCGTTTGCGTATCAAGAACGGTCTTTGCATCTAAGTGAGCAAAGGTTGCGGCTGGTGCGGGGTCGGTTAAGTCATTGGCAGGAACATAAACGGCTTGAACGGACGTAATCGATCCATCTTTCGTGGACGTAATACGTTCTTGTAATTGACCCATTTCGGTGGTTAACGTCGGTTGATAACCAACCGCAGATGGCATACGACCTAACAAGGCTGACACTTCACTACCCGCTTGTGAAAAGCGGAAAATATTATCGATAAATAATAGGACATCTTGCTTTTTCACATCCCGGAAATATTCTGCTAACGTTAAACCGGTTAAGCCCACGCGCATCCGGGCACCGGGTGGTTCATTCATTTGACCAAAGACGAGTGCAGTTTGAGGAAGAACATTCGATTCTTTCATTTCACGATAGAGATCATTACCTTCACGTGAGCGTTCACCAACCCCAGCAAAGACAGAAAGTCCTTTTTGTTCAAAGGCAATATTGTGAATTAATTCTTGAATTAAAACGGTCTTACCAACACCAGCGGATCCAAATAATCCAATTTTTCCACCCTTAAGGTAAGGGCAAATTAAATCGATAACTTTGATACCAGTTTCTAAAATATCGCGACTGGTTTTTTGGTCTGCAAAGGTAGGAGGTTGCCGGTGAATTGGCATTTTTGGGCTTGAGGAAAAATCATCACCAAGTCCATCAATTGGGCGGCCTAAGACATCAAACATTCGACCTAAGGTTTTTTCACCAACAGGAATCGTGATCGGTGCGCCTGTGTTGATGACAGTCATCCCGCGAACGAGTCCTTCTGTCGGACCCATTGCCACAGTTCTCACCATGTCGTCACCAATATGTTGGGCTACTTCTACGACTAAAGATGCTTTTCCTTCAAGAGGAATTTCTAATGCCGTCAATAAGACGGGTAAGGTTTGATTGGGAAAGCGAATATCCACAATCGGACCGATGACCTGAACAATCGCCCCATTAGGAAGGGTTGCTTTCTTTTCTTGAGTGGTAGATTTTGCCATGCGTTTGTCCTCCTTAGGATGAAGCGCCACCGATAATTTCGGCGATTTCTTGGGTAATATTAGCTTGACGTTGCTTGTTGAAATCTAATTGTAATTGTTCGACTAATTCATCAGCGTTATCTGAAGCTTTTTCCATCGCATTGCGTCTTGAAGATTGCTCTGATACTTGGCTTTCAATTAACGTGGAATAAGTCGAGTTCTTCAAATAGAATGGAACAAGTTTTTCAAAGACACTTAACGGATCAGGTTCAATCAAAGGGGCTTGGAGAATGGGTTTACCTTGGAAAGTGGAAAGGGACAAAGGTAAAAGGTTTAAATGAGAAGGTTGAAAGATTAGACTATTGACAAATTTGGTAAATAAAATCACGACACTTCCAACTTTTCGATCTGAAAATTGCTTTAGAACTTCTTGAATTAAGGGAGATAACGTTGCTTCCGATAAAGAACCCGCGGTCACAAAATCAGCTGTAAATTGCATGGATGTATTCTTTAAAAAACGGATTGATTTTTCACCAATAGCAATAACGGAATCTTTGGCTTTCACACGCTTGGTTAATTCACTTAAAATATTGTAATTATAAGGACCACACAAACCTAAATTTGATGTAATCACAAGATACAGAGTGGGAAGGGTTTTATCGTGTTTAAAAAAGACAGAACTTTTTAATGACTCGTGATGAAGATTGGTTTGGACAACTTCCACTAATTTTTCAGCATAAAGACGCGATTCCAGCATTGATTGTTTCCAAGCTTTGAGCTTAGTTGTTGCAATCATTTGCATCGCTTTGGTCACCTTTTTGGTAGCCTTAATCGAGGTGATGCGTCGTCTTAAAACTGCTAAACCTTTTGCCATGATGTCCTATGCCACTCTTTTTTCGAAGAAACTGATCGTTACTTTCTTTAATAGTTCTAAGGTTTTATCTTGGAATTTTTTCTTGACCTTAATATCTTGAATGATTTCAGGATGTTTGGTTTCAATGAAATGATAATACGTATTTAATAAGGTCTTTAATTCACTAGCAGGAACTTGTTCCACATAACGATTTTGTACCGCGTATAAAAATAGGATTTGTTGATCAACAGGTAAAGGTTCATATTGGTTTTGTTTTAATAAATTTAATAGCACACCACCATGAACGAGTACTTTTTTCGTTGAGGCATCAATATCACTTCCGAACTGGGCAAAGGATTGAAGTTCACGATAATTCGCAAGTTCAATTTTTAAAGAACGAACAACTTGTTTCATCGCACCAATTTGGGCGGCGCCACCGACACGTGAAACGGATTGACCTGAATCGATAGCAGGACGTTGACCACCATTAAACAAATCGGTTTGTAAGAAAATTTGACCATCGGTAATGGAAATGACATTGGTTGGAATATAGGCGGAGTTATCACCAGCTTGGGTTTCGATGATCGGTAAAGCGGTTAAGGAACCACCACCATGAGCTTTATCTAATTTGCAAGCCCGTTCAAGTAATCTTGAATGTAAGTAGAAGATGTCACCAGGATACGCTTCTCGCCCTGGTGGTCTTCTTAATAATAAAGATAAGGTTCGATACGCAACGGCATGCTTACTTAAGTCATCATATACAATTAAAACATCCTTGCCAGTTTCTAACCATTCTTCGCCAATCGCTGTGCCTGAGAATGGTGCTAACCATTGTAAGGTGCCGATTTCTGAAGCGGAAGCAGCAACCACCGTGGTATATTTCATCGCCCCACTGGACTTTAAGCGTTCCACAATATTCGCAACAGTGGAATTCTTTTGACCGATGGCAACATAAATGCATAAAACATTTTGATCTTTTTGATTCAAAATCGTATCAATTGCAATCGCGGTTTTACCGGTTTGACGGTCGCCAATAATTAATTCACGTTGACCACGACCAATGGGAATCATGCCATCAATCGCCATAATGCCAGTTTGCAATGGGGTGTTGACGGGTTCACGGGTCATAACGCCGGGTGCAATCCGTTCGACTGGTCTAAAGGTTGTGGTTTTAATCGGGCCTAAATTATCGATAGGTTGACCAAGGGCGTTGACAACACGACCTAATAACGCATCTCCGACAGGAACTTCAACGGTACGCTTGGTACGTTTAACAATATCGCCTTCCTTAATCGATTGAGTTGTTGAAAGTAAAGCAACCCCAACATGATCTTCTTCAAGGTTTAAGACAAGTCCGTAAATATCGTTTGAAAAAAGCACGAGTTCATTCATCATTGCTTTTTCTAAACCATATACCAGCGCGATTCCGTCCCCAATCGAAATCACCTTGCCAGTATCGGTTTCACTGAAAGGTTGATTAAAGGATTGAATTTGTTCCTTGATTAGACTTGAGATTTCTTCAGGTTTGATTTTCATAACCTATCCTCGTTTCAATAATCTTTGACGTAGATTATTTAGTTTTTCGATCATTGAAGCATCAAATACTTTTCCTTGAATATCAAGAAGAATGCCGCCAATCAAATCTTGCTTGATAAGGTTTTGTAAGGTCACAGGATAACCGTAATATGACGTTAAAGCAGTTTCTAACTTTGACAATTGTTCTTTTGTAAGTGGAGTAACGGAATAAACGATGCCATCTTGGGTTTTTAATTCGCTTTGAATCATCTCAATCGCTTCTTTGAGAATCGATTGAATAAAATTCGTTCGATGTTTAACAAGAAGTAACTTCATAAAATTGCTAAAGAATAACCAATCTTGGATAGGAAAGATGCGATCAATCAATTTGAACTTTTCTTCTTTAGCATAGAATTCATTACTTAAAAATTTGATGAGGCTAGGTTCTGTTTCCATTAGGATTAAGGCTTGCTGACAAACTTCAAGAGAGGCCAGTAGTTGACCCGATTCTTTGGCGATTTTTTTTAACGCTAAAGCGTATCTTGAAGGTATATTATCCATTAATTTCTTAATCCTTTAATGAAATCTTCAACGATTCTGTCGTTGTCTTGTTTGGTTAATTCTCTTTGCAATACCTTTTTGGATGCATCGAGAGCCACACCTACAATTTCTCTTTCAATATCAAGTAAGGCTTGGGATTTTGCTTGTGAAATTTCTTGGGCAGCTTTGTCTTTAATTCGATTGGCTTGATTTTGAGCATCTGAAAGAAGTTGGGCTTTGGTTGATTCAATTTCTTCAAGTGCTTCTTCACGAAGTGTCTTTAAAGACGATTGAACTTTCTTTGTTTCTGATTCTAATGCCAATTTCAAAGCTTGTGCTTGTTTTTCTCTGGCAATTGCATCATCCAATGTTTTCTTGACGAAGGTGGCACGTTGAACCAGGATATTCTTAATCGGTTGATAAAGAAATCTTTTCACAATCAATATCATCACAAAAGTTGAAAGCAGCTGAGCAATAAAAGGCCAGATGCCAGAAGGAATCAACTTATCGATAATACTTTGGGGATCAACAGGTCCCGTCAGGATGAGTAACAGAAATTTCATAGTTTAGTAAACGAAAATTAAGAGGATTGCGATTAACAAACCGTAAATACCTGTGGTTTCGTCTAATGCAACACCAAGAATCATCGTTGCACGAAGATTATCCGCCGTTTCAGGGTTTCTTGACATCCCTTCAATCGCACTGGATACGATTTGACCTTCACCAATACCAGGACCAATAGCAGCTAAACCGACTGCTAGGCCTGCACCAATGCCAGTCAATCCCTTATTAATGTCAGCAAAGACAGGGGACAAGACTGCAAACTGGGCAACTAACGTCATCATCACGGATACGATCATATAGATTCTCCTTTTCTATATATCATGCAATCAATGCATGTTTTTCCTCTTCATCTTTGCTTGATCGCGCAGGACCTTCCTGAGCGATGAAAAGCATCGATAAAGAAATGAAAACAAGGGTTTGAATAAGCGCCGAGAACAAATCAAAATATAAGTGGAACCATGGCGCTATCAATGGTGCCAACCATAATGACGAGAATCCAGTGGGTAAAAAACTAAAAATCCAAGAAGATAATTGGCCTAATGAAAAATAAATTAATGACATTAAGATAAAACCAGAAAGAATATTACCAAAGATACGAAAACTCATGGAAACGAGTGGTGCCCAAACCGAGACTAAATTTATCGGTAAAAAGACTGGGAACGGTTCGATAAAACGTTTAAAATACTTCCAACCATTTGTTTTAATCGCAGTAAAATGAATCAAAACAAAAGACATTAAAACAATCGTGAATGTATTAAGGTAATAACTTAATGGTGATGATAAACCGGTTAAACCAAAAAGAAATCCAATGAATACATATAAGGTAATCGATAAAAAGTATGGTGAAAGAAATCTGAAATGATGGCCCATATTCGTCTTGACTAGTCCTTCAATGGTAACCACGATCCATTCTGCAACTAATAAAACACCTTTAGGTTTAGCAAATGGATCTGCTTTTTTGGCCTTTTGAAATACTATCAAGGAAAAAACGATGATGATCATCATCACCATCCATGATGTATACGTTTCAGCAGGTAATGATAAGAAGAATTCCATTATTTTGCCGCCTTGATTTTTGATTGGAAGTTTGCACCCGTAACAAAAATCGTCCCGCTAATGACTAAATAAGCCAAAAATACTGAAAATACGTTAAACAATTCATTATCTTCGTACTTAACTAATACAGCAATGAGTAAGCCAATCGCAAAGATAATAAACCTTGTCATCATATAGCCAGGACCGGCACTAGGTTTGAGTCCATGCTGAATGGATAAAGTAAGCCGATTAGCTTGAAGGATGATTAATCCATAATTTAAGCTACCAATTAAAGCACCTAGTAACCAGCCAAATCCCCAAGAGAACGGGATAAATTGCAAAAAACTTAGAATTATGAGCAAGGTTAAAACAACACCAAAAAAAACGAATGATAAGAATAATACTTTCAATGGTAATTGCCTAAGACTTTTGGCTTTTTCCATACCACTTTAATTTACCACAACTTCAGGATGAATGAAACTATAAACATTTTACAAAACCCTAAAAAATAAGTGTTAAAATTAGAGTCGAGGATTCTTATGCAAAACCATTTCAAGCTATTTGCCTTATCAGGTTCAAAATTTCTTGGCGAAGCCATTGCAAAATCTTTGAACTTAAGTCTGAGTCCGGTTGAGATAAACAAGTTTGCCGATGGCGAAGTTCTTGTTAAACCATTAGAAACTGTTAGAAATCAACATGTCTATATTATTCAAAGCACCTCAAAACCTGCTTCTGAAAATTTAATGGAGTTATTAGTTTTTGTCGATGCTTTAAAGCGGTCAAGTGCAAAAGAAATCACTGCTGTGATACCTTATTTTGGTTATGCGCGACAAGATCGTGTCGCAAAAAGTAGAGAACCGATATCCGCAAAACTTGTCGCAGATTTACTCGTGGCAGCTGGCGTTAATCGTGTGATGAGTGTGGATATTCATACGATGCAAATTCAAGGTTTCTTTTCTGTTCCTTTTGATAATATTTCCCCATATCATTTATTTGCTAGAGAAATTAAATCCATTCTTACTAAAGAGAAACTTGGTGAAGAGGATCTTGTTGTGGTTTCCCCAGACCATGGATCTGTAACACGAGCAAGAAACTTTGCAGAATTGTTTAGACAAGCAAGTATCGGCATTATTGATAAACGAAGACCCAAACCGAATATGTCTGAAAGTGTCAATTTAATCGGGGAAGTTGAAGGCAAAATAGCGGTCATTGTTGATGATATCGTTGATACAGGTAACACATTAATTGGGGCGACTGAATTGTTAAAAAAACATGGGGCAAAAATGATTTTAGTATGTGCCTCTCATGGTGTTTTTTCAAACGATGCTACGACCCGAATTCAAAAAGCACCGATTGATTATTTTTTTATTACCGACACGATTGATCACCCATTGCTACCTAAAATTAAAATCGTATCAGTAGCACCACTTCTTGCAAGAGTCATTCAGAATATGCATGAAGGAAAAGCTCTCTCACCTATTTTTGATGAGTTTTCAAGGTAATTAACATGTTTTATGCACGATTGGTCCAAAGTGTGATGCGCTTTGTTGCCAAAATCATTAAAATACCGCAACCGCAATTGTATAAAGGGTCTAAAATGTTTTATAAAGTTATCGATATTGCTCAATATCATTCGATAAAAAGGCTCTTAATTGTTACCGATAAGAATTTAATTCAACTTAAGTTACTTGATCCACTTTTATCATTATTAAAACAAAATCATATTGAGTTCTTTATCTATCAAGATACACAAGTTAATCCAACCATTACCAATCTTGAAGAAGCGAAAATAAGCTACCTCAAACATCAATGCCAGGCAATCTTAGGTATTGGTGGTGGATCACCGATGGACTGTGCCAAAGGCGCAGCCGCACTGCTTGCGAGTGGTAAAAAAGTTCCTTCATTAAAAGGGCTTTTAAAAGTAGGAAAGAAACCTCCATTGATGATCATGATGCCAACCACCGCTGGAACTGGCTCAGAAGGCACTGTTGCCGTTGTTGTCTCCAATCCTAAAACAAAAGAAAAATACGCGATTAGTGATCCGGTATTAGTTCCTACTTATGCGATTTTAGATGCATCCTTAACCGTTGGATTACCTGCTCACATTACTGCAAGTACAGGTATGGATGCGATGACGCATGCTATTGAAGCGACTTTAGGAAACAGTAATACAACCTTTACGCTTCAACAATCTAAATTAGCTTTAACGCTGATTCATCAACACTTGATTAAAGCTTTCGATTCACCTAATGACATCGCTGCTCGAGAAGGCATGTTATTAGCCTCTTATCATGCTGGACTTGCCTTTACACGTGCATATGTCGGATATGTGCATGGTATTGCCCATACCTTGGGAGGCTTTTATCAGTTTCCGCATGGATTAGCCAATGCGATTATTCTGCCTCATGTTTTAGAAGCGTATGGTAAATCGATTCATGCAAAGCTTGCCATGATGGCTGACTGGTTAAGTCTTACAACCGAACATGCACCAGAAGTCGTCAAAGCAAAAGCATTCAAGGAATGGATTCTCTTTCATTTAAAATCATTAAAGATTGAAAATACGTTAATTGGTATAATTCAAAAGGAAGATATTCCGATGATGATGAAGCGAGTAAAACAAGAAGTAATCCCATTGTATCCTGTTCCAGTCTATCTTTCTTCCCAAGTTCTCAATCACATTTATTTAACCTTAGGAGGTATATAAAATGAATGTTTATGATTTTTCTGCTAAATCGATCAAGGGTAAGTTGATTCCTTTATCCCAATTTAAGGGAAAGGTATTGCTAATCGTCAATACAGCAACTCATTGTGGTTATACGAAGCAATATAATGCGATGCAAACGATCTATCAACAATATCAATCGTTAGGTCTCGAAGTTTTAGATTTTCCTTCCCACACTTTTTTACAAACGCCTGAAGATAATGCAGGTATTCAAGCTTTCTGTGAAAGACAATTCAAAACGACTTTTACAACTTTTGAAAAGATTGAAGTGAATGGTAATCTTGCTCACCCGTTATACCAATATTTACGTAAGCAAAATCAGCAAAAAACCGATGTTAAGATTGAATGGAATTTTACAAAATTTTTAGTGAATCGTCGTGGGGAAGTGGTTAGTCGGTATAATGCAAAGACCACTCCTGAAATGTTAGTAAAGGAAATCGAAACCTTGCTCAATGATCGATAAAAAAACCAAAGAGTCCCTTGCTGATAAACATATCCTCTGTTTTGGTGTCTCACCTGAATTCTTGATACAAACGCCTTTAAGAGTCGAATGGTTTGGTGCTTATAGTAGTTTACATGGTTCCAGTCGATTAACCAGTGCAATCAGTGCCTACATGTTTGCCAGTGTAAGTCAAAATAAAGAGCGAGTGATTCGCATCATTTCAAATCACTATCCTGCGATCAATATTTCCCTTGATAAAGTTGCTTCTGATTTTGAAAAAGGTTCCTCACAAAGTCTTATTTATCAATTGTTGAATCAAACTCAGTTACATTTAAAAAACGGCTTGAATATCTTTATCGAATCAGAAACAAAACATGGTTTTCACTTCGGTTCTTCAAGTGGATTTTTACTGATCGTTTTAGAGGCAATCGCCTTTGTTTCTAAAAGCAAATCCGCTTTTAGAAATGAAGAAAAAATTAGACTTATACATCATGTTGAACAAAATCAAATGATAACCCCATGCCATTTATCTGATGCATTGTCGATGTTGGAAGGTGGTACCAATTTATACCAGATGGATGGACAAAATTATCCTATTTATCAAAAATCACTTGGATCTTTTAAAGCATATAAAATCATCGCTTTATCCATTCAAAACTTCGTCCACCAAGCTCATTTAGGAATTAAAAACATCCTTGAACAAATGAATATTATCGCCCAACATTATCAACAGAAACATTTAATGGATATCGATTCACTAACGTTTCACCATGACGAACGTGATTTATCTTTGCTTTTTGGAACCAAGGCTATTGCCAAAGCCAATCATTTTTTCCAAGAAAATTTTGCTCTTAAAAAAGCTTTTCTTGCTTTGGAAAAAGATGATGAGAAAACATTTTTTAATCTTTTAATGCAAACCCAACAAAGAGATGTTGAGTTGTTAGAACATCATCAAGTATCTAGTCCATCCGAACTTAAAATTGCAAACACCATCAAATGGTTGCACACAACATTTCCTAATATCGCTTTTCGCTTACATGGTTTTGGCTTTCAAGGAGATTTTATTTTACTCATCCCCAATGAATCATATCGTGAAACGTTTCAGCGATTAAAAAAGCAATTTTATCAAGATCATGTGAAAGAAATTAAGATTGTAAATCAAGGTATTCGCATTTTCAAACTCTGAAACCTCTTTCAAATATCTTTCAAAAACTATCTAATTTTAATGAAAAACGCTATGTAAGCGATAACATTTCATCTAAAAATTAGAAAGCGTTTACATTTTCTTTCTGAAAATTGTATTTTGAATTTCTTAACTATATATTGTTCTTGTCTTAAAGATCTGGCAACAAAAAGACACGCGGAAAGAGGAGGCCAATAAACATGAGCACAACTATCTTCGAACGATTAACTAAGAAACCATTAAATGCGAAATACTATCCATTCGATGAAGAAAACAAAACAATTGTTCAACCCAAAAAAGATCATTTTTTTGCAGAACTATCACACTTCATAATTGAAGTTCTTGCAATCGTATCTAGACCAACAATCGATTAACTTAAAGATTCATTAATCCTATTAAAAGCTTGAAACCAGATTCAAGCTTTTTTATTTGAATTGCTCCGAATAAACCTAAATAACTATAAGGAATAATGACCTTTAATATAATTTTTAGCACTCTAACTTGACAAATGCTAAGATACTTTCTATATTATATTTAGCACTTATAACATTTGAGTGCTAAAGAGGTGTAAATATGGAATTACCCATTGATTATAGTAAAGATGAAAAAGTCTTAGAAAAATTTGGACGTAATATCAATGAACAAGTTCAAAAAGGGAAGATAGATCCGATTATTGGTCGTGATGAAGAAATAAGAAAAATCATCCAAATTTTAGCGAGAAAAAATAAAAATAACGTCATTTTGTTAGGTGAACCAGGTGTTGGTAAAACTGCAATAATCGAAGGTTTGGCGCAACGGATTATGCGGCAAGATGTGCCTAACACTTTAAAAGATAAAATCATTTATGAATTAGACATGGGGGCGTTAATAGCCGGTGCTAAGTTTCGTGGTGAATTTGAAGAACGGTTAAAGGCTGTCCTCAATAAGATACGCCAGTCTGAAGGTAAAATTATTTTATTCATCGATGAAATCCATAGCATTGTTGGTGCTGGTCGTACAGATGGGGCGATGGATGCATCCAATATGTTAAAACCCTTACTGGCACGAGGTGAAATTGATTGTATTGGAGCGACAACTTTAAATGAATATCGCCAATATATTGAAAAGGATCGAGCATTAGAACGACGTTTTCAACCTTTAATGGTTCTTGAACCAACTGTTGAAGACACGATTTCAATTTTGCGCGGCATTAAATCAAGATATGAATCCCATCATGGTGTCAAAATCACAGATGAAGCTTTAATTGCTGCAACAACGCTTTCACAACGTTATTTAACGTCACGCTTTTTACCCGATAAAGCGATTGATTTAATCGATGAAGCATCTGCTCTTACCAGGGTTCAAATTGAGTCCATGCCAACTGAACTAGATGAAGTAGATCGTAAAATTCGCCAACTTGAGATTGAAAAATTTGCCTTGAGTAAAGAAGACGATCCTACCTCAAAGGCTCGTTATACCAAGATTAGTGATGAATTAAATCTACTCAAAAAAGACTATGCAAGTAAAAAACAAAAATGGATGGAAGAAAAATCCCTATTACTAGAGATTAAAACCATTAAAGATACCATCCATCAAACGAAACTTAAACTCGATCAAGCTTTTAATAATGGTGACTATCAAAAGGCTTCAGAATTGCAATATGGACAATTACCAACCTTAGAAAAAAACTTATTATCACTTGAAAACAAATCAAGAAAAGGGAGAATGTTATCTGAGATTGTGACCGAAGAAGAGATTGCTAAAATTGTCTCAAAAATGACCAGAATTCCATTATCTAGAATTGTCCAAGGTGAAAAAGATAAGGTCCTCGGACTCAAAGAACGCATGTTACAGAGAGTGATTGGTCAAGATGATGCGATTACCCTTGTCACGGATGCGATTATTCGCCAAAGAGCAGGCATTCAAGATGCGAAACGTCCGATTGGAACCTTTATGTTTTTGGGTCCAACTGGTGTGGGAAAAACCGAAGTTGCAAAGAGTTTAGCAGAAGGTTTATTTGATAATGATAGTCAAATCATTCGGATTGATATGTCCGAGTACATGGAAAAGTTCTCTGTAACACGATTAATAGGTTCTCCACCAGGATATGTTGGATATGAAGAAGGAGGCCAATTAACAGAAAAAGTTAGAAGAGCACCCTATAGTATTGTCTTATTTGATGAGATTGAAAAGGCTCACCCAGAAGTATTTAATTTGCTTCTCCAAGTCTTGGATGAAGGAAGATTGACTGATTCGCAAGGGCGCGTTATTGATTTTAGAAATACCGTCATCATCATGACTTCCAATTTAGGATCAGAACAATTATTAGAAGATAAGTCGGATGCGGTTGAAGATCTTCTCCATCGGACATTTAAACCTGAATTTTTGAATCGGATTGACGAAATTGTATATTTCCACCCACTGAATAAAGATACACAAGGGATGATTGTCACACGGATGCTTCAACAATTAGAACAACATCTGGAAAAACAAGGAATTTTGGTAAGTTTTACAGAAGCAATTGAGACATATATATTAGATCAAGCTTTTAGTAAAGAATATGGTGCTAGACCGCTAAAACGCTTTATTCAAAAGGAAATCGAAACCTTTATTGCAAAAGCTTTAATTCAAGGAAAAATTGCTCCCAAAGTACCTGTGACGCTTGATGTTAAAAACCAAGTTTTATCCTTTAAAACTTCTGACTAATTCAGCATTATTATCTTGAAATAAAAAGCACGCTTCAATTCATTGACAAAAGCGTGTTTTTTTTCTATGATTGAAAAGCGTGTGCCCCCTTAGTTAAATGGCATAACGAGTCCATGGTAAGGACTTATTGTCAGTTCGATTCTGGCAGGGGGCACCATTCAATCTCTTCAGGAGATTTTTTTATTTTAAAGACTCATTACAATCGTTATAATGACCAAGAGGAAGCATGCATGAAAGTTAAATTAATCTCTTATTCTCAACCCGTAGACGCACTTAAACTTGAGGGCTTATCGAATGCTCAAGAACTGATTGCTTTTTGCGCACGCGTGTCCAATCCAACCAATCAAATGAACATGACGACTTCCGATAAGTTAATTCGTTATTTGGTTAAACATAAACATTGGTCACCATTAGAAATGGTTTCTTTATGCTTGGAAATTGAAACAACGCGCGATATCGCTAGACAAATCCTAAGACATCGCTCCTTTTCATTTCAAGAATTTTCTCAAAGATATGCTGATCCAACACAACATTTAGAATTCTCCACGCGAGAAGCACGTTTACAAGATGATAAAAATAGACAAAATAGTATCAAATTAAGTGATCAGCCTAATGGACCCCTTTTACAAAAGCAATGGGAAGAAAAGCAACAAGCCATGATTCAATTGGCCAAGCAAACGTATACTTGGGCCATCAATAACGGTATCG
The DNA here is from genome assembly GCA_040396875.1 of Bacilli bacterium. Lineage (GTDB taxonomy): Bacteria > Bacillota_I > Bacilli_A > RFN20 > CAG-826 > UBA970. Next base: position 47,550 of record JBBAWZ010000001.1, read on the forward strand.
CAAAAGAACAAGCTCGTGCTGTTTTGCCTGAAGGTTTAACCATGTCTCGTCTATACATGAATGGCACTTTAAGAAGTTGGGTTCATTACCTTGAATTGAGATCAGGAAACGGAACCCAGTTGGAACATATGGAAGTGGCGATTGCATGCGCAAATGTCATCACCAAAGTTTTCCCACTCATTCAAGAATTCATCGTTCATGATGAAAAGAAATCCTAAGTTAAAACGTCGCTGGTTGATTGCGATTTCTATTTTTGCTGTCATTATCATTGCCCCTTTTTCATCCTATGTATTAAGTTATCAACCACAAGCACAAGCAAAAACAGCATTCGAGAATGCAATTCAAAAGAACGGATATTATCAATTTTTAAGCGATCAATCTTCAGTTGGCATCATATTTTATCCTGGCGGTCTCGTTAATCCAATAGCCTATGCTAGTTTTGCTCAATCTTTATCTTTAGAAACCAATAGTTCTGTTTTTGTCACTCAACCACTATGGAATTTAGCGATTACGAACATTGAAGGTGCATCGACCATCATCCATGCAAACCCTAGTATTGATTTTTGGTTGGTCGGTGGCCATTCTTTAGGTGGAAGTAGTGCGGCATTTTATGCATTTAATCATCTCGATGAAGTCAACGGTTTATTCTTCTTGGCGAGTTATACCACTGAGGATGCAGATTTCTCTGAAACAGTTTTACCCATACTTTCAATTACAGGAAGTGAAGATCAAATCTTAGACCTTCAAACTTATCAAGCAGCGGAAATCTATCATTCTCCTTTTACTACGACTCATATCATTGACGGTGGAAATCATAGTCAGTTCGGAGATTATGGATTTCAACGTGGCGATGGAATAGCAGGTGTTACTTTAAGTGAACAAATGACCGAGACCATTATCACGATTACGACTTGGTTATTTTTTATCACCTTGATGCAATAACATCAATAATCCAAAACCGACCATGGGAATGAAGGAAACATACCAATAACGAAAAAGTTGTTTTGACCGATACAAAGACCAAAGATAAAGGACTAAAAAGTCGATTGTCATGATTCCAACTAGGGAATCTTGCATAAACAATTGAAAGTATTGGTTTGGATTTCCTTGCCAAAAAGCCTGCGTGATGATCACACTTGTCAGGATGATTAAAATCATCAACATTGCTTGAACCCATTTGGGTATGGAAACTTGTATAGATTGATGATTTTTATAACCAATCAAGATGCTAAAAGCACCACCGATAAAGCCAAATAAGAATGGGACGATTCCCCATCTTGAATGAGCTTGAAAAAATAAATAATCGAGTAAGAAGTAAAATGGTACTAACCCCATCAAGTTAAAAAATTGAGAAGCGAAAGGGTCTGCAGCACCGTTCAAGATGTCAAATAATAGTGGTGAGTCACTTTGAATAAACAGAACATAGATGAGTGTGTATATGACAAGCCCCATCCATAATACGAATGCAATTTTGTTCATGAACCGATTAAATCAGCTGCAATTAATGCGGATTGATAAATCGTAGGTAGGCCACTACCTGGATGAGTTCCACCACCAACAAGATAGAGATTTTTAAAGCGTTGAAAACGATTATGGGGTCTAAAATATAAGAGCTGACTGAAATCATGCGATAAATTAAAATTAGCCCCTAAATAAACATGATATTGATCTTGCCAATCTAGTGGGGTGATGATGTGTTGTTTAAGAATATGTTTTCGTAAATCTTTCATACCTGGAAGTTTTTCAATGCGAGTTAGGATTAAATCTGTATAAGATTTTGTGATGGTTTTCCAGTCGAGGTTAGCTTTTAAATTAGGTACAGGAACGAGGATATACATCGCACTTTGGTTTTCCGGTGCAAAACTACGATCGATGATACTTGGGTTTTGAATGTAGAAGGAGGGATCTTTAGATAAGGTGAGATCTTTTGTTAGTTCTTTAACATAATGACCGTAGTCCTTTGAAAAGATAACATTATGATGGGCAATTGGAAAAACTTTATCTAATCCTAGGTAAAGATTAAACGTGGAACAGGAGTATTTAAGTTTGGATAATGAATTATTTCGATATCGAGTTGGTCTTGATTTTTCATCAATCAATTGAATCGCTTGGCTAAAGTCACCATTGATGACAACTTGATCAACTTTAATCCACTTTTGATTCACTTTGATACGTTGAATATGTTTCTTTTCAACTTCAATTTTTTGAACTTGTTGGCTAAGTTTGATTGTTACACCCATCTCGGTGGCTAACTTTGCCATCGCTTCATTTAGTTGATAAAGACCACCCATTACATGATAAACACCATATTCATGTTCCATAAACGATAACATACTGAAAATGGAAGGACATTCCCAAGGAGACATGCCTAGATACTTAGCTTGAAAAGCCATGGAATAGATGAGTTCATCTTGATGAAAAAACTTTTTTAATCGTTGATAGAGTGATTTTCCCAAATCAATTTCATCAAGTGCGGACAATACTTTTGGATTCAAAATTTGAAATGGTGAATGAAAAGGAAGCTGTAAAATCGGTAATAATTTTTTTAATCTTCTCGATTCTTTTTTTAAATAAAGTTGATAACCATTTTCTTCTCCAGGAAAAACCCGATGAATTTCTTTCATCATCTTGCCATGGTCTTGATAAGGTCTAAAAACTTTATTGGTGAAATATAAATCATAGAGGGGTTCAATTGGTTTTAATGTTACGTAATCTTCAAGTTTTTTCCCGATTCTTTTAAATACTTCATCTAATACATAACGATAAATAAAGAAGGTGGGACCAGCATCAAATGAAAAGTTATCTAATTTAATAACACTTGACCTTCCACCCACTCGATCATTACGTTCATATACAGTAACGTCATGGCCTTGATGTGCAAGTAATAAACTTGCTGCTAAGCCACCAGGACCAGCACCTATCACTGCAATTTTTTGTTTTGAATTAATTTTTTTGGATTTCATAAAAAAGACTGACTTTATTATACATTTGAATTCTTTTTTTTGTTGTTGAAATATTTGCATTTTTTTATAATTAGTGTATATTAAAGGTGCTTAAGAACGAATCTTAGGCCCTCGCAACAAAATTACGAGAGTGGAGTAATCCACTCTTTGTTTTTTTAAGGAGATCTATGACAGTCATTGAAAAAATCGAAGAATTGATTAAACCCCCCATTGAATCGCTGGGGTTAGCCTTATTTGAAGTCACGATGACTCTTGAACAAGGAGAAAAGTTTCTAAGAGTCCTTATTGAGAAGCCAAACGGCCGAATCGGACTACAAGAAATTATCCAAGTTACACAATTGATTAATCCAATCCTAGATCAAGCCGACATTATTCCTGAACATTACGTCTTAGATGTTGCAAGTGCGGGTGTCGAACATCCGATTCATCTAGATGAATTACCACAATATATCCAGCGATTAATCTACCTTCACTTAATGCATCCGTTTGAAGGTGAAAATATGCTTGAGGGTAAACTGATGCACATTCAAGATGATTACATTCAACTAGAAGTAATGTTCAAGGCAAGAAAAAGACTACTGACAATTAAACGAAAGGACATTGACTACGCAAGATTAGCGGTAGCAATGAAATAAAAAAATTACCATGATTGATACCAAAGCATTAATCCAAGCCATCGACCTCATTGAACAAGAAAAAGGCATTTCAAAAGATGCAATTGTGATTGCCCTAAAGGAAGCTTTAGAAAAGGCTTATCGAAAACAACTTGGGTCGATTGATGATGCTCTTGTAAGAGCTGATATTGACCTCAAAAAAGGGATCATCAAATTATTCCAACTCAAAACCGTTGTTGAAAATGTTGAAGATGACTTTTTAGAAATTTCTTTAGAAGAAGTCAAAGCACTTGGTCTAACCTACAACATTGGGGACACCTATCAAATTGAGGCCTCTCCAGAAGATTTCCAAAAATCCGCTGCGATGACTGTTAAAGCAATTCTAAGACAAAAAATTGCAGAAGCTGAAAAATCAGCATTATTTGGAGTCTATAAAGATAAAATTGGGGAAATGATTGTTGGTCAAGTCGAAAAAATTGATGAACGTTCTGCAATTGTAAATATTGGAAGAACCTCAGTTTATTTGCCTAGTTCAAAACGAATCCCAGGTGAAACATTTAAAGTTGGTGATCGCATTAAGCTTTATGTTGTGGATGTTGAATCAACAACAAAAGGTGCACAAATTGCTGTCTCAAGAATTCATGAAGGGTTCTTAAGACGTTTATTTGAAGAAGAATTACCAGAAATTTATGAAGGCACCGTTATTATTAAGGACATTGCACGTGAAGCTGGACTTCGTTCTAAGGTTGCCGTTTATTCACTTGACCCAAATGTTGATGCTGCAGGTGCTTGTATTGGTCAAAACGGATCAAGAATTCAAAAAATTGTAGGTCAATTAGGTAACGCAAAGGATAAAGAAAAGATTGATATTATTGCGTATACCGAAAACTTACCCTTATATTTGGTTGAATCTTTAAAACCAGCTCAGGTGACCGGTATTATTGTCGATGAAGTCAACAAAAAAGCCACCATGATCATTGCCGATGAAAATCTTGGAACAGCTATCGGCAGACGAGGTGTCAATCCACGTTTAGCCACAAAATTAACAGGTTATCAAATCGAAATAAAGGATTTAACAGCTGCAACATCAGAAGGCTTAAAATACTTAGCAGTTGATCAATTAAGAACCCAAGATGATTTAAGAAAGCAACGAGAAGCACTTCCAAATCCTACACAAGGTCAACGTTCAAGTTCATCATCTAATCGCGTTCATGATGAGTCTTTTACGATGGAAGATGTTATGTCACCACGACATGATGAAGCCACTGTTGAAAAAGTTGCTAAAGAAAAAGATAAGGATGATTTAGAAGTGGTCGCACCGGTAACGGTTCCAACCTCTACTGTCAAAGTTAATGAACCTGTGATGAAGCCGACTCCAAAAGTCATCTCCAAACCCACTGTCGTTCAAGAAACACCTAAAGTTACTGTCGTTAAAACCACAAAAACCCTTGAAGAACTTGAAAAGCAACTTGAGCAACAAAAAGCGAGAACCCCAAAACCAGATCGTTTTGATAAAAAGAAAAAACCCTTTAAGAAGAGAGAACGTGACGACAAACCAGCCACACCGAATATCGGTGCATCACCAGAATCTGTTAACCCAGCAAACTTTATGAAAATCTATGATGATGAAACACCTGTTACTGAAGAAACACCTGTTGCAGAAGTAGAAGAAACGGAAACCGATATTGAGGACTTCGATGAATATTACGAAGAAGAAAAATAGTATTCCTCTTCGTCGTTGTATGGTCACAGGCGAGCAATTGCCCAAATCGTCTTTAATTCGCATCGTAAAAACTCCTGATCAACAATTACAGATTGACCTTACGCCATCCGGTAAACTAAATGGACGTGGTGCATATTTAAAAAAAGATCCTTCTTTATTGGAATTACTAAAAAAAGGACGTTTCATCCAAAAGCATTTACATATCGAACCTAATGATTTGTTCTATCAGGAATTAGAAAACCTTCTTCATGGATAAATGGTTACAACAGTTACACTTTGTCATCAAAGCACGCGCTTATCTCACTGGTGAGCTTGCGATGAGGGCGCTATCCAAGAAACAGGTATATTACGTGATCATTGCCTCTGATACTTCCATCAACCATTTACAATCCATCCAAGAACGATTGCATTATTATCATATCCCCTCGATTGTCACATTAACAAAATCTAAGTTGTCTGAATTAACAGGGTTAAAACAAATTGTGATGATTGCCATTACCAATTCAAATTTAGCAAAGACCCTCAAAGAAAAGGAGCCATTTTATGAAAAAAACTCCGACCATTAGACAAGAAAACACCCAAGGAAATCTTGGTAAAACTGAAACCGCTAAAGTAGCAGGTGATGTTTTTATTTATAACGAACCTATGACCTTGAGTGCTTTTGCTGCAAAATTAAACAAACCTGCTCCTGAAATTATCAAGTTTTTATTTCTCAATAAGAAAATGATTACGATGAATGCGATGCTTGATGATGAAACCATCGGATTAGTGTGTTTACATTATGGTTTAGATTTTAAAAAGGAAAAGGTAGTTGCAGCAGAAAATATTGAAGATTATGTCATGGAAGATGCTGCCAAAAACTTAGTTGAAAGACCACCTGTCGTCACGATTATGGGACACGTTGATCATGGTAAAACAACATTAATTGATGCAATAAGAAGTTCGAACATCGCAGAAGGCGAGTTTGGTGGAATATCGCAAGCGATTGGTGCCTATCAAAGAGAATTTAAAGGAAAGCGCATCACGTTTATCGACACCCCTGGACACGCAGCTTTTACAGCGATGCGAAGCCGTGGTGCTAAAGTAACCGATATCGTTGTCCTAGTAGTGGCAGCTGATGATGGCGTTATGCAGCAAACCAGAGAAGCGATTGATCATGCCGTTGCCGCGGAAGTACCGATCCTTGTTGCAATTAATAAGATGGATAAACCCACAGCCAACCCTAAACGTGTTAAAGAAGAATTAATGAAACTAAACATTATCGCTGAAGAATATGGCGGTGAAAATATCTTTGTTGAAATCTCTGCTAAAGCAAAAACTGGAATCGATGAATTGTTAGAAAATATTTTACTGATGGCTGAGGTCAAAGAGTTAAAAGCTAACCCCGATCGATATGCTTCTGGGACAGTTTTAGAAGCAGTGTTGGATAAACGCGAAGGTCCCAAAGCAACTTTACTAATTGAAAACGGTACGCTTAACGCGTCTGATTATCTCGTAGTCGGTAGTGTTTTTGGTAAGGTTCGTAGAATGACGAATGAATATCAAAAGGCTCTAAAAAATGCGACACCTTCAACACCAGTTGAAGTGATTGGGCTTAGTGAAGTTCCAATTGCAGGTGACTCTTTCATGGCATTTCCAACTGAAAAACAAGCGAAAGAAATTGCAGAAAAACGTCAATTACAAAAGACGGAAAACTCCCGTCAATTAAGTAATATCAATTCAATTGAAGCCCTAAATGAAAAGCTTAGTGCGGGTGACTTAACATCGATTAATTTGATTATCAAAACTGATAACACTGGTTCATTAGAGGCGATTAAAGCTTCATTAGAAAAATTAAATGCAGAAGGCGTCAAACTCAAGATTATTAGAACCGATATAGGTGCCATTACTGAGAATGATTTAATGTTAGCTCTTTCTTCTAAAGCGCTCATTTATGGTTTTAATATTCGCCCTGATTCATCCATCCAACAAAAGGCAAATGAATTAAAGGTGGATATTCGTTTACATCGCATCATCTATGCTTTGCTTGAAGAAGTGGAAGCGATGATGAAGGGTAAAGTCAAAATCAAGATGGTGGAAACCAAACTTGGGCAATTTGAAATTCGTCAGATTTTCAAGTTAACCAAAGCTGGTGTTGTTGCCGGTGGCATGGTTACGAGCGGGCAAATGGTCAATCAAGCCATGATTCGCTTACTTAGAAATGGTGCGATTGTTCATGAAGGAAAAATTAGTTCTTTAAAAAGATTAAAAGATGAAGTCAAAGAAGTTAAAACAGGTTTTGAATGTGGAGTCGCGATTGAAAATTATCAAGATATGAAGGTTGGCGATATCATTGAAGCTTATCAAATGGTGGAGGACAAGGCATGAACCATAGACAATCTCGTGTAAATTCAACCATCGTCAAACACATTACTGATATCATTCAATTTTCACTTAAAAATCCTCAGGTTCGTTTTGTGACAGTCACAGATGCCCAAGTAACCGCGGATCACACCTATGCCAAAATTTTTGTTTCTTTTATGGGAGCAGAAGATAGTTTAAAACAATTAGAAATTCTTAGAAAAGCAAAAGGGTTTATTCGCACTGAACTAGCCCAACGTATGGATATTTATAAGGTACCTGATCTTGCGTTTTTTCTCGATGACACCTTTGAAAAAGCAGAAAAACTTGAAAAAACGATTGCCGATGCGAAAGCAAAACTTAAAAAGTAGTCCTCTTTAATTTCTTTTCCATTTCAATATGCTCAATATTGGCCTCTAAAAAGGTTTTACCAATCGGTTTATAACCTAAATCAAGATAAAATTTTTTTAAGTATATCTGCGCGTGGAGTTTAATAGTGACGGTTGGATAAAGTCCGACAATATATTGCTCAAACCAACGCATCATCGTTTTTCCAAATCCTTGCATACGGTAACCTTTTAATAAGGCAATACGACCTGGATGAATGTTCTGTTGATCATCCTTGTAATAACGCATAGTTCCAATTGGCACATGGTCTAAAAAGAATAAGAATGAAACGCTTGCCATGTCACTTCCATCAAATTCCTCATCAACTGATATCTTTTGTTCCTCGACAAATACTTTATAACGTAAATAACTAACCGTCATGCCTTCATAGGCTGTGGTTACCAATTTCACTTTTAATGGAGAATTAGGAATGATTAATAAATGTGGGGCTGCCATTGAGAATGCCTTCTTTCTATTGATAATGTTATGATGTTATAGGAACTTTATCAATGGATGGAATTTACTTACTAAATAAACCAAGTGGGATTACCTCACGAGATTTAGTCGATGGTCTTGGAAAAAAATTCAATACAAAAAAGGTTGGTCATACTGGAACCTTAGATCCTTTTGCTGATGGATTGATGATTTTAACCGTAGGTAAGGCAACAAAAGCCGGCATGTTTATTGAAGCGCTTGATAAACGATACGAAGCAACCATTCAATTAGGGTCTAAAACCGATACGGGAGACTTAACCGGCACGGTGATTGCAACTACTCCCTTAATTGAACTATATGATCAATATGTCAATGACACCTTAGAATCGATGATTGGTCCTCAAATGCAAACCCCACCGATGTATTCTGCAATTAAGCAAAATGGAACACCATTGTATGTCTTAGCTAGAGAAGGAAAAACCGTCGATCGTGAACCAAGAAAAATCTTTATTCATGAAATGAAATTAATTAAATTATCCAAAGATAGTATTCGCTTTTCGGTTAAATGTTCTAAAGGCACGTACGTCAGAACATTAGCAGAAGATATTGCAAATAAATTTGGTCTTGTAGGACATTTAACCCATCTTACTCGCATTGCCATTGGCCAATATAAATTAGCTGCCGCCATGTCACTAGATGCTATCACAGTCAACAATCGTTTAAGTGTTTATCAGGCTCTTTCATTTATGGATCAAGTGGTAATCAATGATCCCCTTCAAATCAAAGCCATTAAAGATGGTAAACCTTTTATCAATCAACATCCTAAGCATCGTTTATTACTGATTGATGGTCAACAAAACGTACTCGCCATTTACGATCGTTTTGAAGGCAATGTTTTTAAACCTGTAAGAGGCTTATTTTAATGCAAGTATGGGAAACAGATTTAACTTCTAAACCTTTTTCAATTCCAAACCTGACCATATGTTTGGGCTATTTTGATGGTGTTCACCTTGGTCATCAAGCTCTAATAAAAAAAGGTTCATCCTTGGGCAAACCTCTGGCTGTTTTAACCTTTGATCGAAACCCAAAACCAGGTAGAGAAAAACAGAGTTTGACTCCTCTAAAATCAAAAAAAAATCTTCTTGAAAGTCTTCGAGTAGACTATTTGATTGTTGTTCAATTTAATGAACATGTGAAAAGTTTAACGCCTGCTCAATTTCTTAACTATTTATATGCGATGGGCGCTAGACAGATTGTTTGTGGTCCTGACTTTACTTTTGGCTCAGAAGGAAAAGGTAACACCTCTACGATTAAACTTGATTCACGATTTAAACTTTATACCGTTGAAAACTTAATGATCGATGGGAAAAAAATCTCAACACGGGATATTGTCGCTCATCTTGATGAGGGAAAACTTGAGAAAATTCCATCATTTTTAGGGCGTCCATATGTTGTGGAGGGTTTAGTAGGTAAGGGTCTAGGTGAAGGAAGAAAAATGGGTTATCCCACTGCTAATATTGTTTTGGATGCACCTTATTATTTACCTAAAAATGGTGTGTATATTACCTTAATTAAAATCGATCACCAAACCTATTATTCGCTCTCGAGTTTAGGTTTCCACCCAACTGTAGCTAACTTAAGCCATCCAACCCTCGAAGTATTTGTACTTAATTTTGAAGCTAATTTATATGAAAAACATGTTGAGGTAGCGTTTTTACATTACCTAAGACCAGAACAAAAGTTTCCTTCCAAAGAAGCACTTGTACAACAAATGAATCAAGATAAAGCAAAGGCGCTATCGTTACAATCAATTTTACCGAGAGATTTTTAGTTGCAATTTACCGACCAACGCCTATAATACGTATAGACCTTAATCGATGTTCACCGGTTTTTCCACTAGGTGATCGCTGATAAGGCCATTCATGAACCAGGAGGAAACATCATGAGTTTAACGAAAGAACAAGTCGCGAATTTAACGAAAGCCTACGGTAAGTCTGCAACGGATACTGGATCAACTGAAGTCCAAATCGCCATCTTATCAGAACAAATCAAAGAATTAACCGAACACTTAAAAGGTCATCCAAATGATCACCATGGTCGACGGGGATTACTTGTCTTAGTCGGTCGTCGTAGCCGATTATTACGATTCTTAGAAAAATCTAATCGTGATAGTTACCTTGTCGTGATTGAAAAGCTTGGATTAAGAAAGTAAACTTGAAAAACCATTCATACGTGAATGGTTTTTTTTATTGAATGTAAAGGAGAATCTTATGAGCTTACTTGAACGATTTGTTCGATACGTCAAAATCGATACCCAATCGGATGCAGATTCATCAAGCGTACCTTCGACACAAAAGCAATTTGATTTGTTAAATCTTTTGAAACAGGAATTAATCGATCTCGGTGTCAAAGAAATTCGCTTAGACCCTACTGGAATCTTATATGCGACCATTCCTGCTAATTCCAAAACTTCTTCGCCTTCAATTGGTCTGATGGCGCATGTGGATACAGCTTCTGAAATGAGTGGTAAAAATGTCAAACCCAATATTGTTAAAAACTATGATGGTAAAATCATTTCACTGAATGCCCAAGATCAAACTTTCCTTGATCCAAAAGTTTTTCCTTCTTTAAAAAAACATAAAGGTAAAACCCTTGTAACAACGGATGGAAGAACACTATTAGGTGCAGATGATAAAGCAGGCATCGCCATTATTATGTCTTTTGTTGATCATCTAAAAGCACACCCTGAAATCTTACATGGCCCGATTCAAATTGGCTTTACCTCCGATGAAGAGATTGGCCGAGGCGTTGTCCATTTTGATCCAAAACTGTTTAAAGCGGACTTCGCTTATACCTTAGATGGTGGTGCGATTGAAGAAATTAATTATGAGAACTTCAATGCCTCCAGTGCAGTTGTGACGGTTCAAGGGAAAGCGATTCATCCAGGTTCAGCCAAAGATCAAATGATTAATAGTCAAACCATTGCAGCGGCTTTCCATCTAGCGTTACCAAAAGATTTAAGACCAGAAACAACCGATGGTTATCAAGGATTTATTCATCTTACTCAATCGTCGGGTGGTGTTGAAAAAACTGAACTTCGCTATATTATTCGCCATCACGATATAAATGAGCTTAAAAAACAAGAAAAGATCATGGTCGACCTTACAACTTCGATGAATCAAAATTTAAAACAAAAACTTATTCATATCGACATTAAGTCGAGCTACTTGAACATGGCTCCCGAAATTAAAAAGAAACCTGAAGGATTAAATCGTGCTTTAAAAGCTTATCAAACTCTTGGTTTAAATGTAAAAGCGGTTCCGATTAGAGGTGGGACCGATGGTGCTAATTTAACATACAAAGGCGTACCCACACCAAATCTAGCTACAGGTGGGGAAAACTACCATGGTAAATATGAATTTCTTGTCGTAGAAGATGCAGAATTAATGGTGAAAGTCCTTGCTGAAATCGTTCGAATAAAAGTTTAATTGTGTTATAATTTTTTAGAAATAAAATAAAAAGGAAAGAGGCAAATATGAACAAGAAGACATTTACATTGGATTTTTTTGGTAAGACATTATTCGTTGAAACAGGAGAAATTGCAAAACAAGCCGATGGCGCTGTTTTGGTTCGTTTAGGGGAAACTGTCATCCTTTCAACCGCGGTTGCAAGTGATGAAGCTAAAGATGGAGATTTCTTTCCATTGACGGTCGTCTATGAAGAAAAACAATATGCAGTTGGTAAAATTCCTGGATCTTTTTTAAGACGTGAAGGTCGTCCTGGGGAACATGCCACCTTATCCGCTCGATTAATTGATCGCCCCATTCGGCCTCTTTTTGATGATGGCTTTCGTAATGAAGTTCAAGTTGTCAATACAGTTTTGAGTGTTGATTATGATTCAACTCCTGAAATGACGGCTCTTTTTGGTTCCGGACTTGCTTTGGGTATTTCTGACATCCCATTTGACGGACCTGCTGCTGGTGTTTTAGTGGGTCGTATCAATGGAGAATTTATTATTAACCCAACCGTTGAACAACGAAATAAATCGGATTTACACTTAGCAGTTGCTGGTACCTTAGAAGCCATTAACATGGTGGAAGCAGGTGCCCAAGAAATTTCCGAAGCAGATATGGTGAAAGCCTTAATGTTTGGCCATGATGCCATTAAAAAACTTTGCCTTTTTCAATCTCAAATCATCAAAGCTGTTGGCAAACCTAAACGAGTGTTTGAATTCTACCGCGTCAATGATTCCATCAATAAAGAAGTGAGAAAGTTAACCCAAGCTAAAATGGTTAAAGCTATTTCAACAAAAGATAAACTTGAACGCGAAGATAAGATTAACGCCGTTAAAGAAGAAGTAAAAGAATTGTTCAAAAAGAAACCATACCCTAATACTGACGAACAAGAAAAAACTATTAAAGAAGTAGAAATGATATTAGAAACGATCATTTCCGAAGAAGTACGTCGCTTAATTACCGAAGAAAAAATTAGACCTGATGGTCGTAAAGTTGACGAAATTCGTCCACTTGATACCCAAGTTGATTTATTACCTCGAGTACATGGCTCTGCTTTGTTTACCCGTGGTCAAACCCAAGTCTTATCGGTTGTCACATTAGCTTCCTTAAATGATGTTCAAATTATTGATAACTTAACGGATGAAGATAAAAAGCGTTTTATGCACCACTATAATTTCCCACCATTTTCTGTTGGTGAAGTTGGAAGAATGGGTAGTCCTGGTCGTAGAGAAATTGGTCACGGTGCTTTAGGCGAACGTGCATTAAGTTATGTCATCCCAAGTGAAGAAGTATTCCCATATACAATCCGTGTTGTATCTGAAGTCTTAGAATCCAATGGTTCATCTTCCCAAGCCAGTATTTGTGCTTCCTCAATGGCCTTAATGGCAGCAGGTGTCCCGATTTCCGGAATGGTTTCCGGTATTGCGATGGGCTTAATTACATCTGGTCCTCTTGATGGAAAACATCCTTATACAATCCTTACTGATATTCAAGGCTTAGAAGATCACTTTGGTGATATGGATTTTAAAGTAGCTGGGACCAAAAAAGGTATTACTGCATTACAAATGGATATTAAGATCCGTGGTATTAACCGTCAAGTCATTGAAGAAGCCCTTGCTGCAGCCTTAAAATCAAGAACCTTTATTCGCGAAAGAATGGAAAAACTAATTAGTACACCAAGAACTGAAGTTGGTAAATATGCTCCAAAATTACAACAACTTCGCATCCCAGTCGACAAGATTCGGGATGTCATTGGGGCAGGCGGCAAAGTCATTAATGAAATCATTGAAAAATGTAATGGTGTTAAAATTGATATTGAACAAGATGGTCGTGTGATGATTTATCATCAAGACCGCGAACCCATTAATCGCGCTGCAGGTATGATTGAAGCCTTAACCCGTGAAGCTAAGATTGGTGAAGTTTTTGAAGGTGAAGTTGTACGAATTGAAGCCTATGGCGTCTTCGTGAATCTCTTTGGAGACACGGATGGAATGGTTCACGTTTCTAAACTAGCGAATACACGTGTTGAACATCCTAAAGATGTGGTTAAATTAGGTCAACGTATTAAAGTGAAAGTTACAGAAATTGATGAAAAAGGACGCGTTGCCCTTTCTCACAAAGAATTTGCGAAATAATTCTTTGAATTCTCACATTTGATTTGTATAATACATTTGTATCTATGAAGTGCATAACTCATCAGGACGTCTATGTCTTTTAAAATCCGCGTTTTTGCTTTGGGTGGATTAGATGAACATGGCAAGTGCATGCTTGGCATTGAACTTGATCAAGATCTTTTTGTTATTGAAGCTGGTCTAAAATATCCAGATCGTAGCAATCCTGGTATTGATGCGATTATTCCTAATTTTGATTATCTTGTTAAGAATCGGCATCGCCTCCGTGGTTACATTATTACTCATGGTCATGACGACCAATTTGGCGCTTTACCATACTTATATACCAAAGCACCTGCTCCAGTATATGGAACGAAAGCAACTTTAGCGTTATTGAAACAATTCGCGTTAGAAAACCGTTTAACCGTTAATTTTACCGAACAATTAATCCAACCAACGAGTCATGTCACGATTGCTGGATATCATTTCCATTTCTTTCAAACAGTTCACAGTGTGATGGATTCCTGTGGTTTCGCCATTGATACGCCTTATGGCAACATCGTTTATTCAGGAGACTTTATTGTTGAGTACAACACGAGCAAAAATTATAAACATGACTTAAATGCTTTAGCTAAAATTGCTGAAAAGGAAACATTATTACTCTTAACTGAAAGTGTTTCTGCCGATCGACCAGGTTATTGTTCACCCAATCATCGTTTAAAAGATCATTTGGTTTTACCTTTCCAAATGGCTCAAGGTCGTATTTTTATTGCGATGTATAACCAATCCGTCTATAACTTAGAAGAAGTGATTAAATTTTCAATTGAACAAAATAAAAAGATTATTTTCTACGATCAAGAAACAGAAAACTACATTAAAACCTTTGTTGATTTAGGAAGTTTATATTTACCTAAAGAAAAAGTTGTTTCTAGAGAAAATCATTTAAGAACAGCTATTCGTGATGAAGTTATTATCATGATGGGTCAAGGTGAAAAAGTTTATAAGAAAATGGATGAACTAGCCAATAATGCTAACGAAGATAAAACCTTTGTTTTAAGCGAACTAGACAGTTTCATCGTCGCCTGCCCTTCTGCGCCTGCGTTTGAAGTTCTTGCAACGGATGCCGTTGATGGTATTTATCAAACTGGTGCAAAAGTCACCAATATCACGCGAAAACAAATTAGAGGTATGCATGCTCAAGAAGAAGACATCAAAACTTTTATTAGTTTATTAAAACCAAAATATTATTTACCAATGAAAGGTGAATACGTTCACTTAGTTGCTAATGCAAAGCTAGCGATTTCTGCTGGTACAGGTCTCAATCATACGAATACATTTCTTATGGATAACGGTCAAGTTCTTGAATTTAATGAAGGAAAACCAAAGTTATTAACGCATGATTTGGATAAAGTTCCAACGGGTGATGTACTGATTGATGGCCTTGGTGTTGGTGATGTGAAAAAAGACGTGATTGTTCAACGTCAACGCTTGGCAGAAGATGGCATTGTTATTTTAGGTGCCACGATTTCTAAAAAGAAAAAAATGATTATTGCTGGTCCAGATATTCAAATGCGAGGATTTGTATTTGTAAAAGAATCAGAAAATATTATTAAGGAAGTAACCCAAGTCTTTACAACTGAAATAGAAGATTACTTAAAGCATAAAGTGTTTCAATCGCTTGATGACTTTAAATTAAATGTGATTGAAAAAATCAGTAAAGTTTTAAAGCGCATTAATGGTAAAAATCCTGTGATCCTACCGTTGATTGTTCTCTTTGAAGATCCTGAAATTACACCAAATCCTTCCACAACTTCTTCAAGTTAAATATTTTTCCTTGATATAATAGGATAGATGAAATTAAAAACGACCTTTGATGCCTCGCGTTTTCCACCTTTACAAGATCAATATCTTAAGCTTGGTTTAGGTTCTTTCTTAATTTTATTAACCTTACTTGGCCTCATTAATCAAGGCATTATCGCGATTATTATCAATATTGGATTTGGTTTTTTCATTGGTCAATTAAGGTTTTTAGGTTATTTATTTTTTATTGGATATGGACTTGCGCTTTTTTTAAATCGACCTTTTCTTAAAGTTAAATGGTCGTTAACCTTACTTGGTATTGGCCTTGCATTACTTAGTTTATTAGCGATGGCAACGATGAATGGATTAGTCATGATCGTTCCTACACCCACACTCTCGCTCACAAATTTTTCAGATATCTTTTTTGCTCAATTTCCAAATTTAAGTACACCCCTTATTGAATTACCTGCCACCATTGGTGGGGGCATCATCGGCTACTTTTTGGTGGCAATGATGGCTTCGTTAAATTTATCAAACATCCAAATGGTCTTATGGATTACCTTATTGATTGTTGGGATTGCATTGAGTTTAGAGTTAATGTGGTTACAACTCATTCGCTTTGGAGCTAAACAAATCGAACTTAAACAAAAAGAAAAGGCTTATTTTCAAAAGATAGCTGAAACCAAAACGTCGAAAGAAAAAACAAATATTTATGCTGAAGCATCTGAAAACGGGCAAGGTTTACAAACGTATCGTTCTTTATTTCCTGGTCAAAGTGTACAAGGCCTCTCCAAGGTTACTTTCCAAAAAGTACCCACAAATTTAGCTAATAAGT
Organism: Bacilli bacterium; assembly: GCA_040396875.1. GTDB lineage: Bacteria > Bacillota_I > Bacilli_A > RFN20 > CAG-826 > UBA970. The sequence goes on from JBBAWZ010000001.1 coordinate 64,273, forward strand.
CGAACGTCACACCAACCTCAAGCCAACCGAGTTCTACAAATAGTCTTGATGAAGAGGATGATATGGATCTAATTCAAACTGCATCTTTATCTACAACGTATGAAGCGCCAGAAGTACCCAATCATGTCATGCCTACCATTCAACCAACCCCATTACAACGTCCATCCATATCTAATCAATCCAAAAATACATCGGCACAGAAACCTAAAACCTACCAACTACCATCTTTAGAGATGCTCGATAGTCGTTCGGCACTCAGTGATATTGAATTTAATGAACAAACCACCAAAAAAAGAGTTGAAGTTTTAAATCAGAAATTTATGGCATTAGGGATTGAAGCCTCTATTGTTGATTATCAAATTGGTCCTGCTGTAACAGCGTTCGATGTCAAAATGGATGAAGGTGCTCAAATTAGTCAGGTCAAACGAGTCTTGGGTGATTTAGCAGTAGCGTTAGGCGGTTTTCCGATGTCATTAAAAGAACTTGTTCCTGGTAAAACCGTAAGTCAACTTGAAGTTTTGAATGAAAGAATCTCGATGGTGGGTTATAAAGAATTGATGGAAGACCTAAAGGCACAACCGCTTTTTCAACATAAATTTGTTTTACCATTTGGCCGTAATATCCTAGGTGAAGTTATTGCTTTAACGCCAAAAGAAATCATCCATTTGTTGGTGGCAGGTTCGAGTGGGAGTGGCAAAACGGTCTTCGTTCACTCTTTTTTAACTTCTATTTTAATGAGTGCAACACCATCTCAAGCAAAAATTTTACTGATCGATCCTAAGAAATTTGAATTATCGAAATATAAAAACCTTCCCCACCTTTTATGCCCAATCATTTCAGATTTTAATGAAGCAAAGATTGCCTTAGAAAGATTAATTGATGAAATGGAATCCCGATATGAAAAGTTTTTAGAATCAGAAACGATATCCCTCGAAACGTATAATCAATACGCTGAAGAAAATGATCTTACACCACTCCCATTAATTTTTGCGGTTATTGATGAATATAACGACCTTATTAACGTTAATCCACAAATTAGTGATATTGTTCAACGCTTAGCCCAAAAATCTCGAGCCGCTGGGATTCATTTATTAATTGCAACACAACGTCCGACCACCAACATCTTAACCGGTAGTATCAAAAACAACCTTGCCACGATTGTAGCTCTTAGAGTCAGTAAGCAAGTCGACTCAATCACGATGCTAGGTCATGCAGGTGCTGAAATCCTAGGTGGAAATGGTGATATGTATTTAGTGAACCCATTATTCGCTCGATATGGTGAAGTTAGAGTTCAAGCACCTTACATTTCTGATAATGAAATTCAACGGATTTGTGCATTTATTCGAAACCAAGCATTACCCCAATATGATGAACGGTTTTTAAATCTGATCGATAAAACACCTCAATTTGCAGATGCCTCTGGTTTACCCACATCATTAAATGAAGGTTTGATTGATCCCCTTTATAACGAAATTAAGGCAGCGGCAAGTGTAAGAAATTATGTTTCCATGTCTTGGATATCAAGAACATACAGCACTGGTTATCCACGTGCTTTAAAAATTTTTAAACAACTTCAACAAGAGGGTATCATTGACGGTTCATTAGATAATCCAAATAACAATCGTGGTCGAAAAGTTCTTGTCAATCCTAATTTTAAAGAAGAAGATGATGAAAAATAAATCTTTGATTCAAGGTATTGGCGTCGATCTTGCTAAAATTTCTCGCTTTGAGAATCAGACTGCCCTCGCAAAAAAGATTCTTTCCCCTCAGGAATTTGATTTCTATACTACTCACCATCAGCCCTCTATGTATTTGGCAGGTCGTTTTGCAGCAAAAGAAGCATTTATCAAAGCGCTCCGGAAGGCTCCTTTACCCAATTTATCCACGATAGAGGTTCTTCATGAGAAGGATGGGGCTCCTTATATTTTATTTAAGAAGAACAGGTATCATGTATCCATTTCACATGATGGTGAATATGCTGTTGCAATGGTTATAATATAACGGGTAAAACTTATGAACCTCTACCAAGCGCGTTTACTAAACAATGTTGATGTGATTTATACTTCATCCCAAACCCTTTCCTCTTCTCAAATTCAATCAATCAAATTAATCGTCAATTCAAGAGAATTATTACCTTTAACGTTTATCAAAGAAGAAAAAACCACAGGATTTTATACTTATCAATTTCGATTCAAAGACCCTTTTACGTTAGGTCATAGTTATGGCTTAGTCATTGAGAATATTGGAACCATCCCCATCCATGTTGATGCATTGATGCAAGCGGATACGTTTGATAAAGAATTTGATGCCTCAAAAGAACATTTAGGTTACCGTTATCAAAAGGATAAAACTTTATTCCAAGTTTGGGCACCGATTGCTTCGATGGTGGATCTAATTTTTTACGATGTAAATGGTCATAAAATTCAAGTTTATTCAATGAAAAGAAAACCGAATGGGGTTTATCACGTTGAAGTAAAAGGCAATCACGATGGTCAACATTATCGATATGGCATCGTTAATCATGGTCAATATCAAGAAAGTATTGATCCGTATAGTTTTGGTTTAAGTCAAAATAGCGTCGATAGCGTTGTCATCAATCTTGAAGATTTAAAAATACCGATGAACGATGCTTCGTTACCCAAATTAAAAGACTATCAAGATGCGATTATTTATGAAGCTCATGTACGGGATTTATCAAGCGACACCTCCATTTCATTTACCAATCCAAGAACATTTTTAGGGGCGATTGAAAAAAACAAGAAAACCAAACTTAAGCATGCAGTTGGCTTTGATTATTTAACATCATTAGGTATTACCCATTTACAGTTATTACCCGTTACAGATTATCGAAGTGTCAATGAATTTAATGTTGCACAATCCTATAACTGGGGTTATGACCCTTATCACTATTTTTCCTTAGAAGGAAGTTTTGCGTCGACACCAAAAGATCCACGATCACGTATTCAGGATTTTATGAAACTCGTCAGTCAATATCATCAAGCCGGTATCCGAATTAACATTGATGTTGTGTATAACCATGTTTACGATTATCAGCATAGTCCCTTTGAAAAGATTGTTCCCGGGTATTACTTTAGAAAACATCCTAATGGTCAGATGAGTAATGGTTCTTATTGTGGTAATGATTTGGCAACTGAAAAACCAATGGTACGACATTTAATCGTTCAAGCGGCAACCTTTACGGTTTCAACCTACCATGTCGATGGATTTCGTTTTGATTTAATGGGCATCATCGATCGTGAAACCTTGTACCAAATTCAACATAAAGTGAGAAAAATCAAACCTGACTTTATGCTTTATGGTGAAGGGTGGAATATGCCAACCTATCTCCCACAGGAACAAAAAGGGATTACAGAAAATAGCCATTTGCTTCCTGATTTTGCTTTCTTCAATGATTTGTTTCGTAACACCTTAAAAGGTGGAAATAATGATCATGATTTAAATGTTCCAGGATTTGCAACGGGTAACTTGGATGCTGGACAAAACTTACCTTCCTTATTATTAGGTTCTTACTTAACACATTTAGGACCCACCAAAGTCAGCCATCCTTCCCAATCCATTAATTATGTAGAATGCCACGACAATAATACGTTCTTTGATAAGTTAATGGGGTGCCAAGCTAATGAAGGAGAAATGTTTCATTTACGAAGAATTATTTTTGCGAATAGCTTAATTCTTTTCTCAAATGGCATTCCTTTTTTCCACATGGCACAAGAAGTTGGTGGCAGTAAAAATGGTGATCACAACTCTTTCCAATCTGGCGATAAAGTTAATCAATTTGAATATCGACTTCTCGATGAACGGCCATGGATGGTGAAAGCATTTCAAGACCTTATCCAACTAAGAAAAATGTTTAGAGGTTTGGCGCCCAAAGGCTGGGATGAGTCAAATTTATCTTTTCACCGGTTATCGCATGGCGCAATCTCTGTCCATTACCATCTTGGTAAAGAACATTTTGTTTTAATTTGGAATCCTTCACTCCATCAAATTATGATGCCGACTGATTTACAAAACTTGACATTGATATTTGACGGGGAATCGCAAGTCAAACAACCTTTAAACCTTAGTCACATCCCCCCCTTAAGATTTTTAATGCTGAAACAATAGTTGGACAGTTTTGAGATTCTTTTCTTTATATCTCCATTACTATGTTTTTAAATGGAGGAATGTATGATTTCAAATGTCATGGTGATTGGATTAATCGATGAACCGATCAAGGATAATGTTCGTTTTATCAAAATCCAGAGACCATATAAAGATCAGAACGGTATTTTTGTTGAGGATAAAATTCCCATTCAACATTGGGCTAGGGCAACGAATCAATATTTTATGACCATGAAAATTGGCACTCTAATTGGCGTTAAAGGTAGACTTGAGGTCTTAGAGGGCATTGGACCGACCATTATCTGTGACTTTTTAGAGCCTTTACACTTACCTTTAAAATCGTAACAACCCTAACTAAAATCTTGTAAAATGTAGGTATGTTTAAGTACCTTCGATTAGGTTTTCGCCTATTAATAGAATTATTTGTTGGGTATCTTTTTATCATTTTACCCAACGTGTGGTTTAAAAAAAGGAAACCTTTATCCATTCGTTATACTCAGCTTCGAAAAATTATTCATGGGTTATATAAAACCTTAAGAATCACACTTTATATTGATCATCCAGACATTACCAAAGATAAAGGGCCTTACTTTATTGTTTGTAATCACCATTCCATGTTAGACCCTTTCTTGCTCATTTATTTATTTGAAAATCCTGTTCGCTTTATGGCAAAAAAAGAGGTAAGAAAGCTATTTTTGTTTGGCGATGCCACAGACTCAATTGATGCATTATTCATCAATCGAAAAAGTGTGCGTTCTCAGTTAGACCAATTGGAAGTCATGAAGCAAAGTTTGATTCGTAAAGATACCCATTGGTTAATTTTTCCAGAGGCCACTCGAAACACTCAATATTCTAATCCAATGTTACCGTTTAAAGCTGGATCCTTTAAGCAAGCAATGGAAGCAAAAGCGACCATTTTACCCATGGTAACATATGGTTTTTTTCGCCCACTTGATCCAAAAATAGATTGGAAGAAATATCCTGTTCAGATAGATTTTTTAGATAAAATAACACCGGACATGTATGAAGGTAAATCCACCATTGAAGTTGCGGAAATCGTCCGAAATTTAATGCAGATAAGGAGTGATAAAATGAGATTATTAGATGCATCACTTCCAAGGAAATAATATGAACATTCTGAACATCATCGATCAAAAAGTTAAGCATCAATCTTTATCAAAAGAAATGATTGTGTATTTTGTTCATGGATATGCAAAAGGAACCATTCCTGATTATCAAATTGCTTCATTACTCATGGCAATTAAACTTAACGGCATGAATGACCAAGAAACTGCTTGGTTAACAGAAGCAATGGTTTCCAGTGGCGAGACGGTCGATTTATCTGGTATTAAAGGTACCACCGTTGATAAACATTCTACCGGTGGTGTTGGTGATAAAACTTCCCTTGTTGTTGGTCCTATAGTTGCTGCTTTAGGATTAAAACTTGCCAAAATGTCTGGTCGGGGTCTTGGTCATACAGGTGGAACGATTGATAAACTTGAATCGATTCCAGGTTTTACGACCAATCTATCGTCAACACGTTTTAAAAAGCAAGTTAACGAAGTCGGGATGGCGATTATTGGTCAAACGCTAGAATTAGTCCCAGCGGATAAAAAACTTTATGCGCTACGGGATGTAACGGGAACAGTTGAATCGATCCCTCTTATTTCAAGTTCAATAATGAGTAAAAAAATAGCATCGGGTGCTAAGGCCATCTTATTGGATGTCAAATTCGGATCTGGGGCATTCATGAAAACATTAGAATCCGCAAAAATCTTAGCGAAAGCGATGGTTAGAATAGGTCAATCTCTTGGACGTGATACCAGAGCGATGCTAACCGATATGGATCAACCACTCGGCTTTGCAATTGGTAACCGTAATGAAGTTTTGGAAGCTGCTGATACGCTTCAATTAAAAGGCCCAAGTGATTTATTGGAACTTTGTATCCAAGCATCATCGATGCTCTTCATCCAAGCTAAAAGGGCTGATTCAATCAAAGAAGCTAGAACGAAAGTGATGGAAGTGTTAACGTCTGGAAAAGCTTACAGTAAATTCATAGAATTTATTCATGCGCAAGGTGGAAAGTTCGAAGATTTAAACAATGTTGAATTATTAAAGACTAAACACGTGGTTTCAATCAAGGCATCAAAAGCAGGCTATCTTAGTAAAATTGATGCACTTGCTTTAGGACAAGCCGCTTCGTTGTTAGGTGCAGGTCGCCTGACCAAAGAGGATTCCATTGATCCAAATGCTGGGATTATGTTGCATCATAAAATTGGTGATAAGGTTTCCATTGGTTCACATTTAGCAACCTTAAAAACTAATCTAACGCTCAATCAAGATACACTTGATATGGTAACGAATGCATTCACCGTGAGTGCAAAGGCATCCAAGCCACAATCCATTGTTCATGCTTGGATTGAATCATGAAAATTGTAGTTCAAATCGTTTCTTCAGCATCCTTAAGTATTCAACAAACATTCAGTACTGCCATTCAAAAAGGGATGGTTATTTTTGTTGGTTTTACACATCATGATCGACCTGAAATCGTTCATCGAATGATTGATAAATTACTTCAATTAAGAATTTTTCCGGATTTGAATGGGAAAACAAACCTGACGATTCATGATATTCATGGTGAAATTCTTTGCATTCCGAACTTTACGCTTTATGCGGATGTCAGTTCAAGTCGAAGGCCTTCATTTACCTTGGCTGCTAAATCCCAAGAAGCCAATCAACTGTTTATGATTACCAAACAATTATTATTGGCTTCCTATCCCCATGTTAAGTTTGGTGAATTTGGAACCGATATGAGCGTTGTAGTTCACAATCAAGGACCCTTTACTTTAATATTAGATAGCGATGAACAATAATAAAATTAGAGTGATGATTGGATTGAGTGGCGGTGTCGATTCCGCTGTTTCAGCCTATCTATTAAAACAACAAGGGTATGACGTCATTGCCGGCTTTATGAGAAATTGGGATGCTTTAGCAAATTCAGACCAATTAGGAAATCCAACTTTGAATCAAGATTTATGCCCTCAAGAAGTTGATTTTGCGGATGCTCAACTCGTAGCCGATAAATTAGGAATACCTTTATATCGCATTGATTTTGTTAAAGAATATTGGGATCATGTTTTCTCTTTCTTCCTAAAAGAATACGAACGTGGCCGAACACCCAATCCAGACATTCTATGCAACAAATACATCAAGTTTGATGCCTTTTATCAATTTGCAAAAAGTCATGGAGCTTCCTATATTGCGATGGGGCATTATGCGAAAAGAATCAATCATCCAGATGGCTTAGCTGGTATGCATTTATCGGTGGATGATAATAAAGATCAAACCTATTTCTTATCACAAATATCTCAATCTCAATTAGCCCATACTTTCTTTCCATTAGCAGATATACCGAAAGAAGAAGTAAGACGAATCGCAAAGTCTCTTAATTTAGCAGTGGCCGAGAAAAAGGATTCTACTGGCGTTTGCTTTATTGGAGAAAGAAATTTTAGAGAGTTTTTAAAGAATTATATTCCTGCTCAACCAGGGATCATGATTGATATGGAGACGAAGCAACCCGTTGGGCACCATGAAGGTGTTTATTATTACACAATAGGCCAACGAAAAGGTTTAGGCATAGGTGGATCAAAATCATTAGGAAGTGATAAATGGTTTGTCGTTAAAAAGGATGTTAAAAACAACTTGCTTTATGTGGCCCAAGGCGAAGATAACAATTTTCTTTTGTCCGATGAAATAACAGTAGGTTCCTTAAATTGGATTCGAACGATACCGAAGATTGGCCAAACGTATATGGCACGTTTTCGTCATCGCCAAACCTTATTACCTGTGACCATTAAATCGCTAACAAATCAAACGCTGACCCTTACCTTTCCCAATGGTTACAAGGCTATTACACCAGGTCAGGGTGCTGTTCTTTATCATAATGGTGAGTGCTTAGGTGGGGGTCTTATCGATCAAATTTATTACCAAGGTCAGCAACGACTTTAGTATGCTATAATTTTTTTATTGAAACGAATCGTATAGGATGCCTTTAGCGACAACGATTAGGTGAAAGCGTTGGACATCATGTAACGAAGGCCACTTCAATACTAGCAACTAATCATTGCCGCTGACCACGTTAAGGTTATAAAGTGCATTGTGAAAAACACAATGAACAAGGATGGTACCACGATCAATTCGTTCCTTGCGTAGGTACTTTTTTTCTTTAAAAGGAGACAACATGAAAGTATTAACAGGTTCTCAAGTCCGGCAAATGTGGTTGACTTTTTTTGCTGAAAAAGGACATCAAATTATCGAAGGTAAGAGTTTGGTACCTTTTCAAGATCCAACGCTCCTTTGGATTAATTCAGGTGTTGCTGCCCTCAAAAAATATTTTGATGGAACCGAAATACCTCAAAATAAGCGTTTAACAAACGCGCAGAAAAGCTTACGAACAAACGACATAGAACAAGTTGGATATACAGCACGACATCATACCTTCTTTGAAATGTTAGGTAATTTCTCGATTGGTGATTATTTCCGGAAAGAAGCGATCACCTGGGCTTTTGAATTGTTAACAAGTCCAAAATGGTTTGGATTTGAAATTGAAAAGCTATATATGACGTATTCACCACTCGATCTTGAAACACCAAAAATCTGGCAAAGTTTAGGTGTACCAGCCGATCATCTCTTCGCCATTGAAGGAAATTTCTGGGAGATTGGTGAAGGCCCATGTGGTCCTAATACAGAAATCTTTTATGATCGCGGAACAAAATACGATCCTAAAGGTCTTGGTGTTCGTTTACTAAAAGAGGAAATTTCTAACGACCGATACATCGAAATTTGGAATATTGTATTTTCTCAATTTAACGCCATTACTGGTGTTTCACGAGATAAATATAAGGAATTACCTTCTAAAAATATCGATACTGGGGCTGGACTTGAACGCTTGGCGAGTATTTTCCAAAGCACACCAACAAATTTTGAAACAGATTTGTTTTTCCCCATTATTCAAGGCATTGAAAAATTAGCATCCATCAGTTATCAAAAAAGTGAATACAGACCGTACCGGGTGATTGCAGATCATATTCGAACCCTTACATTTGCTCTTTCAGACGGAGCGATTTTTTCTAATGAAGGTAGAGGTTATGTTCTGAGAAGAATCCTTCGCCGTGCTCTTCGTTATGGGAAAAAAATTGGTATTCAAAAACCATTCTTAACATCTTTAATTCCCATTGTCTTATCGATCATGTTAAAGGACTATCCTTATTTACAACAGCATCAAACCACTGTTAGCAAGATGATTCTTCAAGAAGAAGAAAAGTTTTTAACAACTCTACAACATGGTGAATCCTTACTCAAACAGTATCTTGACCAAAAACAACCGATTACAGGTGAGATTGCATTTAAGCTTTATGATACATTTGGTTTTCCAGTTGAATTAACAAAAGAAATTGCAGAAGAACACCAATTATCAGTTGATATGGTTGGCTTTGAAAATCTAATGGAAAATCAAAGAGAACGCGCAAGACAAGCAAGGCAGACGGTTGGCTCCATGGCAAAACAATCTGCAGACCTTTTATCGTTTAAGCAAGAAAGTAAATTCATCGATGATGGAAAAATCATCCAAGCAAAGGTCATCGGAATTTTTAAAGATGGTATTCAAAAATCTTCATTAGAAGATGAAGGTGAAGTCATCTTACAACAAACGAACTTCTATGCTGAAAGTGGCGGACAATCTTCAGACCTAGGTTTGATGTCGAATGGCAACACTCAATTAGAAGTGGTTGATGTTCAAAAAGCGCCTCATAAACAACATCTTCATAAAGTATTGGTGCGTTTTGGTGTGATAAAAGTTGGTGACTCACTTACCCTAGAAATTAATCGGCACCGTCGACAAGTCATTCGTCAACACCACTCTTCTTTACACTTATTACAAGCGGCACTAAAAAAACATCTTGGTTCGCATATCGTACAGCAAGGGTCATTTGTTGGTGATCAATATGCTCGATTTGATTTCAGCCACCCTAATAAAATTTCTGAACAAGAACTTTCCATGATTGAACAAGATGTTAATGACCAAATCGCTGCAGCTTCAGATTGTGTCATTGAACTTATGCCGATTGATCAAGCAAGAAAAACTGGTGCAACTGCACCATTTGAAGAAAAATACGGTGATATTGTTCGCATCGTCACCTTAGGAGCCCGTTCAAAAGAATTTTGTGGTGGGACACACGTCAATAACACACAAGAAATTGGCATGTTTATGATTAGTTCAGAAGAAAGTATCGCTGCTGGAACTCGCCGATTAGTTATTGTGGCAGGTGCTCCAGCTTACGCTTATTACACACAAAAAGAACGGATGATTAAGTCATTAAGAGACCAATTAAAGGCCGGTTCTGCAAAAGAAATCTTTGATCGTCTCAAAGCACTTATGTTAGAAAAAGAAAGTCTTAAGGAATCATTATCAATAGCCCAAGAATCCCTTGCAGAACAAACCTTTTTAACCTTGTCCAGACAATTAACACAAAAACCATTTATCAACGGTATTTTTTATGAACCAACCTTAACAAGGGTCCTATTAATGAGAGTCATGGATCGATTAAAAGGTAGCAATCCTGAATCAATCTTGGTGCTGATCGGGAAAGAAAATGATACGTATCCCATTGGATCTTATGTTGGAGCAAGTTTAAGAACACCGCAACGAAATGCTTCAGTGATCACCAAAACCATTGCTCAACAAATGCAAGGATCAGGTGGAGGTAAACCAGATTTAGCGTTTGGTGCCGGTAAACAACTGATTGATATTAAAAATGTAATGAAGACATGGATTCCATAAAAAAGACTCAAACAACTTTGATTGCCTTTGATCTAGGATCAAAATCTTTAGGAATTGCCGTTAAAAATAAACTCGGCATGGTTTTACCTTTACCCGCTATTTTTTTTCCTCGTGTTGATGAAAGACAATTACTTCAACATCTCCAACAATTAATAGAAGAATATAAACCAAGTGAACTTATCTTTGGCATTCCTTTTCACGCAGATGGTCGAGATAGTGACCAAACTCGATGGGTCCAAGGTGTGGTTCACCGCCTTCAACTCTTGATTTCAGTTCCAATTCATACTGTTGATGAAAGATTTACGACCATTGAAGCGAAAGAAAGGCTACATATATTAGGCATTCCCGAAAAAAAACAAAAACAATACATTGACTCATTGTCAGCTTGTGTTATCTTAGAACAATATGAATCGAAATCTCGATAATACCTTGGAAATTGTCTTGGAAAATGGAAAAACTGAGATTTTTTATATATATTTCACATTTATTTTCAAATCGCAAAATTATGTGATTTATTTTCATCCTTCTTCCGAAGATGATTTATATGTTAAACAATATGATGATTTGACACAAGAACTCAAAGAACCAACAGAAGAAGCCTTAAACTATGCAGAAACGATGATTGCAAATTATGAAGAAGAGTCTGATGAAGATAACGAAAATGATGGAAATTAAGTAATTTTATTGCTAAAATAAGCAAGCATTAAACTAAAAGGAGCATGACAATGGAAAATGAAAAAGTGCAATTAACCCGTGAAGGTTATGACAAATTAAAGGCTGAATTGAGAAATTTGATTGATGTCATTCGACCAGAAGTAATTGAACAGCTTGCCTATGCTCGTTCATTAGGCGATCTTTCCGAAAATGCAGATTACGATGCAGCAAAAGCAAGACAAGCCGATGTAGAACAACGTATTCGACAACTCGAAGATATTTTATCGAATGCATCGATTGTAGATGATGCATCCGGAAGTACAAAAATTGTCAGCTTTGGTAGAACCGTTAAGATTCTTAATTTATCAAATAAGAAAGAATATACCTTCAAGATTGTTGGCACACATGAAACCAATCCTCGTGAAGGAACCATCAGTAACGTCTCTCCATTAGGGGAAGCCATCATGGGCGGTCGAGTCAATGACAAAGTGACCGTAAAAGCGCCAAAAAACTATCAAGTTCAAATTCTTAAAATCGAATAATTTAGTTTAAATATCATAAATTCAATTTAACCTCCCTATTGATAAGTGGAGGTTTTTTTATGTTCAAAATTATGATTGGTGTGTTGTTCTTTACGATTGTTACCTTAGTCGTGTTTCTAAATTTGGATCCCAATATTGTTCAGAACTCGATCACTGAAACGAGTTCATTGACGAATGATTTTATGACAGTAACCTTGTCTGGTGAAATTCAAAAACCTGGAACTTACATCATACAAAAAGACAAATCTTTAGGGGACTTGATTCAGTTAGCAGGTGGTGCAACAACTAATGCGGATGAGCATGCATATCATACAACCACGACCCTGATAGCTGGTTTTCATTACTATATTGCACCTGCGTTTGACCCCAATGATGTTTGTGGGACAACAGCACTCGTTAAAGTTGGGATAAATTCTGCTTCTGAAAACAATTTAATGACGCTTTCTAATATCGGAACAAGTTTAGCCACCGCCATCATTGAATATCGACAAAGCCAAGGATTATTTCAATATATTGAGCAAATCATGGAAGTTCCGGGAATTGGTCAATCGACCTTTACGAGAATTAAGAATTATATTCATCTCCTTTGAAATATTGGATATTTGTTTTAGAAATTTTTTGTTTTCATTTCGCCATTATTGAACAAAATGTTCTTTGGTGGATTTGTTTTGTTTTGATTTTCATTTTTTTGACTTTCAAACAACCCGTCATGATCAAATGGTTAGTGACTTATATCTCAACTTACTTATTGTTATCTTGGGGAATCAAAATACTGTTTCAATCAAATCAAAGTTATTATCTTGTGATTGATCATCGTGATAACTGGGCCATTATTCATAATGGCCTTCAAGCTTTCTATATGGAAGTTAACCCTTCCTTAGAAACCCATTGGGGAGATATCTTACTGATTCAAGGTCATATTGGACCGATTAGGATGACAACCTATGAGGGATTATTTAGTTTTCCGCTTTATCTTGAACAACGAGGTGTTGAAAAAATGATCAACATCGATCATATCCAGATTTGGTTACGTTTTCCGTTTCGCATTGATGCATATATTGAAACTCAACTTCTTCAATTAGAACCAAAGATAGGCTCATTTGTAGCACAACTACTCTGGAAACGATCATTGGAAGATTATCAATTTCAAGGAAATCTAATCAACATGATTCAATATTCAGGTTTGGGTTTTTATTTAACAAACCAATGGATGGATGTCATCTTGAAACTAAAACTATCTGAAAAGCAGAGTCGTTTAATAAGACTACTCTTTTTCTTTCCATATCTAATGATGAATTTAAGACAATTCGGAATGTTAAGAGTGTATGGCATTGAAATTTTAAAGTTACACTCACCAAAACAAAACCCACATCTATCAAAAGTAATGGTCCTATCAATTCAAAGTTGGGTTAATCCATATATGTGGGTTCAGCAAGGAACCTTTCTTTATTTGTTTTATCAATGCTGGATGAACTTTTTTATGGGGTTATTTCCGCGTTTACAATCATGGAAGCGTTGGATAGGTTTTCTATTGATTGGTATGGCATATGGATGGTTTCAAGATGGAATTATTCTTAACCCAACGTCGCTTGTGTTTTTACCCTTATCATGGGCTCATAGTATTCTATTTCCTTTTTGGGTGATTTATCTTTATTCAGGATTATTAATACCAGGTTTAATCCAACTCACCAACCAATGGATCAACATTTTAGCTTTATTGAGTCAAGTGAATGGATTGCTATATGGTGGTGATGTGCCGTTATGGATGCAACTCATGATTACCATAACTTCTATCTTCATCGGCCTATCGATTTATCTTCATTTAAAAGTCTATCAATCAACTTTCATCATGTTATTAATGGTATTGATACTTTTGCAAATGAGTGGGTGGGAAAACCATATCAGTTCTTCAGTTTATTTTGTGAATGTGGGTCAAGGTGACGCGACGTTGATTCAATCCTTTGGTAAAACGATGTTAATTGATACAGGTGGTGTGAAAAGTTTTGATATGGCTCAGGATGTCCTGATTCCTTTTTTTAAAAAATTAAAGCTTCGTTCATTAGATTACTTGGTGATTACCCATCCAGATTTTGATCATGATGGGGCAATGCCATCGCTATTAGATTCTTACCATGTAAAGAAAGTGGTTAAAGATCCATTTGACTCAATCCAATTAGGAGAATTGACGATTCAAAATTATCAGCATTTTCACCCAGTACTTGAAGAAGATAATGAACGATCATTAGTCTTAGGTATTCAGTCCTTAGATTGTCAGTGGTTAATCATGGGTGATGCAACAGAAAAAACCGAAGCATTGATTCAAATGTTTTATCCTCATTTAACAGCGAACATATTAAGAATTGGTCATCATGGATCAAATTCCTCCACTTCGATTGAATTTTTGAATCAAATCAACCCAAAAGAGGTCGTGATTTCCGTCGGTGGAGGCAATCGATATGGCCACCCTCATCCGGATGTCCTTGAACGCATCGATACGTTAAACATTCCTATCAGGCGTACCGATATCGAAGGGACAATTCGCTATCAAACGTGTAAAATATAATTATGATTTTATTGATTAGTTCACCATCATTTCAACTAATGATACAAAAGCTTCAAGAATATTTGCATAAAGTTCCGCCATCAACTGTCATTGAGAAAGTCGATGGGTCCTCGGTTCCCATTTCATCATGGTTGCCAGAAGTTCTCCAACCCAGTTTATGGTCTGAAGAAAAAATAACCATTATTTCTCAAGGGTCATTTTTTGGTAAAAGTACGGGTAAACAAACGTTGCAAAAAAAAGAAGATGAAGAGATGTTAGAGCATTTGCTAAAGCAAAAGGATGCTCATGTTCAACTCATCTTTTTATATCAAGGTGACATCGATGAACGATTAACCTTATCAAAATTGATCATCAAATCACATCAATGGCAACATCTTGAAATTCCCTCTAAAGATCAAGCTTTCATCCTTGCGCAAAATTGGATAAAAGCACTTGGTGCGACGATTGCTTCTAAAGCTTTAATCAAGTTAATGGATTCGACATATCCAGACATCGATAGGCTCTACCAAGAGATGCAAAAATTGATCGTCTATGGTTCGACGATTGAGGAAAAAACGATTGATCAATTAGTCAAACCTAATCTTGAGGATAATGTGTTTGAATTAACGAATCAAATCATGGCAGAAAATCTTAAACAGGCATTAAAAATTTATCAAGATTTCATGGTGCTACAAATTGAACCAACGGTTTTGATCAGTATGCTTGCGAAGCACTTTCAACTTTATGCTAAAGTTTGTTATTTACTTGATCAAGGTTTAGATACTTTTAAAATTAGTCAATCTTTAAAAATCCATGAGTTTAGAATTCGATTAATGTCTCAGGCAAAAAAACGTTTCCCCTTAAAACGAATCCATCAAATTTTACTAAGTCTCGATCAACTTGATGAACGCATTAAAAAAGGCCGCCAAGATAAAGTGGAGGCCCTCAGTTGGTGGTTGGTTAATTTTACCAAACCTATTTCTTAAGTAAGCGATGATACATATTGGGTCGACGATCACGGAATACACCCCAAGAGTAACGCATTTTATCAATCGCATCTAAATCAAACGTTTGTTGAATAAAGCCAGTTTTTACACGGTCCATTTGTTGAAGAATGGAACCATCATAATTGGTAATAAAACTTGTCCCATAAAACGTCATGTGATGTTCACCATATGTTTCTTTACCAATGCGATTGGCAGCAATTAAAGGGGTAAGGTTAGCAGCCGCATGACCCATCATCGTATGTTGCCAATGGGGTTGAGAATCGATAGGTAAGGTTGGTTCAGAACCGATAGCCGTTGGATAGAGGAGTAATTCTGCTCCTTCAAGCGCTAAAATTCTAGCGACTTCAGGAAACCATTGATCCCAACAAATCGCAACACCGAGGTTCGCAAATTTAGTTTTGAAGACTTGTAAAGGAGTGTCTCCGGGGGTGAAATAAAACTTTTCTTGATAAGAGTCACCGGTTGGAATGTGCATCTTTCGATATTGACCTAGGATAGAACCATCTGCATCGATAATCGCAATAGAATTAAAGAAAACTTGATTAGCGCGTTCAAAATAGGATATTGGAAGGACAACATTCAAAGACTTTGCAAGTTGTTGAAAGTATTGTAAATCTGGATTGTTTTCAAATGGTTTTGCCATTGAAAAATGATCATAATTCTCAATTTGGCAAAAATATTTACTCATAAATAGCTCTGGAAGCAAAATGATATTCGCGCCTCGCTTTGCTGCTTGTTTGACTAATTCAGTGGCCAGTTCAATATTTTGCTTATGATTTTCGCTCATTGCCATTTGAATGGCACTAACTGTGACTTGGCGCATGACTATAAGACCCCTTTAGGAATTTGTTGCGTAATACAGTGAATATTGCCACCGCCTAAAAGCACTTCTTTGGTATCTAACATGATAATTTTACGGCCTGGTAATGCTTCTTTGAGTTGTTGAAGGGCAATGTCATCGGTTTTTTGATTAAATTTAGGGACAATCACCGCACCATTCACAAAATAAAGGTTAAGATAGGATGCAGCAAGTCTTTCATTCATCGGTCGATTTTTACTTGATGAAGTAGGGGTTAGCCCTGCAGATTCAAAATAAGTACGATGGATCGCCTTGGGCATCACCACGGTGGTAATCTTTAATGGCTTATCTTCGACATTAGTTTGAGCTCTTAATGCTGTCAAGGTTGCTTGTGAAAGAGGTTGCTGTGCGTCTCGAGGATCAACAGCTTCCGCAACAAGAACATGTCCAGGACCAATAAAGGTGGCGACATTATCAACATGCTCTTTTGTTTCATCATTATAGATTCCACGAGGTAACCAAATCATTTTCTTACCGCCTAACATATCTAAAAGTTTGGTTTCGATTTGTTTTTTGGTTAATTTTGGATTTCTACCTTTATGCAAGAGGTTGTATTCGGTAGCCATAACCAATCCTTCGCCATCCACATGGAAGGCACCACCCTCCATGACAAAAGAGTCAGTGCGATAACTGTCTAATTGATAACGTAATGATAATTTTTGAGCTAAGGCATCATCAAGATTCCAAGGAGCATAAAGTCCAAAGTCTTTACCACCATATGCATTGAATTCCCAATCAATGGTTCTAAACTCGCCTAATTTATTCTTAACAAAGGTTGGACCTGTATCTCTGACCCATGCGTCATCATAATCTACTTGAAAGAAAGTAATGTTTTTAATCTTTGTTTTTTCGAATTGACTCCAAATAGAACTATGAACGCCAATAAAAACAGGTTCAAATTTGGAAATTTCTTTTGCAATTTTAATGAAAACCTCTTGGGCTTCTTTGGCTTGGTTACGCCAAACATCCCCACGATGTGGCATAAGCATGAGGGTACCGTCATGACTGGAAAACTCAGCAGGCATGAAATAGCCATCTTTTGAAGGGGAAATTAATTTAGTTTTCATTAAGATAATTTTACAACAAATTAAGGTTAAAGTTAACCAAAACTATTGTGCTGATGTCTTAGATTGAGTATTAAAAAAAGTCATTAATCTAGATTTTTGTCTAGAAGCGGTTTGAGATTTTTGAATACCATGGGCAACTGATTTATCAATGAGTTTGATTGCTTGATTTAATGCTAATGTGGCACCTGGAAGATCTTTTTTAGCTAATAAGGCTTTAGTTTTCTTCATCGCCGTTCTCATACTTGCCTTAAATGTAAAATTATGTTCTTCCGCCTTGAGATTGGTTTGAATACGTTTGGTTTGAGACTTAATATTAGCCATAAAGACCTCTTTTCTAGATTATTTTATCATATATCAAGCATCATTCAATCAAAATCCATGTTCCTAAAAATCTAAATGGTATGAAATTTTTAAGAAACTAGAAAACTTGACATAATTAAGTGGAGTGATAACATAGGAGCATACGTTAAAGGAGACCTTGCTATGGTTTTAGAAAAAATTCGCGAAGTTGTTGCAAAGAAATTTAAAGTCCAACCAGCAAAAGTTAATGCCACCACACGTTTAAGAGAAGATCTCAATGTAGACTCTCTTGATGCAGTGGAATTGATTATGGAATTAGAAGATACGTTTAAAGTTAAGATTGGTGATGATGAAGCACAAAAGCTCAAAACAATCGGAGATATTGTTAACTTTATTAAACCAAAAGTTAAGTAATTTTTATGGATTTTAAAAAGGTTCAGGATTTAATCAAGTATTTTGAGTCGTCTAAATTGACGACAATGACCATCGAAGATGGGACATTTAAACTTTCCCTTTCGAAATTAAAAGAAACCTTTGTTTCAGAACCAAAAAATGTCGTTACAAATGAACCTAAAATTTTACCACCTAATGTAAATCCAAAAGCTCAGACGAACGTTGCCAACAAACCCACAGAAGATATTTTGCTAAAGGATGTTACCTCGCCTTTAGTTGGAACTTATTATGCTGCGAGTTCACCAACATCTGAACCATTCGTTAAAATTGGTCAACGTGTGAACAAGGGCCAAACCGTTTGTATTGTAGAAGCGATGAAAATAATGAATGAAATTGCTTCTCCATTCTCGGGAGTGGTTGAAAAAATTAATTGTAAAAATGGTGACGTGGTTGGTTTCAACCAAGTTGTTATTTCACTTCGACCACAGGAGTAAATATGGCAGAAAAACTTCTCGTCGCCAACCGCGGGGAGATTGCAGTGCGGGTCATTAGAGCCTGCAAGGAACTTTCCATTCCAACCGTTGCAGTTTATTCAACAGCTGATCGCGATACAATGGCAGTGAAATTAGCCGATGAATCCATTTGTATTGGTGAAGCAAGGTCAAAAAATAGTTATCTTAACATTAATAATGTCATTTCCGCAGCAGTTGCCACGGGTGCAACTCTGATTCACCCAGGTTATGGGTTTTTGTCTGAAAACGAACAATTTGCTGAAATTGTGGCAAGTTGTGGTTTAAAGTTCGTAGGTCCTTCTGCAAACGCGATACGTCAAATTGGTGATAAAGCTTCAGCAAAAGTAATTGCTAGAAAAGCTGGTGTACCCATTATCGAAGGTTCAGAAGGTATTGTTGAAAACCTTGAAGAAGGTTTAAATGTTGCTAAAAAAGTAGGATTTCCCGTCATGATTAAAGCCACTTCAGGTGGTGGTGGACGCGGTATTTCAATTATTCGCTCAGAAAAAGAATTTAGAGATGTCTTTGATCGCACTTCGATGGAAGCAGAAGCAAGTTTTGGAGATAAAAATCTCTATGTTGAAAAATACATTGAAAATCCACGTCATATCGAAATCCAAATTTTATGTGATAGTTTTGGCTCCTGTGTTTATTTAGGTGAAAGAGATTGCTCGTTACAAAGACGAAACCAAAAGATGGTTGAAGAAGGACCATCACCCGTTATTGATTCTCGATTGCGTAAAAAAATGGGCGAAGCAGCGGTTAAGCTAGCTAAAGCCGTGGGTTATGTGAATGCTGGAACCATCGAGTTTCTTGTCGATAAAAATTTAAATTATTATTTTATTGAAATGAATACCCGGATTCAAGTTGAACATCCAGTCACCGAATTTATTACCGGTATTGACCTTGTGAAAGAACAAATCAAAATTGCTTTGGGTAAGAAATTACCTTTCACACAACGTCAAATCAAAATAACAGGTCATGCAATTGAATGCCGTATTAATGCTGAAGATGTTAAAGCAAACTTTAGACCTGCCCCTGGTAAAATCACTCAATTAATCATGCCTGGAGGTATTGGTGTACGAATTGATACCCATATTTATCCTGGATATGAAGTACCACCCTTTTATGATTCCATGATTGCAAAATTGATTGTCCATGCTCCAACTCGAAAAGAAGCGATTCGAAAAATGCTTGTTGCTCTCGAACAATTCATGGTCGATGGCATCACCACCAATATTGAATTCCATTATTCATTACTACACACACAAGAATTTATTTCCGGTAATGTTGATACCGGATTTGTTGCAAGATTTTTAGAAAGAATTAAGGACATGCATGAGTGATATTTTTGCTAAACAAAAACCTAAACTTCGCACCTTCTTAAAAGTTGCGGAAAAACCCATTCCAAAAAACCAAATTGACATACCAGATGGTTTATTTATTGAGTGTGAACAATGTCACTCTGCCATTTATCAAAAGGCACTTGTTGAAAACCTATCCGTTTGCCCTCATTGCCAATTTCATTTCCGTTTAAATGCTAGAGATCGCATCCAATTGGTCGTCGATCAAAACTCTTTTGTTGAAATCGATGCCACTCTAACATCTAAAAACCCTTTATCCATGCCTGAATATGATCAAAAATTAGCCGTTTCTAAAAAAAGTACGGGACAACCTGAAGCGTTTATATCTGGTCGTGCACTTATTCAAAACTTACCGGTGGCAATTGGGGTTCTCGATTCCTTTTTTATGATGGGTTCCATGGGTTCTGTTGTCGGTGAAAAAATTACCCGTTTGATTGAATATGCAGGTCAACAACATTTACCTTTAATTATTTTCTCTGCAAGTGGCGGCGCTAGAATGCAAGAAGGTATTTTATCACTGATGCAAATGGTGAAAACCTCTGCTGCACTCAAAAAACTTGATCAACTTGGTGGCTTGTTTATTTCTGTTCTTACCCATCCAACCACGGGTGGTGTTGCAGCAAGTTATGCTTCGCTTGGTGATGTAATTGTTGCCGAACACGGCGCTTTAATTGGATTTGCCGGGGCGCGTGTAATTAAGCAAACCATTCAACAAGATTTACCAGAAGGATTTCAAACTGCGGCTTTTCAATTAAAGCATGGTCAAGTTGATCTTGTTGTCGAACGTAAACAATTAAAACAATCCTTAATTCAATTATTAAGATTCCATGGCGTCAATGGAGAACAACCACGTGAATAATAACGAAGAAAAAGTTTGGGAAAAAATTAGACTTGCTCGTCATCCAAAGCGACCAACGGCTTCTGTTTTAATTAAACAATTATTTCCTGACTTTATTGAGTTACACGGTGATCGACAATTTGGAGATGATTCATCTCTCATTGGTGGTTTAGCCACCTTTATGGGTCAATCAATCACCATCATTGCACAAGAAAAAGGTTCCTCCACGGATGAAAAAATAGCAAGAAATTTTGGCATGCCTCATCCAGAAGGTTATCGAAAAGCCTTACGATTAATGAAACAAGCGGAAAAATTTCATCGTCCTATTATTTTTATCATTGATACCCCTGGAGCCTATCCAGGCATCGGTGCAGAAGAACGTGGTCAAGCGCAA
The DNA here is from genome assembly GCA_040396875.1 of Bacilli bacterium. Lineage (GTDB taxonomy): Bacteria > Bacillota_I > Bacilli_A > RFN20 > CAG-826 > UBA970. Next base: position 85,705 of record JBBAWZ010000001.1, read on the forward strand.
GCGATTGCCTATAATTTATTTGAGATGATCGCTATTCAAACTCCGATGATTGGGATTGTCCTCTCTGAAGGTGGGTCTGGTGGAGCATTAGCGATTGGTGTAACCGATACATTATTAATGCTTGAAAATAGTGTTTATTCCATTATTTCTCCAGAAGGTTTTGCTTCAATTTTATTCAAAGATTCAACCAAAGCAAAAGCTGCCGCGGCACTGATGAAATTAACGGCAGATGATTTGTTATCTTTTGGTATTATCGACGGCATTATTCCTGAAGCTAAAGGCGGTTTTCATGAAGATGTTAATTTTACCTTAACGCAACTGAGAATTTTATTACAAAAATATTTAAAGCAATTATTGAAATTGACACCTGCAACATTATTAAAGAACCGCGAAAAGAAATTTAGAGACTTTGGTGTATTTGAAGAGCAAACATTGGAGAAAAAGAATGGAAAATAAGTTAACAATTAAGCTCATCGGCACTGGTAAATACGTTCCCAAAGGTTTAATTACCAATGCGGATTTAGAAAAAATGGTCGATACCACGGATGAATGGATTCTCACGCACACTGGTATTAAAACACGTCACAAAGTTGAGGGTGAAACCACAGCAGATTTAGCTTATCAAGCTGCCCTTAATGCCATTGAAAAGGCTAAATTTGATAAAGAAATGATCGATGCGATTATTGTTGCTACCATTACCCCAGATTTTGCTTCACCCAGTATGGCAGCAGTAGTTCAAGCCCGCCTTGGTCTTAATCATCGTGACATTACTTGCTTTGACATTAATGCTGCTTGTACAGGTTTTGTCTATGCTTTACAAGTTGCAGCCGCGTTATTAAATAGTCCTAAATATCGTCATATCCTTGTTATTGGTGCAGAAACCTTAACAAAAATTATGGATTATACCGATCGTAATACGTGTATTTTGTTCGGTGATGGTGCAGGTGCTTTGCTCGTGGGTCGTGGACAAGCCCACCAAACTGTTTCATTTTACACAGCTTCAGAAGGTGATATGGAAGATGTATTATCGGTTAAAGAAGTGTTAAGAATGCAAGGTAGAAGGGTTTTTAAATTTGCAATCAATGCAATAGAAAAATCAATCAATCGTTTATTAGAACTCGATGGTAGTCGTTTGGACATGGTAACGAAAATAATTCCACATCAGGCAAATTACCGGATCATCGAAGGTGTGGCAGAATTAAAAAAATTACCTTTAAATAAATTTTTCCTAAATCTTGAACATTACGGTAATACCTCTGCTGCTTCGATTCCAATTGCCCTTGATGAATATGTTGCAGCCTCTCCACTACAACCAGGAAGTAAACTTATGCTAGTCGGCTTTGGAGCAGGTTTAACATGGGGTGGAGCTTTAATAAATCTATGAAAAAATTTGCGGTTTTGTTTGCAGGTCAAGGTGCTCAAACAATCGGTATGGGTTTATCTGCTCTCAATGAAACCCCAGCACTCATGGATTATTACAAGAGTATCCAACAACATGTTTCTTTTGATTTAAAAGGGATTTTAAGCGGTCAACTTGCCGGTTTAAATCAAACGGAATATACCCAACCTTCTTTGCTCGCAACCTCATTATTGTATTACCGTCAATTACAACATTTATTTCCTATCAAACCTCAATATTTGATAGGTTTTTCGCTTGGAGAATACACAGCGTTACACATTGCTGGTCATCTTGATTTAGCCACTACACTAACATTAATTCAAGTTCGTGCCAATGCGATGGCAGCTGCAAGCCGCTCTAATCCTGGGACCATGGCAGCGATTATCGGTTTAGCAACGCCAACATTAGAAGCGTTATGTCTTCAAGTTAATAAACCAAATCATCAAGTAATCATCGCGAATTATAATTGTCCTGGACAACTGGTCATTTCTGGTCATGAACTCGCAGTTAAAGAAGTGATGGCCCTAGCAACTGCTAATGGCGCAAAAAGAGCAATCCCTCTTAATGTTTCAGGTGCTTTTCATTCTCCGTTGATGTCCGATGCAGCTCAAGCATTAACAAAGGCTTTTGCTTCCATTCGTTTTCAAGCGAGTCAAATTCCTTTGATTTTTAACTGGACCGGTAAACCTTTATCTCAGCTTTCAGATCTTCCTCATTATCTTGTTCAACAAGTTCAATCGTCGGTTCAATTCGAAAATTCAATCCGTTATTTATCATCCCAACAAATTGATACCTTTATTGAAATCGGTCCTGGAACCGTTCTTGCTGGTCTAGTGAAAAAGATTCTTCCAGATGCTAAAGTAGTGTCATATAACGGTCAACAAGATCTTCCATCTGTAAAGGAGTTACTTTCATGAATGATTTAAAGAAAGTTGCGATTGTCACTGGTGGTGCAACCGGCATTGGTTTGGCAATTAGTCTTCAACTTGCTCAAGATGGGTTTACGATTGTTGTGAATTACCATTCATCGGCCCAAGCTGCTCACGATTTAGTCAAACAAATTCAAGGTATGGGTGGACAAGCGCTTGCAGTTCAAGCAGACCTGAGTAAGGTTACTGAAGCTGAAAAGTTAATTAAAATCACATTAGACACTTACCAAAGACTTGATGTTGTGGTCAATAATGCTGGTATCACCGATGATACTTTGATGTTAAGAATGAGTGAAACTCAATTCGATCGTGTCATTGAAACCAATTTAAAAGGTGTTTGGGCTATGTGCAAATATGCTTTAAAACCCCTCATGCAAGCCGGTAATGGACGTATCATTAATATCGCCTCTGTTGCTGGGATGATGGGAAATATTGGTCAAGCAAACTATGCAGCAGCAAAAGCTGGTGTGATTGGTTTAACCAAAACTCTAGCCCGAGAAATGGCATCAAGAAATTTGACTGTCAATGTCGTTGCTCCTGGTTTTATTCAAACGAATATGACTGCAAACTTATCACCTCAAATCAAAGAGGCTGCGTTAGCGATGATTCCTTTAAAGCGTTTTGGTATTCCTGAAGATATTGCACAAATGGTCAGCTACTTAGCTTCGAGTAAAGCCCAATATATCACCGGTCAAACCTTCGTTGTTGACGGTGGTATGACAATGTATTAAAAGGGGGATGTTTATGAAAAAAAGAGTCGTGATTACAGGTTTAGGCGCAGTCACTCCGATTGGCAATGATGTTCCATCCATGTGGCAAAACATGATGAAGGGGATGAATGGCATTGGGATGATTTCTCTTTTTGATACTTCGACAAGTAAGGTTAAAGTTGCCGCAGAAGTAAAACACCTTGATCCATCCAAATATGTAGATGAAAGAAGTGCGTCTAAATTGGATCGCGTCATTGTGTTAGGAATTTTAGCTGCTAGCGAAGCTTATGACGATGCAAAATTAACTCCAACTTCAGTTGACCCTTATCGCTTTGGAACCTTTGTAACCTCTGGGATCGGCGGATTAAATTCCATTTGGGCGGAATCTCAAGTCGCCATTTCTCGTGGGCTTGATCGGGTTTCCCCACACTTTATTACCAACGCCATCATTAACTTAATTGGCGGTAATATTTCAATGCGTTTTAAAGCAAAAGGTCCCAACTTACCAGTTGTAACTGCGTGTTCAGCAAGCACCAATTCAATTGGTGAAGCATTCCGTTATATTCGTGATGGTTATTTAGATGTGGCCTTCGCCGGTGGTTCTGAATCCTCCATTAACGCATTAGGGATTGCTGGTTTTGCGGTGATGAGAGCCTTACATAGTGGTGATAATCCTGCTCAAGCAAGTATGCCTTTTGATAAAAAACGATCTGGTTTTGTCATGGGTGAAGGTGCTGGGGTATTAATTCTTGAAGAATACGACCACGCTAAAGCTCGTGGTGCAAAAATTTATGCTGAATTAGTGGGCTATGGATCAACCTCTGATGCCTTCCATGTTACTGCACCTGATGAAACCGCAGAAGGCATCAGTAAATGCATGGAATTAGCATTAAAGGATGCCAATCTACAACCTCAAGATATTGACTATATCAATGCTCACGGAACCTCTACTCCCTTAAATGATCGAATTGAAACACTTGGTATTAAGAAAGTTTTTGGTCAGCATGCCTATGCACTAAATGTTTCCAGTACAAAAGGGATGACAGGTCATATGTTAGGTGCAACTGGAGCAGTTGAATCCATTGCTTGTATCTTGGCTTTAGTTAATCAAATCGTACCCCCAACCATTACGACCAATGAGTTAGGACCTGAATGCGATTTAAACTACACGTTGGGTAAACCCGCAAAAAGAAAAGTAAATTATGCATTGAATATTAATCTTGGTTTTGGTGGTCAAAATGCAGCCCTTATTTTTAAACGTTAACCATGAAATATAACCTAAATCAAATTAAGAGTATTATTCCTCACCGAGAACCCTTTATTCTGATTGATCGTGTTACGGATAATGTTCCTCTTGTTGCCACAAGTGCTGAAAAAGATATTTTAAAAACTGAATTTTGGGTTCCTGGTCACTTTCCAAATAACCCCGTTTTTCCAGGCGTTTTAATGGTCGAAGCTTTTGCCCAAACTGGAGCGATTTGTATTTTGACTGCTCCACAATACCAAGGTAAAATTGGTTATTTTTCATCGATTCAAGAAGTAAAGTTTAAACGTCGTGTCATACCCGGAGATACTTTAAAACTTCATGTTAAATTTTTAAACGGCAAGGTAGGTTTTTTCTTTTTTGAAGGTGAAGCTTATGTAGGTGATCAACTTGTTTGTTTAGCGAAATTTTCTGTTGCAGTAGGTTAGGTTAATTCAAACATGAAGGTCATAACGCTTGATTCTATTGATTCAACCAATAATTTCATTAAATTAAATATCAAATCTCTTCCACATTTAAGCATCGTAAGGGCTCGTTATCAAACTGCGGGTCGTGGTCAATTGGCACGTCAATGGATGAGCAATCCCAATGAGAATATCCTTGTGTCTTTTTTATTTAAAACCTTTAAAAAATCAGCGACACCTCAATCCATTGAAAAAATCGCTATCACAAGTTGTCAAAATTTCCTCTTAAAGTATGGTGCTAAAGCATCTCATAAATTACCAAATGATTTATTAGTGGATGGTAAAAAAGTTGCTGGAATGCTTATTGAAACCAAACATATTGATGCATCATTAGAGTATGTGATTTTAGGAATTGGTATCAATATCAATCAAAAGAATTTTACAGGTTTACCTAACGCCACTTCCTTAACACTGATCACCAACAAAGTCTTTGAGATTGATGAAATTTTCACCTCATTCCTTAAGGAATGTCGTGCTTTTGAAACCCTTTAATCGTGATAAAATAAAGTAGTTAAAGGAGCATTTCACTATGTTACATGTCGGTATTATCGGTTTAGGAAGAATGGGCGAAAATATGTCGAGACGATTAATTCAAAAAGGTTTTAAAACCTATGGATATCGAACCTCGATTGATAAGTTAAAAGAACAAGAAAAATTGGGTTATATTTCCCATGCAAGTATGGATTTACCAAGTTTAGTGAAGGCTGTTAAAGCAAAGCAAAAACGTGGCATTTTCCAATTGGTTGTACCCGCTCAAACGGTTGAAGAAACCATACAAACCTTAATGCCGTTATTAAGTCCTGGTGATATTTTAATCGACCATGGTAACTCCAATTTTAAAGATTCTCGTCGCCGTGCTTTAACACTCAAAGCTAAAGGTATTGATTATTTAGATTGTGGTACATCTGGCGGTGTCTATGGATTAGAACGTGGTTATTGCTTGATGGTTGGTGGTGACAAGTCAGCAGTTGATTTTTGTGCGCCTATTTTTGAAACGTTATCGCCTCATATCGAAGGGGCGCCAAGACTACTGCCAAATTTACCAGAAACACCTGCAGAACATGGTTGGCTCCACTGTGGTCCAGCTGGTGCTGGTCATTTCGTCAAAATGGTTCATAACGGTATTGAATATGGCATCATGCAAGCTTATGCAGAAGGTTTTAATATTTTAAAACAAGCAAATCTTGGAAGTAATTTTATTAATAAAGGCGATGCGGAAGTTGCACCGATGTCTGATCCAGAAAATTATCAGTACACCATTAATGTTCCTGAAGTTGCAGAGTTGTGGAGACGTGGTTCGGTGATTGGATCTTGGTTATTAGATTTAACCGCGGAAGTATTGAAAAAAGATTCAACCTTAAATCAATTTGTTGGCGGTGTTTCTGACTCGGGTGAAGGTCGCTGGACGGTCAATGCTGCTGTTGACTTAGGTGTCCCTGCTCCTGTTTTGTCAAACGCTTTATTTGCCCGATTTGAAAGTCGAAATCAAGGTGATTTTGCTCGTCGTATTTTAAATGGTATGCGTTATATGTTTGGGGGACATCATGTCCGAAAATAACGTTTTAGTTATTTTTGGTTCTACGGGTGATTTAACCTATCAAAAGCTTCTTCCTGCCTTAGCCGACTTGCTTAAACGTAAACCGAATCTCTTAAAAAAAATCCTGCTGATTGGTCGTCAAGGAAACACATTAGAAGCTTATCTACAATATGGTTTAGATCGAGGTTTAGATCTCGCCTCTATTCAATCGATTGTGCCATTACTTCAATATGTTTACTTGCAAGCAACTGAATCCAAAGAATACACCCAATTAAAACCATTATTAAAACCCTATGATGGTCGCTTTTTTTACCTAGCAACTCCTCCCACTATGTTTCACCTAATTACTGAAAACCTACATCAACATGGATTAATTGAAAAAACAAACCATCATCATCGTTGTGCTTATGAAAAACCATTTGGTGAAAATTCCTCAACGGCACAAGTCCTTAATCAACTCCTTCACGAATCGCTAGATGAAAAACAAATCTATCGAGTTGATCATTACTTGGCAAAACCCTTAATCCAACAGTTAATTAAACTTCGGATGCAATGGGCCACTGTCGGGATGGAAGAATATTGGCAATCATCCAACATCAAACTGATTGAAATACTCGCATATGAATCGGTTGGTATTTTATCGCGTGGGAAATTTTACGATGCTACTGGTGCACTGAAGGATATGATTCAAAGTCATTTACTTGAAACCCTAGCCTTATTAATGATGGAATTACCAAAAAGAATTGATGATGTAGATGCCATTCAAGTTTCGAAGATTCATTTTTTGAAGAGTTTAAATCCAGTGATGCATGAAATAGTATTTGGTCAGTACGATGGCTATCTTCAAGAACCAAATGTCAATCCTTCCTCCGTCACCGAAACGTATGTATCTTTACCTTTACGGTCTCAGTTAACCCGTTGGAAAGATACCTCGATTAGAATTCAAACTGGAAAAAAATTAGAAGAGAAGAGAACCCAAATTATTATTCATTGGCGTACGGGTGGAACCTTAATATTTAACATTTCACCAAGCGTTAATGTCGAGTTTACATCAACTTGGTTTTCAACCTTACCAATAATCTTACAAAAGCACTTATCAGCATTAAGTCATCATCCATTCGCCAAACACGATGCTTATGCAAATGTATTTTCAGACTTCATTCTTGGTAACCAAACTTTGTTTCCTTCCAATAATGAAATTTTAGCCACTTGGTCATTAATTGATCAAGTGAAACAAACACCGATTTTACCCAAGCGTTATCTCAAAAATAAGGATTTGATGAAAGGATAAATAGCAATGAAGTATTATGATATTTCTTTACCGATTCAACCCGGCATGATGGTCTATAAAAATAAACCAGAAAAACAACCAACACTTGAAATCCAAGATCAATTATCAAAAGGTGGAAGTTTTGAAACAACCATCAAATTTAATTTACATACAGGCACACATATGGATTTTCCAAAACATATGCAATCAAAGGGTTCCACTTCCACAGACTTCAAACCGGAACGTTTAATCTCAAAAGTTCGAATTATTGATTGTGGTCAAGCATTGATCATTGATGCCAAATTATTAAAACTTCATCAATTAAAGGCAAATGAATTCATTATTTTCAAGACACTCAGTAGTGAATCACCAACGTTTTTGTCGGCATTTCCATACTTATCCGCAGATGGTGCTGCTTACTGCGTTCAATCCAAACTCGTAGGAATTGGTATTGACAGCCTAGGGATTGAGCGAGATCAAGTTCAACATGAAACGCATCATCTATTAATGAACGCTGGAATCCTGATCTTAGAAGGTTTGCGATTAAAAGATATACAACCTGGATATTATCAAATGATAGCCTTACCTCTTTCAATTCCAAATGTGGATGCTTTACCTGTTCGTGCCTTACTCGTGAGTGAAAAATGAAAGATCTAAAACAATTGAAATTTTTATTGATGGGTACACCCGAGCTTGCGCGGGACGTGTTTCAAGCTATCCTTCAAGAAGGTTATAAAATTGTTGGAGTTGTCTGTCAACCGGATACTTTAACGGGTCGCGACAAAATTGTCACAAAACCTCCAACGAAAATCTGGGCAGAAGCAAATCAAATTCCAGTTTTTCAACCAGAAAAAATAAAAGAAGAAAACCAATTTCTAAATCAACTTGATGTTGATTTCATTTTAACCCTTGCCTATGGTCAAATTGTTCCACAAATCGTGCTTGATAAACCAAGATTTGGGGCCTTTAATTTTCATGGCAGCCTATTACCAAAATACCGAGGCGCATCGCCTATTCGATACGCTCTAATCAATCAAGAAAAGGAAACTGGAATGACTTTGATGAAAATGGTCATGGCAATGGATGCAGGACCGATTTATGCGATGAAGCGATTACCGATCTTGCCAGATGATAATTATTCATCTCTTTTACAAAGGTTTTCAGCATTTACTTCTCAATTTGCAATCCAAGTTCTTCCACGATTATGCCGTGGTGAATTATCACCAATTACGCAAATAGAGAAGGATGTAACGTTTGCACCTTTAATCAAAAAAGAAGATGAACATCTCAACCTTTCTTTACCGATAGATTCACTCATCGGTTGGATTAAAGGTTTGGCAGATATCCCTGGGGGATATTTCAATTATCAAGATAAAAAATTAAAAGTTTTTCAAGCTTTGATTTTGAATCGAACACAAATTCATCCTGTCGGTACCATTTTAAAAGCTGATCACGAAGGTCTCTATGTACAAGTCCATGGTGGCGTCCTCAATTTATTACAAGTACAAATCGAAGGAAAAGGAAAAATGCTCGGCACTATTTTTGGTAACGGGCATCGACAATTACAAGGTCAAAAACTCACGTAAACATGGAGTTATTATTATCCGTCCATGACATCGTAGATTTTGTTTTAAGAACAGGCGATTTAGATAATCGAATTTTTAATCGTTCCACCATGCAAACAGGAACAGACATGCATCAACGTTATCAACAAAGCGTCAATATTCCGGGTTATCATCGGGAAATGTCTTTACAAGGAACGTATTCATTTAAGGCCCTGACGTTTGTGATCAATGGAAAAGCGGATGGTTTATATGAACGCGATGACACCGTCGTCATTGAAGAAATAAAGACCACCATTGCCGACTTAAAAAGTTTTCATCAACAGCATGAAACTTGGCATATGATGCAAGCCTTGTTTTACGGTCATATGTATGCAAAACAGTATCACAAAGATAAAATCCAAGTGAAATTAATCTACATGCATCAAGTAGAAGAGGATCGTTTAGAAAAGGTCTATGACTTTACCGTTGAAGAAGCGCAAAGAGATTTACAAGCTGTTGTCGATGAATATGGAAGTTTCTATCAAACCATCCTTGAGCAACAATCAGCACTAAAAAAGACACTTCCTCAATTACAATTTCCATTTAAAACCTTCCGGAAAGGTCAGCGAGATTTAGCGAAGTATGTATATGGTGTTAGTCAAAAAGGTGGCCGCCTATTTGTAGAAGCACCCACTGGTATCGGTAAAACAATGTCAACGCTATTTCCAATGATTAAAGGACTTTTTACCCATCATGAAAAAGTATTTTATTTCACAGCAAAAAATTCAGGAAAAATGGCAGCAGTTGAAGCCTTGGAACGATTACGTTCACAGGGGGTTCCGATTCGCTATGTTGTGATTACTGCTAAAGAAAAAATCAGTTTTTGTCCGAAAGGAAAAATTAATCCTGATGATTGCCTATATGCTCGTGGTTACTATGACAAAATCAAAGATGTTTTGTTAGAAGGCTTATCAACCTATCAGGCTTTTACACCTTCAACGATTGAAGCTCTTGCCGAGAAGCATAAAATAGAACCTTTTGAATTAAGTCTTGATCTATCCTTGTATGTGGATGTCGTAATCGCAGATTATAACTATCTTTTTGATCCAAACGCTTATTTAAGACGCTTTTTTGAAGATGTTCGCTATCCCTATGCTGTTTTGATCGATGAAGCTCATAATTTAGTCGAACGAAGTAGAGACATGTATTCTGCAACCTTAAATGATCAACTCTTTACGCAACTAGAAACAAGCACCAAAAAGGGTACTTCCAAAGTCTTTAAGGCCCGGGTCCAAAGACTTGTGAAACAATGGAATCAATTGATGATTAATGTCAAAGAGCCAGCTTTAATAAAAGTTGAAGCATCCTTTATCAATCAACTTGATAAATTCATAACAGAAGCACAATTAGAAATGAGAACCAAGCGTAAATCCTTGAGTGATGAAGCCATGGATAGTTATTTTAAAATTCTTCGTTTTTTTAGACTTCGAGAGTTAGAAGGTGATCATTATCGAGATTGGGGCATTGAAGAAAATGGCGATAAGATACTCCGTTATGAATGCCTTGATGCATCGGGGTATTTACAATCCATCACGAACAGGTTGCATGCGGTTGTGTTTTTCTCTGCAACCTTAACGCCTATGGATTATTTTTTACCAATGTTGGGAGCAAAAACCGAGGATCCGCGAATTTCTCTATCTTCACCTTTTCAGAAAGAAAACTTTAAAGTCCTGATCACCAGTAAGGTTTCAACGACTTTAAAAACTCGAGATAAGACGTATCTTGAGGTGGCACTTTACCTTGAAAAACTTATTGAAAATAAAATAGGAAATTATTTGATTTTTTTCCCATCTTATCCATATTTAAAAGCTGTTCAAACCCATCTTCAAATCAAAGGTCAAACAAGCATCATTGCTCAAACCAAGGAAATGACGATTGAAGAACGCGAAGCCTTTTTAAATCAATTTACTTTTCAACCCCAAGAAACCACCGTTGGTTTGGCAGTCTTGGGTGGCGTTTTTTCAGAAGGTATTGATTTAGTAGGCGATCGTTTGATCGGTGTCGGAATTGTGGGCGTGGGATTACCTCAACTTTCTTTTGCCCGAGATTTAATTTCTAACTATCATCAAAATAAAGGTCGAGATGGTTTTACCTTTGGTTATGTTTACCCTGCCATCAATAAAGTCTTACAGGCGATGGGACGCGTGATTCGGTCAGAAACAGACCGAGGTATCGCTTTATTAATTGATGAACGCTTCCTCAGAGAGGAATACGGTGCAATTCAAGACCGTTACCCCCAATATGAAGTCATACACTCTCCAGATGAATTAGAAGATGCCCTAGCGACTTTTTTTGATAAAGATTAGTAGCAAAATACCCATTTTATCGGTATGATAATAACGTGATTTATGGCTTACGATATTAAAAAAATTAGAAACTTCTCCATCATCGCCCATATTGACCATGGGAAATCCACATTGGCGGATCGAATTTTAGAATTGACAGGTGCCGTCAGTAAGCGTGAGATGAAAGAACAACTTCTCGATTCAATGGATTTAGAAAGAGAACGTGGTATCACTATTAAACTTACCACCGTGACCTTGCAATATAAAGCTAAAGACGGTCAAGAATATACCTTTAACCTGATTGACACCCCAGGACACGTAGACTTTACGTATGAAGTTTCGCGTTCACTTGCAGCATGTGAGGGCGCATTATTAGTTGTGGATGCTTCGCAAGGTGTCGAAGCTCAAACTCTCGCCAATGTATACTTAGCAGTCGACAATAACTTATGGATTATTCCTTTGATTAACAAAGTGGATCTACCCCAATCCGATCCTGCAAAAGTCAAAGCTGAAATTAAAAAAAGAATTGGATTAGATGCTGATGATGCGCTTGAAATTAGTGGTAAAACTGGTAAAAACGTTCTTGAAGTTTTAGAAAAAATCATCAAAGAAATTCCTCATCCGGAAGGCGCATATGATGCCCCTTTAAAAGCCCTAATTTTTGATTCTTTCTATGATTCATATCGTGGCGTTGTAGCCTTAATTCGCATTAAAGAAGGGCACGTCAAAGTTGGGGATTATATCCAATTAATGGCCTCTGGTCATGTTTACCAAGTTACAGAGTTAGGAATTTTTAGACCCCAACAAGAAAAACGTCCTGAATTAGCTTCAGGAGAAGTTGGTTATTTAGCTGCTCAAATCAAAGAAATTAAAGACGTTCGATCAGGCGAAACGATTACATTACGTGACCATCCAGCATTGGCAGCATTACCTGGTTATCGCGATTTAAATCCCATGGTATTCTGTGGGCTATTTCCAGTGGATGGAAAAGAATACACTGATTTAAAGGATGCTTTAAGCAAGCTTTCATTAAGTGATGCAAGTTTAAAGTTTGAACCGGAAACTTCTCAAGCTTTAGGTTTTGGTTATCGTTGTGGTTTTTTAGGATTACTGCATATGGATGTCATTCAAGAACGATTAGAACGCGAATACAATCTAAACTTAATTTTAACAGCCCCAAGTGTTGTCTATCATGTGCATATGCATAATGGCGATGTTATTTTATTGGACAATCCTAATAAGCTTCCACATTTAACCTTGATTAAAGAAATTGCAGAACCCTACGTAAAGGCCACCATTACAACTCCAAAAGAATATGTTGGTGTATTGATGGAATTATGCAAGAATCGCCGTGGAATTTATAATGAATTAGAATATGTAGACGAAACGAGAATGACTTTGAGATACGAAATCCCTTTGGCGGAAATTGTCTACAACTTTTTTGACAAGTTAAAAAGTTTATCAAAAGGATACGCTTCGTTTGATTATCAACTTTCAGACTATAAAGTTGGCAATTTAGCCAAAATGGATATATTGCTCAATAGTGAGACGATTGATGCTTTGTCGACCATTGTTCATAAACCTTCTGCCTATGCCCGCGGTAACTTTATTGTTGAAAAATTAAAGGATATTATTCCTCGGCAACAATTCGAAATTCCAGTCCAAGCAGCGATTAATGGAAAGGTCATTGCCCGTACCGATATCAAGGCCGTTCGTAAAGACGTCCTTGCCAAATGCTATGGAGGAGATATTTCAAGAAAACGTAAACTTCTCGATAAACAAAAAGAGGGTAAGAAACGAATGAAAAACATCGGTTCTGTTGAAGTTCCTCAAGAAGCGTTTATGTCTGTTTTATCGATCGATGATTGACCTTAAACAATTGCTACTAAATTTCTACTATTTCTAGTAGGATTGTGGTATATTTTTACCAGTAAATTATGCCAATCAATGACTTAGCCATCCGGTTTACGGATGATCATTACGCTACGAAACAAGACGTGGCCAAACAATTAGGAACTGCTGTGGTGGACGCCCTTTGGGGTACAATCGTCCAGTATCGTTCAAACTTTGCAAGAATATTACCTTTGCAGGCCATGGACAAGCAATCCTTACAAATTGTTTTAACTCCTTCTTTATTAGAAAAATCTATCGCGTTTGATCGTAAAATGGCCAAAGCTGTTAGTTTGTTTAATTACCATCAAATACAAAATCAATTACATCCCCATTTTCAAAAGTTATTTTTTCCGATACTGACCACCGTTGGTAAACAATATGGTGCCTCAACCGCGGAACGAAATTTAACTTACATTATTGAGGAAAAACCCGTTGATCGAAAAGCTGAATTATCTTCAGTGAATGCTTACTATCAATCACTAAAATTAATTGCCAATCGTCGTCAAACCAAATTGGATGAAGATTTAATGGGTGAATTATTAATGTTATTAACCAACACCCAAGAATTAAACATGTTTTATCGAGAAAAAGATTTAACAAATCGACCACGGAGTTTGGTTGCACGTGTTTATGAAGCTGCACCCTATCCGATGATTGAACCGATGATGCAGGCGTTATTAAATACCATCAAACAATTAACGCTCTCTCCCATCATTGTTGCCACCATTGCTCTTTACTACTTAGATTACATCAAGCCATTTGAAGTTTTTAATGATGAATTAAGCTTTTTATTATTTAAAAATGTATTGGTTCATAGTGATTATGAGTCTGTTCCTTGTTATTTAAATATTGAACAAATGATGGAAAATGAACAATATGAAAAACGCATGTTGGAAGTACAACGGTCAGGTGACATTACCTATCTTTTGGATTTTATTCTCCCCTTTATGCATGCCAGTATTGACCAGCTTCTTGATCAACTCGTGACCATTCAAAAACAAAATTTAATCAATGAACAAAAGTCGATATCTACGACGGCAATAACCCTACCTACACCGGCACCTTTACCAAAAGATACTGCCCCATTTGCAGTAAGCGAATCTACGGTAGGTGAAGTTGAAGCAAATCGATTACAACAACATTTATTAGAAACCCATCCTAGCATGAAAAAAGGTGAGGCCTTTTTCTATTCTAGACACCATTCACTTGGAAAATACTACACACTAGCCCAATATAAAAAATTATTAGATTGCGCTTATGAAACTGCTCGAACTTCAATGGAACATTTAGTGAAATTAGGGTATTATCGTAAAGAGAAATATAAGAACAAATACGTTTATACAACTGTAGATCTCAAAGGAGTAAGTCATGATTAACCTAATACTTAGTGGATTTTTTAATAGCGGTATCGTTACGATTATCCTCTTACTGATTATTTTTTCAGTCATTGCCTTGATTGCTAGTTGGTTAAGAAAACTGATTTGGCCATCGACAACAGAAGAGTCGAAAGTTGATCCTAAAAAAGCGGTAAAAGAAGAACTTGAGCGCGTGTTAGTTCCCTTAGAACAACCCTTAACCCAATTAAAGAATTCTCAAAAAGTAACGACTGACATTTCTAAAGCCAAGAAAAAACCAAGTGGAAAGAAGCATGCAAGCACTCGAAAGAAATCCTCATCCTAAATCTTTATACGTCCATATTCCATACTGCGACCATATTTGCCATTATTGCGATTTCACTAAAATGTTAACGAATCCGAAGCAAACTCGGATTTATGTTGAGACTCTCTTAAAAGAAATTATGGGTTATGGTACCCATCAATATGAGACGATTTTTTTTGGTGGAGGCACACCAACAGCTCTATCAGATGAAGATTTAGAAATCCTTTGTCAAGGTGTGAAACCTTTTGCCTCTTCTCAATGCGAATGGACGGTTGAATGCAACGTTGAATCAACCACACCATCTAAGTTAAGGATTTTAAAAAATGCAGGTGTCAATCGTCTTTCTTTTGGGGTTCAGACTTTTAAAAAAGATGCACTTATTTCCTTAAATCGTCATCACAATCATCAGGATATTATTACCGCAATTCAAGATGCAAAAGCTTTGGGATTTCAACTCATCAATGTGGATTTAATATATGACCTTCCACGCGTCAATGATGAGGATTTAATAGCAGATCTTCAACATTTTTTATCATTGGATGTGAATCATATCGCAACGTATGCATTGACGATTCATCCCAACACCGTATTTGGCATTCAAAAAATAAAACCTGTGACAGACGAAGTATCTCGACATCATTATGAAATGATTTATGAAACGTTAACGCGTCATGGTTATGAACGTTATGAAGTTAGTAATTTTGCTCGTCATCAAGAAAAGTCCAAGCATAATCTAACGTATTGGAGAAACCAGGAATATATTGGCACAGGTTTAGGAGCGAGCGGTTATTACCAAGGCGTCCGTTACACTAATACTAAGAATATGACGAAATATTTACAAGGAATCCAACGCGATCAAGAAGAATTCATCGATGAAAAGATGAAACGTTTTGAATATATCATGTTAAATTTTCGCTTAAAAGATGGATTTTCATTATCTGAATTTTCCCGTTTATTTCATATTGAATTCACTAAACTTTTTAACCAGACGCTACCACCTCTTGTCGATAAAGGACTCATTATGATCGGAAATGATGATGCCAAACTTAGCTTTGAAGGTATGTTATTACTTGATTACGTCGTATTAAAACTCACCAAAGATTTAATTTAGCACTTTATAATTGACAGTGCCAAAAACCTTGTTATAATATTTTTAGCACTCAAGAAGATTGAATGCTAAGGAGGTTAACATGGAACTATCACGACGCGATTTAATCCTCAAACATATCGTTGAACATTTCATCAAAACCGCTTTGCCTGTTGGCTCACAAACCTTAATTCAAAATTATGAACTGAACTTTTCTTCGGCGACCATTCGTAATGAAATGCTTGCCTTAGAGAATGCTGGTTTACTTGAAAAAACGCATACTTCATCAGGTAGAATCCCTTCTAGCAAAGGTTATCAATATTATGTTGATCATCTTCGTAATAAAAGCGTGGACGAAAGAATTAAACAACAATTACAAGTCATCCTTTCACAAAAAGCTCAATCTGTGACCGAAATCATTCAGAAGAGTTCTGAGATTCTATCAAATATGACGAAGCTCGCTTCAGTCGTGTTAGGTCCCAATGCTCAACAAGAGAAATTAATGAGTATTCAAGTAACTCCTTTAGAGAATAATTCCGCTACGGTCGTCTTTATTACAGATTCTGGTTATGTTGAAAATAAGACTTTTGTCCTTCCTAAGAATATTGAAAAAGATGCATTAGCCGATTGCATGAACGTAATCAATAAACGTTTAAGAGGCACATTAGTGTCTGAGTTATCCGCAAAAATGGAAGCGATAAAGCCAATTTTAGAAGACTTTATAGCCGAACATGATGTGGTCTATCAAGCATTCACACAAGCGTTTTTAAACTTTGCAGGTGAACGTCTTAAACTTTATGGAAAAGACTCATTGTTTAATCAACCAGAATTTGCGCATGATGGTGACAAATTAAGAAAAATACTAACCTTACTTGAATCGCCAAAACTTTTGAATCATGTGACAAAATCGAGTAGCAATCTTGCGGTCAATATTGGTGATCAAGACCAAAACCATGACTTATCAATTGTATCAAGTAAATTAAGGATGCCTGGAGAAAAAGAAGGCCGCATCGCATTGGTCGGTCCGACCAGAATGGATTATGATCGCGCATTATCTGCACTTGAATATGTGACCGAGATGTTGGAAAAATATTTTGAAAAAAATAGTGATAAAACAAAAGTGGAGGGTAAAGGAAAATGAAACAAGAAAAAGAAAATTTAGAAAAAGATTTAAATCATTCATCCGAACAAAAAGAACAAGACAAACCATCTCAAGATAAGAAGCACATCAGCCTAGAAGAGAAACTGATAGCCGCAGAGGCAGAAATCTATAGTTGGAAAAATAAATATGCGATGATGTTTGCGGATATGGATAATTTAAGGAAAAACCAAGATAAAGCTTTTTCAGAGGCACTTAGATACCGAGCAGAAGGATTCATCGATAGATTACTTCCTGCCTTAGAATCCTTCCATATTGCGTTAAAGAATCCAGTCGATGATCCCAAGGTTAAAAACTATTTAGTGGGCTTTGAATACATCTACAATCAAATCAGTCAAGCATTAGCAGATGAAGGGGTCAATGAAATTCCAGTGAAGATAAATGACCCGTTTGATGTGAAGACGATGCATGCGATAGAAGCTGAAGTGAGTGAAGGTCCTCCAAATCGAGTTCTAAAAATTCTCTCGCCTGGATTCAAACTACATGATCGAGTCTTCAAACAAATTCTCGTGATTGTCTCGAAGCAAGCCGAAAAGAAGAGTCAAGAAGTTGACCAAAAAGATGCTAAAGATAACGGCAAAAAAGCCGCATAAAATATAAAAGGAGAATATGTATGGCAAAAAAAGAAATTATTATTGGAATCGACTTAGGGACCACAAACTCAGTTGTCTCTTATGTTCAAGCAGACGGTAAAGTCAAAGTCATCCCCAACCCCGAAGGTAAAAATACCACCCCTTCTGCGGTTGCATTCAAGCCTAATGGCGAAGAAATTATTGGCGACGCAGCCAAACGACAAGCCGTCATTAATCCTGACACAGTCTTATCGATTAAAAGAATGATGGGTACCGATCAAAAAGTAACCATCAAAGCGTTAAATAAATCTTTTACACCTCAAGAAATATCTGCAAAAATTCTTGTTTATATGAAAAAATATGCAGAGGACTCTTTAGGTCAAAGTATCAAAAAGGCTGTCATTACGGTTCCTGCATACTTTAACGATGCTCAACGTCAAGCAACCAAAGACGCTGGCCAGATTGCTGGGTTAGAAGTTGTACGCATCATTAATGAACCAACAGCTTCCGCGCTTGCTTATGGACTAGAAAGTAAAAAAGCTGGAAAAATTTTAGTCTATGACTTAGGTGGTGGAACTTTTGACGTGTCCATTCTAGAAATTGGTGATGGCACCTTTGAAGTTATTTCAACTGCCGGTGATAACCGTCTGGGTGGTGATGACTGGGATTTAGAAGTGGTCAAATGGATTCAAGACCAAATTAAAGCCCAATTTAATGTTAATCTCAATGACAAAATGGCATTACAACGCTTTAAAGATGCTGCTGAAAAAGCAAAAATTGAATTATCTTCGATGATGGAAACCACGATTTCATTACCTTTCGTTGGTCAAAATGCCAATGGTCCTATTAACTTCGAAGCAAAATTAAGTCGTGCTAAATTCCAAGATTTGACAAAAGCATTATTGAAGCGAACTGAAGAACCAATTCGCAAAGCATTAGCCGACGCTAAATTAACGGCAAATGATCTAGATGAAGTATTGATGGTGGGTGGTTCTATTCGCATGCCAGCAGTTCAAGATCTCGTTAAAAAGATGTTAAACAAAGCATTAAACTTTTCTGTTAATCCAGATGAAGCTGTTTCTGTTGGTGCTGCCATTCAAGGTGCCGTCATTTCTGGTGACGTCAAAGATGTGGTCTTATTGGATGTAACGCCTTTAACTTTAGGTATCGAAACCATGGGAGAAGTCATGACGCCTCTGATTCAACGAAATACGACAATCCCAACAACTAAGAGTCAAATTTTTTCAACTGCTGCCGATAATCAACCTGCAGTTGACATCGTGGTTTATCAAGGTGAAAGACCAATGTCCAGAGACAATAAATTATTAGGTCACTTTAAACTTGATGGCATTAAACCTGCTCGTCGTGGTCAACCCCGAATTGAAGTTACCTTCTCAATTGACGTCAACGGTATTGTAAAAGTTTCGGCCAAGGATTTAGATTCTCAAAAAGAACAACAAATCACCATTTCTGGCACAACGGGACTAAGTAAACAAGAAATTGATCGGATGATGAAAGAAGCTGAAACGAATAAAGAAGCTGATGAAAAACGTAAAGAAGAAGTGGAATTAAAAAATAAGGCTGAACAATACATCAACAGTATTAACCAAGCTTTAGAAGAAAAAGGCGATAAGATCGATGCCAAGCAAAAAGAAGAAACCGTAAAATTGAAAGAAGAATTAGAACAAGCAATTAAAGACAATGACTATGAAAAGTTAAAAGCAAAATTATCAGATCTTGAAAAAGCTGCGGAAATGATGGCCCAAGCTCAAGCAGGGCAACAAGGCCCAACCAATAATTCGGGTCCAACATCGAATCCTAACACTAAAAATGATGATGATATTATCGACGCCGATTTTACAGAAAAGAAAAAATAGGTAGGTCATGGCCAATAAACGCGATTTTTATGAGGTCCTTGGTGTTAGTAAAAATGCTTCCAAGGACGATATCAAGGCAGCATATCGTAAATTAGCTAAGCAATTCCATCCGGATATCAATAAAGCCCCGGATGCTGAAAAGAAATTCAAAGAAGTGCAAGAAGCTTACGATGTACTTTATGACGAGCAAAAAAAAGCTGCTTATGATCAATTTGGTCATGCTGCTTTTGACCAAGCTGCCGGAGGTAATCCATTTCAAGGCGGCGGTTTTGGTGGATTTTCTGGTTTCCAAGATGTGGATATGGGTGATATATTTGGATCTTTCTTTGGCGGTGGACAACGACGAACGCGTCAACCGTCTGGTCCACAACGTGGCGCCGATACCCAAATGCGATTACGCATCGATTTTATGGATGCAATTAACGGTAAGAAATTAATAATTCCTATTCAATATGATGAAAGTTGTGTGACGTGTGCTGGAACCGGAGCTCGTTCTAGTTCAGATCTAGAAACATGTAAACAATGTGGTGGTTCCGGTAAGCAACGTGTTCGTCAACGAACGATTTTAGGCATGATGGAAACGGAAACGATTTGTGATAACTGCCAAGGTCGTGGAAAAAAGATTAAGCATGAATGTCAAACCTGCCTTGGTAAAGGATTCAATCGTGTCAAAACGGATATTGAAGTTAACATTCCCGCAGGCATTAACAGTGGTCAACAAATTCGCATTGCCGGTAAAGGTGAACGGGGGGATTTAGGTGGCCCGAATGGTGATCTGTATCTAGAAATTGCCATCAACAAACATCCACATTTTTCAAGGGAAGGAAATGACATCCATTTAGAAATACCCTTATCGTTTGTCGATGCAACGTTAGGTGTTACGATTGATATTCCCACGGTTTATGGTGACGTATCGATGATTATTCCATCAGGGACTCAGCCTGAAAAAGTACTAAAGATTAAAGGCAAAGGAGTGAAAGATTTAAGAGGACAAGCTCCAGGAGATCAATACGTGCACTTAAAAATTGAAACACCAAGTAATCTAACTAAAAAACAACGAGAACTACTTGAGTCTTTCCGAGATGAAAGTAAAGAAGATTCATCTTTTAAGAAATTTAAGAAGTTTTTTCGAAATTAATTTATAATGACGTTATGACAAAAACTTGTCGCAAATGTGGCACAGCCTTTACAGAAGATTTAAATACGTGTCCTGTTTGTAAAACAGCGATCATTCAACCTGCTTCGGAGAATCAGGTTACAGCAAGTTATGCCGCACTAAAAAATCAACTCGAATTAGTATCCTTAAAAACTAGGTTGATTGTCGTGATCACTTTTATCCTTGGCGGTTTTCTTGGTTTAGGCTGGTTTTATCTTGGTTTTCACCGTCGGGGTTTGATTCATCTTGGCGTCACTGCGATTCTTTTGATTTTATCTTTGACCTTTTTATCTAACGAAACTTTTATCTTGTTTCTTGGATTAATGATTTTACAAACAGTCCTTGCCCTCTATTATTTATTTAACCCTGACGCAAAAGATGCGCGGGGAGAATTGTTAAAATAAGATGATCCGCATCTTTGCCAGTTGGCAAGATCGGGTGATTTTATCAACGGATGATGAACACCATTTAGTCAATGTTTTAAGAGTGCTTCCAGGTGAAAATGTAGAGCTGTTAATTGAAGGAAAAGTGTTTTTGGGACGTGTTATCAAAAGTAAACCATTACAAATTGAAAGACTTCATGTTTTGAATGTTAGTCACGAATTACCCTTTCAAATTACATTAATTTACCCTGTTGTGAAAGGTGAGAAAATGGATTGGGTGATTCAAAAGGCAACTGAACTAGGTGTTCATGAATTGATTGCCTGTTCGAGTGAACGAAGTGTCGTTCATTGGGATTCAAAAGATATCGAAAAGAAATTAGCTCGATTTCAAAGGATTATCCAAGAAGCAACTTTACAATCAAAACGAGAAACCTTAATGAAAATGGATCGCTATCTAAAGCTTTCAGAAGCATTATTGCTGGATTATGGATCAAAGTGGATTGCTTCTGAATCGCATTTACAAAAGTTTTTGCCTTCTTCCCTCCGATTTACAAAAAACACAACCATCAGCCTTGTGGTGGGTCCAGAGGGTGGTTTAAGTCCATCTGAAATAACCTTGGCTCAATCAAAGGGATATCAACCTTTTTCTTTAGGACCTAGTATTTTAAGATCTGAAACTGCAGTTGTTACAGCCCTATCATTACTTAGAGAAAGAGGATTTTAAATGGCGAACTATTTATTTCAATCTTGGAGAGAATCAAGACGTTATTTAAAATCTAAAGATGGTATTTTTTTCACCCAACAAAAGCATCGCTTACTCAAATATCCATCCTTTAGTCATTTATTTTCAGGTACAACCGTGTTTTCGATGGTGAAAGCGGTGATTATCTTAAGAGGACTGATTCAAAAAAATAGCATTGAAACCTATCTCAATAAACAAGCAAACCTTTCCATGAAAGAACATGGACGAATCAAACACCATTGGATTCGTGAGCAATATCTTCAAAATTCAAAGATGACATTTCAATTTCATGATGAAACAAATCAACCCATTATCCTTCCTTTTTTTAATCGGGCACTCAATTATATTTATCACCAAGAACCCGATAAGTTATTAGATTATCCTTACAATCAACTTGAAGCAGACTTTACTGCTTCTGTCATTGATGGTTTTGAACAATTTAACTGGCAATTATTTTCTTCAAACTTCACATCTTTAATCACCTTAACCCAACAAGATCGATCGGCAAAAGCTTTTTTTGAGCCTTATTCTAAAACGATTCTCATTGTCAACCATCAAGGTAGACTTGACGTGAGTATTTCTATTTTTGATCGCCAACTTCAAAAACCCAATCTCTCAGATTTAGCCAATCGAATTGATCGGGCCTTAAAAGGGTACTTTTTGGTGAATCGAGAGCAATTTATTAAGGACTGTGAAACAGAGGGATTACTTTCACCTGGATACGCCTCTAAGATGTTAAAAATTCAAAATGCACCCTTCATTCGACGTGAAACTGAATAGTGTTTTTCATTGACTCATAGTATTTATCCCCCTATAATACTTAAGGAAATAAGGAGGTGGTTATATGGCAGTGCCATTTCATCGGACGTCGAAAACAAGTAGAGATAAAAGACGAACCCATTTTAAATTAAAAGTAACCAGTTTAGTCGCTTGCAATAATTGCGGAAAGCTTATTCGTTCGCACACAGTTTGCCCTTCATGCGGATTTTATGCAAAGAAATCAATCATTCAAGTAGGTGAAACTGTGAAAGAAACACCAGTGAAAGAAGTCGAAAAGAAACCAGCAAAGAAAGCTAAAAAAGCTAAACCAGCCGCTGGCGAAAAGAAAGAATAAAATGCCCTAACGGGCATTTTTCATCTATGCAACATTTAGCAAAATATATTGATCACACGCTATTAAAACAAGATACAACCTATGCACAGGTAGAAACCCTTTGCCAAGAAGCAAAGCAATACGATTTCATGTCGGTTTGTATTCAACCTCACTTTGTTAGTTATGCGAAACAAAAGTTAGTTGAATCAACGGTCAAAGTTTGTACGGTCATCGGTTTTCCATTAGGTCAGAACCATCGTGAAACAAAAGTATTTGAAACCAAGAAGGCGATTTCAGAAGGGGCAGATGAAATTGACATGGTGATGAATATTTCTCTATTGAAAGCCAAAAAATTCCACGAAATATACCTAGAAATTGCGGAAGTAAAATATGCTTGTTCGGGTCGGATTCTTAAAGTTATTTTAGAAACTTGCCTTTTAACCAATGAAGAAATTATCAAAGCTTGCGAGATCGCCAAAGAAGCAAAAGCTGATTTTGTCAAAACCTCCACTGGTTTTTCCACGGGTGGTGCTACCGTAGAACATGTTCGCTTAATGAAGAAAACAGTTGGAGAAAAATTACAAGTTAAGGCAAGCGGTGGAATTCGTTCATTAGTTGAAATGCAATCGATGATTGAAGCCGGTGCTACAAGAATCGGAACTAGTTCAGGAGTTAAAATCCTACAAGGTCAAACCAGTCAATCTTCGTATTAAATCATTGCTATAAAAAATAAGCTTGCGTATAATGAAGTAGATTTAGGGTAAGGAGGTGGAACAACATGGCTAAAACACCCGTTCGCGATAATGAATCTCTTGATGAAGCACTTCGTCGATTCAAACGACAAGTGAATAAATCTGGCGTCTTACAAGAAGCAAGAAAACGTGAGTTCTATCTCAAACCAGGACTTAAACGTAAATTAAAATCCAAAGAAGCATTACGTAAAAAATATTAAAGTAAAAAGGACCGGCTACGGTCCTTTTTTATTATCTATTGATAAGCGTGAAGCAGGTTTATTCATTGACGCAATTGGGTCTACAGGATTGTGGACCCACTGCGCTAAAAATGTTGCTAGCCTATCTTTATCAAGATGAACGTTTTCTATTTATACAAGAAACATGGGAACGACCATCCACTTTTAAGCATCTACTTGAATTTGCCAATCATTTTGGCATCACCTTAAAAGGTTATAAACTCCATCATCCGAGTTCGGTACGAGGGATTAAAAAACCATTTATTGCATTAATGAAACAACCTCATAGTCATTATGTTACCGTGATTCCTCTTGGCGGTACCTTTCACGTTCTTGATCCCAACGGAAAACAGCAAAAAGTGAATGATCGATACTTTTTAGATGGTTTTAGTGGATATATTTTACTGGTTAAACATCTTCACCTTCACATACGCCCAGACTTACCAATGAATCACCATTGGATGAAAAGTTTTTTTATTGGAAGTTATATTTTATTTACATCAATGATGTTGCTTTGGTTTTGGCAACCCATCGATTGGATCTTGTTGGCGATGATGTTAGCCTTATTGACCGTTACTTGGTTGAGCTATTTATACCGGAAAGTAAAACACTTGGACGAAGTGATGATGAAGCATTACTTAGCGTTGATTGTCGATACCGAGCAATTGAAGCGTTTTCATCAATGGAAGCAAGGTTGGTTCGGATTACCCTTAAATAAGCTCTATCGATTATTGGTTTTAACCGGCACCGTCATCTATATCTGTTTTGCATCCCCTTTATTTCTTATTATCCTAGGGATTTATCATGGCGTTCTTTCACTATGGATTCCAAAATTGAATCAACATGATGATGCTGAAGTGGGTACCATTGGAAAAATGGAGCAATCACTAAAATACCCCTTCATTCCCTTAAAAGATTTTCAACAACTGTCCGAACGAGTCTATCAATTGGTTCATTTTCGATTATGGGGTTGGATACTAGCAATGATGGTGGCAATAGGATTCGTGTGGATCTATCAGCAACTTTTTTACTTTGAGGCGTTTTTAACATGGTTCACCATGGTTTCATTACTGATCCTAAGTTATCACCACCATCACGCGTTATATCGTTATCCAAAAGAAAAAAAAGAATGGAGGCAACTAGGGTTTATCTTTTTGAACAGCAAGGATTATGTTAAAATAAAAGTGTGAATATCGACTTAATTGCACCTAAAATTCTTCATTCTTATCACTTACTTACTCGCTATTCATTTTTGTTAAATAAAACATTAAAGGTAACCGGACATTCTAAGAATTCTTTCGTAGATGTATTGATAACAACAAA
Source organism: Bacilli bacterium (assembly GCA_040396875.1). Lineage (GTDB taxonomy): Bacteria > Bacillota_I > Bacilli_A > RFN20 > CAG-826 > UBA970. Next base: position 111,081 of record JBBAWZ010000001.1, read on the forward strand.
TAAAGTCATTCAACGATACAACTTAAAATATCTAAATCATGATTATCCTACCGATGTTTTAAGTTTTCCTCTAGAACTTGATGCACCTTCTTCAAGTGATAAAAAAATTATCTTAGGTCAAATCGTGATTAATTATCAAAAAGCATTTATTCAGGCAAAAACCTATGGTCATACCAAGGAGAGAGAACTATCTTTCCTATTTGTCCATGGTTTATTGCATTTATTGGGTTATCATCATGACACCAAAAATGAAGAAGACCTCATGATCAAACTACAAGATCAAATCTTGGGAAAAAGGAAACCAATATGAAACCAGAACAACTCATTCAACATGCAATTGATGCAACAAAAAATTGTCATGTACCTTACTCTAAATTTAAAGTTGGTGCTGCTATCTTGATGAAAGATGGAACGATTGTTACTGGCGCTAACATTGAAAATTCTTCATATGGCTTATCGATGTGCGCGGAAAGAACGGCTCTTTACCATGCTCATCTTAATGGATTCCGAAAGGATGATATCGTCAGTATGGCTGTGATTGGACCTACTTCTGACCCAATTTCTCCTTGTGGCGCTTGTCGGCAAGTCATGCATGAATTAATGCATGCCAATACACCCATCATTCTCTCTAACCTGAAAAAACAGATTAAAAACACCACACCAGAAAGCTTATTACCGTATGCATTTTCGAGTAAGGATTTAAAATAATGAAATCTGGATTTGTTGCGATTATTGGTAGACCGAATGCAGGAAAGTCGACCTTATTAAATGCCATTATTGGTAAAAAGATTTCGATTGTCTCTAACAAACCGCAAACCACAAGACTAGCAATTCAAGGCGTCTATCATGAAAAGAATTTACAAATTGTCTTTGTTGATACCCCTGGTATTCATAAACCTAAAGCAAGATTAGGGGAAATTATGAATGCTCAAGCTTATGCATCCCTTCAAGATATTGATATGGTGCTTTTACTGGTTGATGCAAGCAAAGCTTTTGGTCCGGGTGATCAGTTTATTGTTAGCCGATTGAGCCATCTACCCAACGTGATGGTCGTGTTTAACAAAATTGACCTTACCAATGTAGCCTTGATTGAATCGCTTAAAAAAGCCTACTTAACGGTTTTGCCACAAGCCAAACAATTTGAAATTTCTGCTGTTAAAAAAACTTTTATTGAGGATTTAATTGAAGCGATCAAGCCTAATTTAAAAACTGGCCCTGCTTTCTTTCCAAAAGATGTGTTGACGAATTTCCCAGAAAGCTTTCAATTAATGGAAGCTATTCGTGAACAAGTCCTTCATTTGACTTATGAAGAAATTCCCCACAGTGTTGCGATTGTAATTGATCAATTAAAATCGGAAAAACAACACCGCACGTTGTATGCTTCAATTATTGTAGAAAAAGATTCCCAAAAGGGTATTTTGATTGGTAAAAATGGAAGTATGTTAAAGAAAATTCGTCAACGTGTGATGCAACAAGTAGAAAAAAATATGGGTTTAACTTTGTCTTTAGAATTGTTCATTAAGGTTGAACCGAATTGGCGAGACTCACCTAATCGTCTCAAGGAGTATGGATTATTTTAAAAACCCTACCGGTCTTTATTCTTAGACAAACACCTTATCGAAATGCTGATTTAATTCTTACAGGATTATCACCTGAAGGTTATTTAACCATTCACGCAAGAGGGGCCCTTAAGATGACCTCACCATTTCAAGCGATGGTTTCTTTAGGGGCTTGGTCAGAGATAACCATCAATCAAAGTAAAGATAAAGCTTATTTAGAGAAGGCCAATCTAATTACTTTTGCACCATTGCCTGATCGTGAAGGTTTAATGGCTTCCCTTGTCATGCAAGTCATTCTACAAATTCTATTGCTCGATGAAGAAATTGATCATCCATCTGAAATTTATCAACGTTTGGTTGAGATCCGTCGCCATATGGATCTTGCTTTATCAAATTATCTGAAGTTTCTAATTCAATATCTAGACGACCAAGGTCTACCAATCATTGTGGATTATTGTGTAAATTGTCAAAATAAACTCAAAATTGTTGGAATTAATCCACAATTGGGTGGATTTATTTGTCAATCGTGTCTTCCTAAAGTTTCTGCAACGTTATTATCAGCAGAATCGCTTAAACTTATGAGGAGTATTCGCCATAAAACCTATGCAGAAGCAATCAGTCCTTCCTTAACTAAAATGCTCATACCATTGGTTCACGAGCACTTTAACTTTCATTTGGATGTCCACGTAGAAGGTTTTAAAACCATTGAAAAAATAATGTAATGAATACACTTATAGTAGGTTGACACTTATACATAAAATTGACAAAATAAGAATCGTGCGCGAAAGGAAACAACATGAATCCATTAACCTTTGAACAACTCGTCACTCATTTAACCAGTACAGGTTTTGTCTTTCAAGGATCTGAAATCTATGGGGGATTATCGAATACGTGGGATTATGGTCCTCTTGGGGTTGAACTCATTAATAATTTAAAAAAGACATGGTGGAAAAAATTTGTCCAAGAATCACCCATGAATATTGGTATCGATTCAGCTATTTTGATGAATCCAAGAGTTTGGGAAGCAACTGGCCACGTTGCCACTTTTAATGATCCTTTAGTTGATTGTAAAAATTGCAAAACCAGACACAGAGCAGACCAATTGATTGCTGCTGCTAGACCCAATTTAGATATTTCTAAAATACCAGCTCAGGCTTTAGGTACTGTCTTAAAAGATGAAAAAATTGCCTGTCCCAAATGTGGAAGTCATGATTTTACCGATATTCGACAATTCAATATGATGTTTAAAACCCACATTGGAGTTATTGAAGATGCCAAAACGGTTGTTTATCTTCGTCCTGAAACAGCCCAAGGGGTTTTTGTTAATTTTAAATCTATTCAACGCACCACTCGTAAAAAGGTGCCATTTGGTGTAGCAAGTGTTGGTAAAGCCTTTCGAAACGAAATCACACCAGGAAATTTTACATTTCGAACCAGAGAATTTTCACAAATGGAACTAGAATTTTTCTGTAAACCTGGTACAGAAGCATCCTGGTATAAATTTTGGCAAGAAGCTTGTATGCAATATTTATCGTCGCTTGGTATTCAAAGTAAGCATTTAAGAATTCGAGAACATAGTCCAGAAGAATTAGCTTTCTATTCGAAAGGTACCTCTGATATTGAATATCAATTCCCATTTGGTTGGGGTGAAGTTTGGGGTATTGCATCTCGAACTGACTATGACTTAAAGCAACACATGCAATTTAGTAAAGAAGATTTACAATATCTTGATCCAGAAACAAACGAAAAATATATCCCATATGTCATCGAACCATCTCTCGGTTTAGACCGGCTAGCACTGATGGTCTTAAGTGATGCATATCAAGAAGAAGTTTTAGAAAAAGACACACGTGTTGTTTTGAAGTTACACCCCGCCATTGCTCCCTATAAAATTGCGATCCTTCCATTGAGTAAACAACTCAATGAAAAATCGCAAGAAGTAATGACGATTTTATCAAAGCATTTTATGGTCACCTATGATGAGTCTGGTAGCATCGGAAAACGTTACCGTCGACAAGACATGATTGGTACACCTTATTGTGTGACGATTGACTTTGAATCTCAAAATGATCAAAGTGTAACCATTCGTGAACGAGATTCTATGAAACAACTTAGAATGCCGATTGATGATTTAATTAGATATTTCAATGTTAAGTTATTCTATTAGTATTTATTTAGTACATATTTAGTAATTATATAAACTTTGGAAAGGAGGATACGTTCATGAATTTTGACCGTCAGTTGATTGATGATTTATTGAAAAAAGCCGATATTACAAATATCGTTTCGCGATATATTCCCGTCACCAAAAAAGGTCGTAATTTTGTTGCACTTTGTCCTTTCCATGATGATAAGAATCCTTCCTTAAGTATTAGCCCTGATAAACAGATTTTTAAATGCTTTGTTTGTGGAACAGGTGGGTCGGCGATTACCTTTGTCCAAAATTATGAAAAAATCTCTTTCCCACAAGCTGTAAAAAAAGTTGCGGATTGGGTTGGCTACTCTGACCCTAGATTAATGGTTAATGATCAGGCTATTCAAAGAGATGAAAAACTTGAGCCTTTCTTTAAATGTTTAGAAGACTTATTGGAATACTATCATTTTGGTTTAGCAAGTGAAGAAGGAAAATTGGCTCGAGACTATTTATTACAAAGGGGTCTTGATCAACCGGTCCTTGAAACATTCAAAATTGGATACGCTTTAAAAGACGGATCTACCACGATTCAATATTTAATTAAACGTGGTCATTTAAGAAATGTCATTGAATCCCTTGGCATCACGGCAAGTAGTAATCAACAAGTCGATCGACTTTCAGGCAGAATCATTTTCCCAATACACAATCGCGATGGTAGGGTCGTAGGATTTTCTGGACGTTTGCTTGAAAATATTGACGGTCAGGCTAAATATGTTAACTCCACCGATTCGCCAATTTTTACCAAAGGGCAAATCCTCTATAACTACCATCAAGTTAAACTCTCCAGTAAACGATCAGGGTTTGTTTACTTGTTGGAAGGTTTCATGGATGTGATTGCTTTACATCGGGCAAATATTCCACAAGCAATAGCCTTAATGGGAACGGCTGTTACGAACCAGCACATCAAATTGTTACAATCTCTTGGTGTTGAAATCCGCATTTGTTTAGATCAAGACCAAGCAGGACAGGTCGCGATGATGAAGATGATACAACCTTTAAGTAAAGCCAATGTTTCATTCCGTTTTGTTATTGCCGATAAAGAAACACGAGACGCAGATGAAATATTATTATCAGACGGGGAAAAAGGTCTTCAAAACTATTTACAACAACTTGTGCCTAAAATGGATTTTAGTTTCCATTTTTACCAAAAAGTGATGCCACTTACATCCACGGAACAACGTGTTGCTTTCATTAATCGGATGTTGCCGTTGATTGCAATCGCTCCTGAACTTGAACAAATTGATTACTTAAAGCGATTAGGTCAACTCACCAACTATGCACTTAAAGATTTACAATCTTCACTTAAGTCCATTCAAACTCAACAACAAGATTATTTTGAAGAATATCGACCCGAAATTAAAGTTCTGAATCGTTTAAAAAGAGCTGAAAAGGCAATTCTATTTAATATGTTTCAAAGTCAAGACGCCATTAACCTCTATCAAGCAGATGTCAAATTCTTTCATGATGACATCTACAGACAAATTGCTAATTATTTTATGGAAATCTATCAAAGTGATCCGCCCGACCATCAATCCTTAATCAATCACATTAGTTTGATTGGGGGTAAGGATCAGCAAAAAATAATCAACACCATTGCTGAATTGATGAGTGAAAAAAACCTTCCCAAAGCCGACAAACAACAACTACTCGATTACCTTAAAGCCTTAAACGAGGAACGAGACAAGTTAGTCAAAACGCACCAGCTTAACGTCAGCATCGCCGGCAAGTCTGCACCAGAACAAGCTCGGATTATTAAAGAGTTACACAAAAAGGCAAACCCTGAATTAACCAAAGGAGAAAATGAAAATGAAAACGAAGAAAAAAACACCAAAAAATAAAATAGTAAAGGTAAGCAAACCGGTAAAAACACTTTCCAAAAAAATGGCCAAACCGAAAGGCGTAAGTAAAGGTGTGGCAAAGAAAGCGATCAAAGCTAAACCAGCTTTAAAACCTGTACCGGTGACTTTAAAACCAACTAAGCTAGAAAAATTGGACAAAAAAACTAAGACGCCTACAGCGCCTAGAATGATTCCTGCAAAGGTTGTTAAAGGCAAAAAAGCTTCATTAAATGAAGGTGAAAAGAAATTACTTTCTCGTTTGTCAAAAAAGATGGTCTCTGATGAAGATGATGACATCGAAACATTAGATCAAATTAAAAAACGTTTTGAAAAGAAGGCCGGCACAGAAGGTTTTATTATTCAAGATGAGTTGTTTGATGCAATTGAGCATCTAGATTTAACAGATGAGGATTCAGAAAATCTATTGGTTTATTTTAAAAACAAGAAAATTGAAATCAAAATAGAAGATGAAGATTTAGAAGAAGAAGTCGATGAAGAAGAAATCAAAAAAGGTGTTGCTGTCGCAGATGAACCTTTTGAAACAGAATATGAACCCGATGTTTCTGAAGATGAGGTCGATGTCAACAAAGTCGATGTATTTGCCAATTCTGAAGTTAAGGTCAATGACTCAGTCAAAATGTATTTAAAGGAAATAGGTAAAGTTGATTTGCTTAAACCTGATGAAGAAGTGGCGATTGCAAAAGCAATTATCGCCGGGGATATGGAAGCTAAGAATAAGTTAATCAACGCAAACTTACGCTTAGTTGTGAACCTAGCAAAGCACTACGTTGGCCGTGGGATGCTCTTCTTAGACCTGATTCAAGAAGGCAACATGGGATTGATTAAGGCTGTTGAAAAATTTGATTACACCAAAGGTTTTAAATTCTCCACGTACGCTACCTGGTGGATTCGTCAAGCAATTACACGTGCGATTGCCGACCAAGCAAGAACGATTCGTATTCCTGTGCACATGGTTGAAACAATAAATAAGATGACCCGCGTGCAAAGACAATTGGTTCAAGAATTAGGTCGAGAACCAACGGCAGAAGAAATTAGTAAAAAACTCGAAGGTTTGATGTCCCCTGAAAGAATTCGCGAGATTCAACGTATCGCCTTAGAACCAGTTTCTTTAGAAACACCGATTGGTGAAGAAGATGATTCTCACTTAGGTGACTTTATTGAAGACAAAGAAGCAACCTCACCATCTGATCACACAACGCAAGTTTTACTAAAAGAAGAATTGTATAAAATTATGCAAGATCTTACCGACCGAGAAGAAAGAGTTCTTCGACTTCGATATGGCTTGGATGATAACCGTCCTCGTACATTAGAAGAAGTGGGTCATGAATTTGGTGTGACCCGTGAACGGATTCGCCAAATCGAAGCCAAAGCGATTCGTAAATTACGTCACCCAACACGGGCGAAACGTCTTGGGGATTATCGCGATTCCTAAAAATGCCTTCTCAACGTTTGCAAGTTATCGCATCGATGTGTCCTGATCAAGGCAATCTTGTAGATATTGGCTCTGATCATGGCATGCTTCCTCAATTATTATTGAAGCAAGGTTTTACTGCATCTTTATACGCGACAGAACTGAGTCAAGATAGTTTTCAACATTTAAAGCATCAATTAATCGACCTTCCAGTTCGGGTCTATCAGGCTGATGGATTAAATCAACTTCCCAAAGAGGTCGCAACGATTGTCATCACCGGAATGGGTGGGCAATTGATTCAGTCAATCCTTGAAGCTGGTCAAACAAAATTACGTCATATTCAAACGCTTATTCTTGGACCTCAACGTGACCAAGAATTATTGAGGGCTTGGTTGATGAAACATGAATGGAATATTATTGATGAGCGATTTGTTTTAGAAGATCAAAAGGGCTATCCATTGATGAAAGTTGTCAAAGGCAAGATGCACCTAGCGCCGATTGAACTTGCTTATGGACCTTATAATATTCAAAGGCGAGAACAAGCTTTTATTTCCTGGCTCAAGTTAGAATCCCAAACCCTTCAGAAAGTCATTACATTTCATAACGATGACGATAAGCGTCGCCGCTTAGAATGGATTGAAACCTATGTTAAAAACAGCTAAATTACTACGTGCATTTGGAAAGGATTTTCCAAAGCGATTAGCAAAACCCTATGGCGATTATGTTGGGCTTATGTGCGGAAAACTTCCAAAAGTCCTCCAAAAGATTGTGATTGTTCTCGACATGGAATGGATTATTTTGGATGACATTATTAAAGAAAAACCTGATCTAGTGATTACCCATCATCCATTGATTTACGGGTCACGACACCAAGTATTCAAGCAAGATCTTATTCGAAAAAAAATGGTGATCATGTTAGAAAAAAATCGAATCCCTGTTTATTCCCTTCACACCAATTTTGATGCTGGCCATGGTGGGATGAATGATGCGATTGCCAAGGCGATTGGTCTTGTCGATGTTACGCCACTCAAAGGTGATGTTTTAGCTCGTGGTGGTCAATTAGCGAAACCCATGCAACTTGAAGCATTTGCTACGATGGTAAAGGATAAACTGAAGTTACCTTACGCCCATTTAATTGCTGAAGGTAAACCTATCATTGAACGCGTTGCGTTAATTGGAGGCGGTGGTGCAAAATATTATCCAACCGCGATTGAAGAAGGATACGATATTTTCCTATCGGGCGATAGTGCGCATCATGTTCGTCGTGGCATCGTAAATGCACGTTTTAACTATCTTGAAATTGCTCATGAAGTTGAATCTATTTTTATTCCGACGATGGCAGCATATTTAAAACAACTCGATCCAACCTTAACGATTGTTACTCGCTTTGTTCAAGCCTATCCGACCTTGATTTGATACACTAAGCATATGGAAACAGGATTACCCTTTACAAGTTATCATTTATCAGCGGTGTTAATTGAAGCCTTAACCAAGCTTGGATATACCCATACAACGCCAGTTCAATCTGCAGTGATTCCTCGTGCCTTACGAGGAGATTCCTTAGTGGTTCGTTACCAAACTGGAAGTGGGAAAACCCATGCCTTTTTAATTCCAATGTTTGCAAACGTCAAACCAAAAGAAGGTTTACAAGTGATGGTGGTTTCACCGACCAGAGAGTTAGCCATCCAAACGTATCAATTTGCGAAAACTTTAAATGACGCACTTGGTAATCCATTAAAGATCGTTTTATTACAAGGCGGATTTGATAAACAACATGATCAAGATAAACTTCACCCTTTACCAGAAATTTTATTTGTGACCCCTGGTCGGTTGAATGAAATCGAAGGGATGATGGAACGTCAAGTTTATCAAGGTTTAAAAACCATTATTCTTGATGAAGCTGATATGTTGATGGATCCTAGTTTTATTGAAAGCACCACCCACATCTTATCGACGCTTACAAAACCTCAAATTCTTGTATTTTCAGCCTCCATGGCTGCACCTTTATTAAATCGATTGTCTAAATATTTTAAATCGGATAGCACTATTGAACCTAAAGAAAAATCAATCAATCCCACTGGTGTACGTCATGCCTTAATCGATATTAAACACCAAGATCCCATTCAGAGTATTGTTGACATCTTGTCGATTCGCAAACCTTATTTCCTATTAATCTTTGCCTCACGCGTTCAGCGCGTCATTCAAATTGAGCAAGCCTTGAAATCCCGACAATTAAAAGTGGCAAGTTTACATGGGGATCTTCAAGCAAGAGAACGTCGACATTTACTAAAACGCATTCAAAGCGGAGAATTTCAAATTGTGGTGGCTTCTGATATTGCAAGTCGTGGCATGGATTTACCCAATGTTTCTGATGTTTTAAGCGTTGATCTTCCTCAGGATTTAGATTATTACTTCCATCGGGCTGGTCGAGCTGGGCGCTTTAAAAACGAAGGCCAATCCTATGTGTTTTACAACTCACATGAAGAGGATAGTCTAGAACGATTAAAACAACGCGGTGTCCATTTTAGTTTATTAAGTCTAAAAAATTCACAATTGCAACCGATCAAGCATTTAAATCGCGGTAAGACATTTAAAAAAGAAGATGAGGCACTCAGTCGCGATATCAAGATTGCCATCCAAAAATACCGATCCAATGAAGTCAAACCAGGTTATAAAAAGAAAGTTAAATTAGCCGTTGAAAAAGTCAAGCATCAATACAAACGCAAGGCCATTAAAAAGAAGATTCGTGAAAGACTCTTTGGTAATTAAACCATGCCGTTGTATATAGGTAGCCATGTTGATCTTGTTGCACCTGATTATTTAATCAATGCAGTTGAAACGTCCATTAAAAATGGTGCCAACACCATGATGATTTATACAGGCGCGCCGCAAAACTCCATTCGTAAACCAACCGAATTGATGAAGATACAAGAAGCTCATGCGCGTATGAAAGCGCAAGGCATGCCTTTAGATAAGGTGGTTGTCCATGCCCCTTATATTATTAATTTAGGAAATACGATTAACCCCGATACGGCAACGTTAGGCGTAACCTTTTTAATTCGTGAATTATCCAGAGTTCAAGCGATGGGATTTTCTACCCTCGTCCTTCATCCAGGTGCCCACGTTGGCGTTGGTAGTGATGTAGCGTTAGCAAGTATTAGTGAACGTCTTAATCAAGTCTTTGCCGAAGATAAAACCAACGTTACCATTGCCCTAGAAACTATGTCAGGAAAAGGCTCTGAAGTCGGCATTCGCTTTGAAGACATTCGCTACCTTATCGAACATAGTGACCAACCCGAACGACTTGGAGTCTGTCTCGATACCTGTCATATTCATGATGCCGGATATGATGTACAAGACGTGGAAGGTGTCCTGAAGGCGTTTGATCAAATCATTGGACTCGATAAGTTAAAGGTCATTCATATCAATGATTCTAAAAATCCAAGAGGTGCCAAAAAAGACCGGCATGAAAATTTAGGATATGGTGCGATTGGTTTTGAAACGTTAAGTCGCTACGTGCATCATCCTAAACTTGCACATCTCCCTAAAATTCTTGAAACACCCTGGGTGGATGAAATTACACCTTATGCCAAAGAAATTGCGATGTTAAAAGCAAAACAATTTATTCAAGGTTGGCGAGAAACCTTAAAGTAAAAACCATAGATTAATAGGCCGATGTATGCTATGCTATCTAACGTGATTTGGAGGATAAAAAGATGAGAGAAAGTTTTATGTTAAAGTGTACGGTTTGTGGGGAAGAAAACTACTTAGCGAGTAAAAATCGCAGAACCAAACCCGAAAAGATGGAATTAAAGAAATTTTGCAGTCGCTGCAATAAGCCTACCGTTCATAAAGAACGAAAATAATATTAATTTGAAGACATGAAGGAGGATTGTAAATGGTCAATGCAACTGAATTGAGACCTGGTAACCACTTTGAATTTGAAAAGAATATCTATACGGTCATCGATGTTGGTTTAAACAAAACAGCGATGCGTAAGATGGTCGTCAAAGCCAAGGTTAAGAATCTACGAACTGGTTCGATTACAGAAATGTCATTTTTAGGTGGAACCGATGTTGAAAAAATCACCTTGGATAAGCGTAAAATGACTTATTTGTATGAAGCAAATGGTAACTTGGTTTTTATGGATAAAATTTCTTTTGATCAATTAGAAATTACCAGAGAAAAATTAGCGTGGGAAGTCAATTTTTTAGTCACGGAACAAGAAATTGAAATCTTATTCTATGAAACAGAAATTTTAGGGGTTTCATTACCTGCTAAAGTTGCCTTAAAAGTCTCCGAATGTGAACCTGCTGTTAAAGGTGACACTATTAATAAGGCGATGAAAGAAGCGACCCTTGAAACTGGTTATAAGCTTCGCGTGCCTTTATTTATTTCTGAAGGTGAAATCATCAGCATTCGTACGGAAGACGGAAGTTACGACGGTCGAGCTTAAATCCTAAAGGAGGATCAAATCATGGATATCTGGCAAACATTGTTGTATTTATTTATAGGTTTAATTGGTGGACTTGTCGGTGGTTTTTTCCTATCAAGATGGTACTTTAAAAGAGAATTAGCTAAAAATCCTCCCATTAATGAAAAAATGATTCGTGCGATGTTTATGTCGATGGGACGCAAACCCAACGAAGCTCAAGTTCGCGCTGTGATTAACAGCATGAACGCTCAAAAATAATTATTTAATTTTCTTTTTGAAGTCTAATTCTCTTCCAGCGAGTAATCGCTGGATATTTTCTTTATGGCGATAAACAAGTAAGAACCAGATTAGAAGGTTCGTTAATGTAAACAACCAACCGGATTGAACACCATTCCACATTCCCACTTCTGATAAAGCGGGAATCCATAAGAGCAAGGTTAAGCAAACGGCAAAAAGGTGACCAAGAATGGAGCCAATCGATACAATCTTTTTAACCTTGATAATCGTCAGCATCATCGCTAGGCCAACCAAGGCAATGATCCAATTCGTCATCAACATAAATGACCCGGCTGAGGAAACAGCCTTGCCGCCTCTAAATTGGGCAAATATTGGATAGCAATGCCCAAGACCCGTTCCGATTCCCGTTAACATAATGGCCAGTTGACCTAAGAAGGGGTTTTGAGTGGCGAGGGACGTCCATTGAAAAACGAACATTGATGCAATCCACACAGGAAGAATACTTTTTGTTAAATCCATGATAAAAACCAAGGTTGCGGCAAACTTTCCAAAATTTCGGTAAACATTGGTCATGCCACTTCCACCTGATCCAAGTTTTCTTACATCCTTTTGATAGAGTAATTGGCCAATCCAGACTCCAGAAGGAATGGAGGCTAGCAAGTAGCCAATCAGCATTGGAACGAAGGTTAATGCGAGGTTTTGAATCATATTTTTTTACGCTTTCTGTGTAATTTTGCTATAATACTTTAGGTAAATGATAACGAAAAATGGCTAAAAATCAAAACTTAAATACATATAACGAAGATAGCATTGATGTACTGGAAGGCCTTGATGGGGTACGCAAACGTCCAGCCATGTATATTGGCTCAACCAATAGCATCGGTTTACATCACTTAGTTTGGGAAATCTTAGACAATGCCATCGATGAAGCCTTATCTGGTTTTGGTGACACGATCACTCTTACCATTCATCAAGATGGATCTCTATCTGTAAAAGATGAAGGACGTGGTATCCCAGTTGGTATTCAAAAACAAACGGGTAAGCCTGCTGTTGAAATCATCTTTTCAACGCTTCATAGCGGTGGTAAATTTTCAGATAAAAACTATGTTTCAAGCGCAGGTTTGCATGGTGTTGGTGCCTCGGTTACCAATGCATTGTCTGAATATGTTGACGTCATCGTTAATCGAGAAGGATTCAGCTATCATATTCGTTTTGAAAATGGTGGTAAGAAAATTGGTAAATTAGAAAAAGTTGGCAAGTCCAACAAGACAGGAACGCTCGTACGCTTCAAACCGGATCCTAAAGTCTTTAGCACGGTTGAATTTAAATGGGAAACCATTATTGCCCACTTACAAGAATCAGCTTTTTTAATGAAAAAAGTAAGATTTATTGCCAAAGATGAACGTAGCAAAATGGAAGCAGAATATTACTATGAAGAAGGCTTAAAAGAATATATTGCTACCTTAAATGAAACCAAAGAAAAGATGCATCCAGTACTGGTTTTTGAAGATTTAACAGGTGAAATCAAAGTTGAAGTAGCGATGCAATATTGTTTACAGGACTATAACGAAAGTATTTATTCCTATGTAAATAACATTCGTACCAAAGATGGTGGTACGCATGAAAATGGCTTCCGTGCCGGTTTAACTAGAGCCGTTAATGAATATGCCGACATCAATAATTTATTAAGAAATAAAGTAAAGTTAGAAGGTAGCGATATTCGTGAAGGACTTACGGCTATTATCTCCTTGAAGATTCCAGAAGGAAAACTTGAATTTGAAGGCCAAACCAAAGGCAAACTTGGCACACCGGACGCTTTAGCCTATGTCCAAAACATGATCCTTTCCAAGCTAACCTATTACCTTACAGAAAATAAAGATTTTGCCACCAACTTAATCAAAAAATGTGTCGATTCTCAAGCTGCAAGAATGGCAGCTCGTAAGGCAAAAGAAGAAGCGCGTGGAAACAAAAAACTACGTTCAGATACGTTGTTATCTGATAAACTAACACCGGCTCAAAGTAAAGAATATGCCTTAAATGAATTGTTTATAGTCGAAGGTGATTCTGCTGGTGGTACGGCTAAAAATGGTCGGGATCGATTGCACCAAGCCATCTTACCTTTACGTGGTAAGCCATTAAATACCGATAGTTTAACGATGGAACAAATGTTAAAGAATACTGAATTTGCAACCTTAATTGCAACGATTGGTGCCGGTGTTGGTCCCGCTTTTGATATACAAGATTCTAAATACGGCAAAATTATTATAATGACTGACGCGGATACCGATGGCGCCCATATTCAAACGTTGTTATTAACCTTCTTTTATCATCACATGCGCCCCCTGATTCAAGCTGGAAAAGTTTACATTGCGATTCCACCCTTATATCGTGTCATGAATGAACAAAAGCCAACCCAATTTGTTTATGCATGGACCGAAGAAGAACTTGAATTAGGCAAAAAGAACGTCGGCTCACCTTATCGTATTTCACGTTATAAAGGTCTCGGTGAAATGAATGCATCGCAACTCAAAGAAACCACCATGGATCCAAAAACAAGAACTTTAATTCGCGTCAACATTGAAGATCCACTCATCGTCGAACGTCGCGTCGGTATCCTCATGGGTAAAGACCCGTCAGTTCGTCGCAAATGGGTTGAAGAAAATATCGACTTTACCATTCGTGAAGTAGTCGGAAAGGGAAAAGAAGATGGCAAAAAAATCTAAACCTATTCCCAAACCAATTGTTGAAAAAATCAATGTTGCTCCACTTGAAGATATCATGGGCGAACGTTATGCAACGTATGCTAAATATGTCATTCAAGATCGTGCCATTCCTGATTTAAGAGACGGATTAAAACCGGTTCAACGTCGTATTATTTATGCGATGTATCATTCCAATAACGTCTTTAGAAAACCCTATCGCAAAAGTGCAACGAGTGTTGGGGAAGTCATGGGTAAATATCACCCACACGGCGATGCATCCATTTATGACGCATTGGTCCACATGTCTCAACCATGGAAATATCGTGTTCCTTTAATCGACTTTCAAGGTAATAACGGATCCATCGATGGCGATAATGCTGCGGCGCATCGTTATACAGAAGTTCGTTTAGCCCAAATCACCGAAGAACTGGTTCGTGATATTGACAAGAATACCGTCGATACACAATTAACCTTTGATGACTCTCAAGATGAACCCGTGGTCTTACCAGCACGTTTTCCTAATCTTTTAGTGAATGGAACACAAGGCATTGCAGTTGCCATGGCGACCAATATTCCTCCACACAATTTACGAGATGTCATTGATGCAGTCATTTATCGTTTGGGTCATAAAAAAGCAACCATTGAAGATCTTATTGATATCGTGAAGGGTCCTGATTTCCCAACAGGCGGCACCATCTATCGTACGGATTCTTTAAAACAAATCTATTTAACTGGCCACGGTCGCGTTGAAATTTTATCGAAAGCAGAGATTACCAAACTCAAAGGTTATCATCAAATTGTTATCAAAGAAATTCCATATGGCGTGATTAAATCTGCACTTGTCAAACAAATGGATGAAATCCGTTTTAAGAAAATCATCGATGGCATTATCGAAGTACGCGATGAATCCGATCATCATGGTATGAGAATCGCCATCGATATTCGAGAAGATGCTAACCCTGAAAAAATCCTCCAATATTTTTATTCTAAAACCGATTTAAAGAGTTCTTTCTCTGCCAACATGGTGGCGATTAATAAAGGCCACCCGATTACCTTTAATTTACTTCAATACGTCGATGCGTATATTGATCACCAAGTCGAAGTGATCACTAGACTTTCAAACTTTGATTTAGTCAAAGCATCTGCTCGTTTAGAAATTGTCGAAGGGCTCATCAAAGCGATTGGTATCTTAGATGAAGTGGTGAAAGTCATTCGCAAGAGTGAAGACAAGCAAGACGCAATGGCGAATTTAGAAAAGAAATTTGCTTTCACAAAATCTCAAGCAGACGCGATTGTATCGTTACAACTTTATCGCTTGACCAACACAGATGTAACAACGTTAAAAGAAGAAGAAAAGCAATTAAAAGCGACGATTAAAGAACTCAAGGAAATTCTTGATGACCGAGAAGTCCTCAATAAAAAGATAATCAAAGATTTAAAATTGATTGCCAGTCAATATGGTCAAAATCGTTTAACCAAGATTGCAACGGAACCAAAAGAAACCTTACAAATTGATAAGCGAGATTTAATTGCCAAAGAAGATGTGTATATTTCCGTCACGCGAGATGGTTATATTAAACGGTCTCCATTGAAATCATATAAGAGTTCAGAAGGCGTATGGCCAGGCATTAAAGAAGCCGACTTATTGGTTGGAGTTGGACCTGCAACAACCTTAGATTACGTATTAGTGTTCACCCAACTTGGAAACTATTTATTCATTCCGATTCATGAACTTCAAGAAACCAAATGGAAAGATGAAGGTAAGCATATCAATTACCTCGTCAATCTCGGACCTGAAGAAAAGCTCATTAAAGCTTTGATTGTCTCTGATTTTAAACCAGATGCTTTTGTGGTGATGGTGACACGAAACGGTCAATTAAAGAAAACCCCATTATCGGAATTCATGGTGCAACGATATAGTAAGCCTTTGACCTGTATGCGATTACTCGGTGATGACACGGTTGTCGATGTTGATATCACCAACGGTCAAGGTCAACTCTTGATTGCCACCTTAGAAGGTAACGTTACTTATTTCTCAGAAAAAGAAGTCAATCCTGTTGGGGTCAAAGCTGGTGGCGTCAAAGCCATTGCTTCCTTATTGGGTAAAGATCGATTAGCAAAGTTGTTAGTCTACCAACCCGAAGAACGTGGAAAAATCGTGATGTTTACACGTCAAGGAAACTTTAGAATCTTTGATATCAGTTATGTGGATCTCACTTCACGTTTAGGTAAAGTTCAATACATTTTCCAAAGCTTTAAATCTGAACCGCATCAACTTGCCTATTGGCGAAAACTCAATAAACAAGATGAATTTTTGAAAGTAACCTTATTACTCTCAAACAAAGAATTGGTGAACTTGGAAACCAATGATTATGCTCCAACGCCAACCGATAAATATGCTAAGAAAAACATCTCTATGCCAAAGGGAACAGATGTTATTGGTGTTTATCATGATGCCATCACCCGCATTGATAACCAATATAAAACAGTAGCCCTACCCAAAGTTGATTTAGAAAATGGAGACAAAATAGAAAAAGTCTCCCTATTTGACGATAAGAAATAATGAAAGGTCAACGTTCTTCCATCTGGCAACCCACGTTTTACGCGCCTAAACTCACAGAGGTGACTGCGGATTTCTTTGTCAAACAAGGCATCACCACTTTATGTTGTGATTTGGATAACACATTAGCCCCCTATGATGAATTAAAGCCAAGAAAAGTAATTTTAGCTTGGATTCAGAAGATGAAAGATGCTGGTTTACATTTTTTAATCATTTCAAATAACGATGATGAAAGAGTTAAACCATTTGCAAAAGCCGTTGGGGTAGACTACCTAGCCAAAACTGGTAAACCTTTTCAGAACAAACTCCTTATATTTTTAGCACAAAAGGGTTATTCTAAAGACAAGGTGATGGTGATCGGTGATCAATTACTGACGGACGTGTGGTTGGCAAATCGTTTGGGTATGAAAAGTTTGTTTGTTGAAAAACTAGTCCCATATGATCATTGGCCTACGAAACCGAATCGGTTCATCGAACATTGGTTAAAGAAACGTTATCGTCGGCAACATCGCTTTCACCACTGGAGGGATCAATGATGAATGAGATGAGAATAATTCGCCGTTGTCCTGGTTGTGGCGTCATCCTACAAACCTTAGATCAGCAATTACCGGGTTATGTGCCTGTTAAACACGTCGATCGACATGAAGTCGTATTATGTCAACGATGCTTTAAGATCCAACATTATGGGGAAGATATTGCCCCTAAAGAATCATTCCTTTTCGATGACTTTTATCAAATACTCGCCAAAGCCAAAAAGGATCAAGCAAGTATTATTTGGGTCTTAGATATCCTCAATTTTGAAACCACCTTATCTGCTGAACTCTTAAGTGCTGTTAAAGGTTTAAAGGTTTATTTTATTGCCACCAAGAGAGATTTATTACCCAAAACACTCAATCAAAAAAAGCTGATGACCTATATTGAAAATTTCTTCAAGACGATGAACATGGAATACGTCAAGATTATCATTGCTTCCAGTAAAACCAATGAAGCATTAGATGACATCAAAGCGATGATCGCAGAAGACAATCAAGGAAAAGATTTATATGTGATAGGGGCGACAAGTTCTGGAAAATCGAGCTTAATTAACACTTACTTAAAGCATTTTTCAAATCAAACCAAAAAGCTCATTACCACCTCTCCGTTCCCAGGTACCACCTTACGTGTCATTGAGATTCCTTTGAATGATACCCAAACCATCTATGACACCCCAGGCTATGTTGCCAATCACTCGATGTTATCAAAAGTAGAAAAAGAAGTGATTAAAGTGATGATGCCAAAGGTCGAGATCAAACCAGTGGGTTATCGTTTAGGAGCAAAAGATGCATTGGCGATCGGCGGATTAGCGCGTTTAGAAATCCTCACGGGCAAAAAAGAATTTGTTTATGGCTATTTTGCTAACACCATCACTTTTCAAAAAATGGCGATTCAAAAAGCCGATGAATCTTTTTTTAAGATGATTGAAAAAAATCAACTAAAACCTATCTCCAAGAACTTTGTTAAAAAAGAAGATTTTACCTTGGTAGAGTTTACCTTACCCTCCAAAGGTAGAGCCGACCTTGCCATATCCGGTTATGGATGGTTGAGTTTTGTAGCAGAAGGGCAAACCGTCCGTTTACTCTTACCAAAAGGAGTCTTGGCAAAATTATTACCAAGTAAAGTGCAATCCATATGACAACCAAACAACGATTATATTTAAGAAAACTAGGGCAAACCTTACCCACCAAATATCAAGTAGGTAAAGATACGGTGCATCCTGAACTCATTCAATTATTAGAATTAGCCTTAACCAAAAATGAATTGATTAAGGTCCACCTTTTAAAATCTTCTCAAACGGATGCAGATAACTTTTTACCCAAATTAGTGAAAACCCTAAAAGCAGAACTCGTCCAAACGATTGGGCATCGCGTGATTCTTTATCGGCCTCATCCAACGAACCCAAGGATTCAATTACCAACATGATTCGCTTACTTTACGGTTCCCCATTTGATCCCATTCACCATGGTCATCTTGCGATGCTAAAAGCAGCTCAAACCCATATTCGCGCTGATGAAGTGACGTTGATTATTACGAAGAATCCAAGATGGAAAAATGTTAACACAAATATTTTGGATCGTATTAATATGGTGAAACTTGCGATTGCCAATGATCCTTCTTTTCAATTATCTTTATATGAAGTTGAAAAAGATGCCGTGATTAACTTTACCATCCACACCGTTCAACACTTCAAACAACTTTATCCTAACGATCAACTCTACTACCTCATCGGTGGTGATCAAGTTGAACAGTTTCATAAATGGAAAGATGCGGATAAATTAAAAACCTTCGTCCAACTGATTGCCTACCCTCGTCCTGGATCGTCCTTGGATCACCCAAATTGGCAACGCTATGGCATTCAAAAAATGTCAGGGCCCCTTTATCCGGTTTCCTCAACCAGCATTCGAAATTTAGAATCTTTAGCAACACCCTTACCCGTGATTCAATACATCTTTCAACATCAATTGTATTTCGTTCCCAAGTTAAAAGCCTTTTATCAACCTGAACGTTTTGAACATGTTTATTCAACGGCCTCCCTTGCATATGATATCGCCCTACAAAACCAACAATCCCCTACCGATGCTTTCTTAGCCGCGATCCTTCATGACATAGCCAAAGATATGGATGAAGAAGACGCCCGATCGTTGCTAGATGAATATGATACGGTCAATCAACCGGTGGAAAGTTATGCTTTACATCAATTTGTTGGCGCGATTCTCGCTCGGCAAGAGTTCAATATTAAACAAGATGGAATTTTAGAAGCGATTCGATATCACACCACTGGGAAAGCACAAATGGGACCGCTTGCACAAATTGTCTATGCTGCAGATAAAATTGAACCCACCCGTGGATATGATTCCAGTGCGCTGATTGCGGCATGCAAAAAACAATACCATGAAGGGTTCTTGATGGTGTTAAAAGAAAACCTATTACACCTTAAGAAAAAGAAACACAAAATAACCAATCATTTAGTCAAAGAATGTATGGAATATTATTTAGGAGAAACTGATGGCAAATAAATCTTTAAAAACACTCGTTCTTTCTATCCTTGAAGACAAGCAAGCAGAAGAGATCAAAATCTATAATGTAAAAGGTAAATCGCCGATAACGGATTTTGTCATCGTCGCGTCGGCGAATAACTTTAGAAAACTAGATGCGATTATTAATCAACTTCGTAAGGATTTTATTCATCACCCAAAATACAAAGTTCATCACATTGAAGGTAAGCCAGAATCAGGTTGGATGGTGTTTGACCTCTATGATGTCGTTATTCACTTATTTGATCCGGCAAACCGTGAGAAGATGAAGTTGGATGAAATCTTGGAAAACCAAGTCAAAGCTTAGTAAGTTCGAAAACACTCTACTTCGTATAATGTCTATTATGTTAACCAAGTACTCAAATATGCTTATTTCATTGGGATTTAGAATCAATTACGCAACGTATAATCAAAAGATTCAAATGATATTTATACTGACTTATCCACATGATTTATCTACTAAATTACTACTAATTTAGAATCTCTAAAATAGGTTTGCCGATTTGGTGTTTGGGTTGTTTGAGGTCGAAATTCTTAAGAATCGTACTCGACAAGTCGGCGAAGGTTGATCTTTCTTCTATGTTTTTTCCTTTGTTAAATTGTGGACTAAACATGATCAACGGAACCCGTTCACGAGTATGGTCAGTTCCAGTATGGGTTGGATCGTTTCCGTGGTCAGCAGTAATCACTAATAAATCATCCTTTTTTATCAAGGGTAAAAGCTTACCTAATTGTTGGTCAAATTGTTCAATCGCTTTGCCATATCCTAAGGGGTCGCGGCGATGACCAAATTCGGAGTCAAATTCGACGAGGTTAATGAACGCTAAACCTTGGAAGTTTCTATGGGTCTCGGCAATCGTCTTTTCCATACCATCCTGGTTAGAGATTGTCTTTTGGGTTCGATTGACACCTTGACCATTAAATATGTCATTGATTTTACCAATGCAACTCGTGGTCAATCCAGCATCATGTAGAATATCCAATGCAGTATGGAGACCAGGCGATAAAGCATAATCATGACGATTAGAGGTTCGTTTAAAGGTGTTGGCGTTTGCACCAATAAAAGGTCGGGCGATGATTCGACCCAATAGATATTCTGGTTTCATGCAGATCTCACGCGCTGCTTCACAAATTCGATAAAGTTCTTTTAAAGGAATGACTTCCTCATGGGCCGCTAATTGCAGCACACTGTCAGCGGAAGTATACAGGATAACTTTTTTCGTCCGCATGTGTTCTTCACCTAATTGTTTGATGATTTCAGTTCCACTTGCAGCCACGTTACCAATGAATTGATGCCCAGTTTTTTGGGTGAGTTCTTCGATTAAGGCTTTTGGAAATCCATTGTCAGTGAAGGTTTTAAATGGTTTTTTGGTTTCTAAACCCATCAACTCCCAATGCCCTGTCATGGTATCTTTTCCTGCGGATATTTCCCGCATGGTGGTGACATAGCTTTGAGGGTGTATTACTTTTTTAACACCAGGAATCGGTGATAAATCCGCTAATCCTAAGGATTCTAAAAAAGGAATCTTTAAACCACCACAGCGTTGGGCGGTATGTAAAAAAGTATGGGTGCCTACATCACCAAAACGATCCGCGTCGGGTAGCGCCCCCATGCCGACTGAATCCATCACAACGACAAAAATTCTTTTAAATTTCATAGGTTATCCTAATCTAATCTTACTTTCTTTTGGTGTATAAATCAAAGGCAGATAGGATTCTTTTTTCCGAAACATGCGTATAAATTTGGGTTGTAGATAAATGCGTATGACCTAACATCTCTTGAACCGCCCTTAAAGAAGCACCTTGTTCGAGTAAATGGGTGGCAAAGGAATGGCGAAGGGTATGGGGTGAAATAGAACTTTGAATCCCCACTTGTGCGGCATATTGTTTAATCCGCTTAAAAAAGAATTGTCGAGATAAGGGTTTTGCATAACGACTAATAAATAAATAAGGACTTTCCTCTTTAGGGTTGATAAACCGACGTTTTTCTAAATAGGCTTTGACTTGTTGTAAGGCATATTCCCCAATCGGGACTAGACGCGTTTTTTGACCCTTCCCAACAATGCGGATGGTAGCCTTGAGTACATTGATATCGGCTTGCTTTAACTGAATCAGTTCTGACACTCTTAGTCCACTGGCATACATCACTTCCATCATCGCTTGATCTCTTAATCCATCCAAGGTTTCAATATTGGGCGCGTTGAGTAAAGCTTCCATCTCTTCGGGTCGGATAACCTTGGGTAAAGACTTCATCATTTTAGGAGGCTTTACGGGAAGAATCGTTTGGGTAAAATGACCCTCTCTTTGTAAATATAAAAAGAAATTTTTGACGGTCGATAATCGACGATGAAGGGTGCTACTATTCATCCCTAACTTTGCCTGAAAGGTAATGAAGTCTTTTAAATCAAAACTTTGTAAATCTTCTTGGACTTCTTTGGGGGGCGAAAAAGATAACGTAAACATCATCAAATCATGTCGGTAACTTTCTAAGGTTTTCTTTGATAAACCTTTTTCAATTACCAGGGTATTTAAGTATTGATCAATGAGTTCTGAAACTTTCATTTATACTAAATATCTACTATATTATTACTAATATAAGATACTTATCTACTATTCCTTATCTTTTGTGATAAGCGTTTGAATTTTCTTTTCCGCATCTTGTAAGGCTTTTTCAACCGTTTTCATTAAGGCAGTTGCCTCTTCAAATAGCTTTAAGTTTTCTTGTAATGAAAGCTTACCGGATTCTAATGATTTTACAATCACTTCTATCCTCGCTAAACTTGCCTCAACATCTAATGTTTTTTCTGCCATACTTTTATCCTTTCTTCTTCACTTCACTCGTGAAGGTTCCGTCTTTTAATTGCGTGGTGATCAAGTCACCAATGTTGACCTCTTTAAGTGAGTGCACAACTTCTCCATTTGCCAAGGTTGTTAAGGCATACCCTCGATCGATCACCGCAAAGGGTGATAGGGCATTTAAACTTGCACGGAATTGGTTAGCCTTCGCCTGCTGATTCTGTAATAAAGTTTTGATTGCTTGTTGTAAACGACTTTGAAAATTCTTGAGATTTTCCTTCTGCAATGTGTACATCGCAAGAGGGGTGACAAGCACTGGACGTTCTTGAAAGGCGTGAAGTTGCTTCTTTAATAATTGGATTCGAGTTTGCATCGCTTGGAGGGCTCGTTCCAAACTTGTATGGATATCTTGATACATATCTTCTTTATTTGGAACGGCAATTTCAGCGGCTCCCGTCGGTGTTGATACGCGTTTATCTGCGACTAGATCTACCAATGACAAATTGATTTCATGTCCGATTGCGGCGATAGTAGGGACTGGGGAAAGGGCAACCTTACGAACCAGAGCTTCATCATTAAACGCGGATAGATCTTCTTCTGCACCACCACCCCTGGCAATAATTAACACGTCTAATGGAGTTTGATAGGCTAGGTTGAGCGCTCTGATTAAGTCTTTAGGGGCTAATAAACCTTGAACCAATGACGGAAAGAAAATCAGTTGGGCTAATGGATAGCGCCGGTGTAAGTTCGTGGTTAAGTCTTTTAACGCCGCAGAATCTCTTCCAGCAATGATCCCAACTTGTGAAGGATACTTCGGTAATGGTCGCTTCTTATTGGCATCAAACAATCCTTCTTTTAATAACTTTTCTTTTAATTTTTGTAAGGCTAATAATTGGTCACCTAAACCAAATAATTCAATTTGCTTGGCGTTTATTTGATAACTACCATCTTTTACGTAAACGGAAATGGCACCGGTCACCAAGACTTCATCACCGTCTTTAGGAAGATACTTAGGATACGCACCATATAAGAAAAAGACCCCGCTAATCTTTGCTTCTTGGTCTTTCAATGAAAAATATAGTGCTTTTGGGTATTGGCGGAAATTACTAATTTCACCTTTTAAAACGACTTGGCGAAAGGTGATTTCACCTTCAACGTGAGCTTTAATGGCTGTATTGATTTCTTTAATCGTAAGATACGATCGTGGTTCCATAGATTCATAATACCTTATCGAGGATGGCGTTGATAAAGGCATAATCTTTTTCATCAACGAATTTCTTCGCTAACTTGATGGCATTATCAATCACGACTTTTTTATCAACATCTTTGACATATTGGTGATGGGAAACCGCTAATAAAAAAATAGCTTGGGTGAGCATATTTAATCGATCAAAGGTCCACTTCACCAAATGAGGATTAATCAAATTAATAATCGTGGTTTGGTGTTTGATTGCCATAAAGACAACCTCTTTTATATAGAGATCAATGTTGTCATAAGGTTCTTCTAAAAGATCGACCATTAACTTCTCTAAATCAACAGTTAAATCGATTTTCGCCAATGTCAAAGCATTATAAATAAGGGTCATCGCCACTTCATGCGTTTGATTGCGAGTTAAGGGTTTATTCATACGAAAAATATTGTAGCATAGCGAGGTTTTAAATAGTGCAACGTTACGATAATTGTTCTAAATTGGCAACTTTAACATCGATACGAAATGGAACCATTTCGGTAAAGGCAGATAAGGAAGAAGCGATTTCTTCTTGGATGGCTAAACAGACCGCATTGATATTGGCATTCTTATTGAGTGAAACCGTCACTGCAACGGTTACCAATCCTTTTTTAATATTGACGGATATCGGTTTAAAAATATTAAACCTTGAGGTTTTAGAGGAGACTTTTGCGCCTCTGACTTTATTGGTAGCATATTCAGCGATTTGATAAAAGACTTGATAAGACAAGTTTAGATCACCGAGTTTAGAATAGTTATTGATGTGAACGTATTGTGCCATATCTTTATTTTAACACGTTAATTTTTACCAAGGATGATGGAACCAACTTTTTTAGATAAAAGTTCTGCAGTCAGACCATAGTATGCCATCACCACTGGTCCAGGAGCGGATTGACCATAGGTATCGATACCGATGTTAACATTGCCAATGCGATGCCAACCAAATGTCGATAAAGCTTCCAATGTAATGGTTTTTTCTGGGTTCGGAAGTAACTTTTTTTGTTCAGATATAGGTAAGGTTAAAAATTGATTCATCGAAGGCATGGAAACAACACGAACTTGTATTTGTTCATTCAATAAACGTTTTTGCGTATCGATTGCCAAGGATACTTCTGAACCGGTGGCAACAATCGTCCATGGGGTAAGATTCGAACTTCCAGATACTTCATACGCGCCTAGTTTTGTTTTTTCAATAGAGGAACCAGGAAGTAAAGGAACACCTTGTCTGGTGAGAATAATGGCCGTTGGTCGCGAGGTTTCACCAATCGCTTGTAACCAAGCGGCTAAGGTTTCATTCGCATCAGCGGGACGAATAACATTGAGATTAGGAATCGCTCTTAACATCGCGAGTTGATCAATCGGTTGATGGGTTGGACCATCTTCACCAAGAGCAACAGAGTCATGTGAGAAAACAAAGATAGAAGGAATGTGGCTGAGCGCCGCTAAGCGAATGGCAGGTTTCATATAGTCAGCAAAAGCTAAGAAGGTTCCGGTATACACACGAAGACCTCGGTGTAACATCATGCCGTTTTGGATTGAGGCCATCGCAAATTCTCGAATACCAAAATTGATATTTTTACCTGCTGGATTACCTGCTGTCATGTCGGTTGCATTGGTTAGTGTCGTCATCACCGATTTGGCAACGTCTGCACTACCACCGACCAGCATGGGCAAATGAGTTGATAGCGCGTTCAAAACTTGTAAGGATGAATTACGAGTGGCGTCTTTATAACCCACTGGAAAACTCATCAATGGCGAAGGTAGATGATCCATAAATTGTAACGAATCGCCTTGCTTAAAGGTCTTGGCAATCTCAGGTTTGGATTGTTCAATGGTTTTCCATTGACGCATCCATTTCTTGAATTTATTGTTTCCACGTTTACCGAAAGAACCACTTAAATGTTCATAAACTTCTTGCGGTACAAAAAAGTCAGGATGCGACCATCCATAACTTTGCTTCGCCGTCACGCCATCTTCTTGACCTAACGGGTTTCCGTGAACTTTATAGGTTCCTTGATTTTTAGAACCTTGACCGATGACAGTCTTCATCATAATCATCGTAGGCTTCGTTTGACTACGTTTCGCTTTGCGAATGGCTTTATCAAGTGAGACGATATCATTGCCATCTTCAACAACGATCACTTGCCATCCAGAAGCGATGAAACGTTTTTTCACATCTTCTGAAAAAGACATCGCTAACGGACCATCTAATGTCACTTGGTTTGCGTCATAAATTAAAATCAATTTATTGAGTTGTTGATGACCGGCAAAGGAAATCGCTTCTTGAGAAATACCTTCTTGTAAACAACCATCACCACTTAATACATAGGTGTAATGATCGATCAGTCCTTCTTGTGCATACATCGCTCGTAAAGTGCGTTCTGCTAAAGCAAAACCAACTGCTTGACCGATGCCTTGTCCTAACGGACCCGTTGTTGCATCAACGCCTGGGGTTAAGTGCACTTCTGGATGGCCAGGGGTTTTACTTCCTAATTGACGAAATAATTTTAATTGTTCAATAGGTAAATCATAGCCAGCTAAATGCAAGATGCCGTAGAGAAGCATACTCGCATGGCCCGCAGACAATACGAAACGATCACGGTTAATCCAATCCGGATTTTTAGGATCGCTTATTAAATGTTTACTAAATAATGTGTAGACAGCTGGTGCCGATCCAATTGGCATACCTGGATGACCGCTTTTAGCAGCATTGGTTGCATCAATCGCTAGCGCTCGTAAAGCAGTAATGCTTAGTTGTTCAATATTCATTTTTTCTCCTTCACTTGAATCGATAATTCATCAAGTTGCTTTTTTTCAACCGTGTTTGGTGTACCTTCGAGTAACCCAACCATTTTAAGATTCTTAGGGAAAGCGATGACATCCTTTATGTTATCGGTACCTGTAAGAATCATAGTTAAACGGTCTAAACCAAAGGCAATGCCACCATGCGGTGGGGTTCCATAATTAAAGGCTTGAATAAACCAACCAAATTTCTTCTGAATCGCTTCTTCACTCATGCCTAATAATGAGAAGATTTGTTTTTGAATGGCCTTATCATAAATTCTCATCGAGCCGCCACCTGCTTCATAACCGTTGATGACAAGGTCATAAGCCTGCGCAAGGACCTTCTTTGGTTGGGATTGTAATAGCGGTAAATGAATGTCTTGCGGTCGTGTGAAGGGGTGATGCGCGGCCACTAATTGCCCTTCATCATTCGTGTCAAATAATGGAAAGTCCGTTACCCATGCAATCGCAATTTTCTTTTCATCAACGAGATTTAATAATTTTGCTCCTCTTGTTCTTAAGATGCCCATTGCCGTATTTAAAACGGTGAGATCTGCATGAGAGGCAACGATATAGACATCTCCTGGTTTTAAGTCTAATAAACGTTTAAGTTCTTCGACGGATTCTGGTGCAACAAACTTTAAGAAAGAACTTTGTAATTGACCTTGGTCGTGTTTAAACATGACTAAACCTTTAATGCCAAAAGGTTTGACAAAGGTTACCCATTCATCAAGAACTTTTCTTGAAATGGTCGTTGAAGCATTAGGTAATTTTAAGCCCTTAATGTTCGTAAATTCAAAGCCAGCTTTTTCAAAGGCATTTTTTAAGATTGTCGGAACAATCGATAAAGGTAAATCAAATCGTAAATCGGGTTTATCTGTGCCATAAAGTGCCATCGCCTTTTCATAACTGAGGCGAGGAAAAGGTTGTGGTAATGAAAGACCTTTCACCGATTGAAAGACTTCTCGAAGTGCCGATTCCATGAAGGTTAAAAGTTCATCTTGGCTTAAGAAAGAAGCTTCAACGTCAATTTGTGTAAAGTCGGGTTGACGGTCTGCACGTAAATCTTCATCGCGAAAACAACGGGCAATTTGGTAATAACGTTCTAGACCACCAATCATCAATAATTGTTTATAAATTTGCGGGGATTGGGGTAAGGCATAAAATGATCCGGGGGTTAATCGTGAGGGTACTAAAAAATCTCGAGCTCCACCTGGAGTTGATAATGTTAATAAAGGTGTTTCAATATTGGTAAAATCATGTTTGGCAAAGAAAGCATGAAAAGCGGTCAAGATTTTGCTTCGCGTTATAAGGATATCTTGCATCGGTTTTCGCCGTAAATCCAAGTAACGATATTGCAAACGAATATCTTCTCCAGCATCGGTGACATCATCAACAATTAAAGGTAGAGCTTCCGATTCATTGATAACCTTTAATGTGGTGACTTCGACTTCGATTTCGCCAGTTGGTAAATTGGTATTTGCAACTGCTTTTTTGGTGATAAGACCTTGAATTTGAATCAAGTATTCATGCTTAATGTCTGGAACTTTGGTTGGATCTTTGATCATCAATTGAACAATACCGGAACGATCTCGTAAATCGATAAACATCAAAGAACCTAAATTGCGTTTACGTTGAACCCAACCGATTAAGGTTACAGATTGCCCAACATCTTTTAGGCGAAGGTTGCCATTGGTGTGACTACGATAAACCATACTTATTTCTCCTCATGACCATGATCATCATGGTCTTCAGACTCTTCATGGTGATGATGTCCTGCTTGATTGGTTAAATGTTGCATTAAATGAACGACTTCATTGACAGGAACCAGTTGTTGTTCTTGGGTTTGTAAATTCTTAATCGTCACTTGGTTGGCTTTCATTTCTTGATCACCAATGATGACCGCGTAGATGGCATCTTTTTTGAGCGCAGCTTTGATCGATGCTTTCATGGATTTGTGTTCAAGATTTAATTCAGTTTTGAAATTGGTATGACGGAAATTATGAGACAACTTTAGTGCATATACATCGGTTTCAGGCATCATCGAAATAATATAAATATCCGTGAAAGGTTTGACATTATCTAAGCGCCCGCTATCAGTCAGAACGGCCATAAGTCGTTCAAGACCAAAGGCAAATCCAACCGATTTTAAGGGTTGGCCGCCTAATTCTTTGACTAAATTATTATATTGACCACCTGCACCTAAAGCACCATAATCAAGGCCTTTATCCGAGACCATATGGAATTCAAACACACAATCAGCATAATAATCCAAACCTCTAACGAGTTGGGGATCTTCCGTAAAATCCACATTCAAATCCTTAAGAGCTGATTTAACTTGCGTATAATATGTTTTAGATTCTTTCGATAAAAAATTTGTAATGTTAGGAGCTTTTTTAGCCAACGTTTGATCTGCAGGCACTTTACAATCTAACATTCTCAATGGATTCGTTTGGAACCGTTGTTGGCAATCAGGACATACCGTGGAAAGATGGGGTTCATAGAAAGCTTTCAGTGCCGTTCGATAGGCATCTCGGGTTGCTGAATCGCCTAGAGAATTCAATTTAACAGTGACTTGTTTAAATCCCATCACGGAGAAAGCCGTCACACCTAATGAAATAGTTTCGGCAACTGAAAGTGGAGAGGTAATACCAATATTTTCAACACCAAATTGGTGAAATTGACGAAAACGCCCTAGTTGAGGTCTTTCATAGCGAAATGCTGGACCTACATAATACAGTTTTAATGGAAGATCGGCGGTAACATCGAGTTTATTTTCAACGACTGAACGAATGACCCCAGCGGTCATTTCTGGTCTTAATGATAAGGAACGATCGCCTTTATCGGTGAAGGTATACATTTCTTTTCGAACGATGTCGGAACTATCACCAACAGAACGCGTAAAGAGTTCGGTATGTTCAAAAATGGGTGTGCGAATGGCAGCATAGCTAAATAACTTTGCAACATTGATTAATGCGCTTTCAACTTGTTCGTAGGCTTCGGCTTCGGCTAATAAAATATCTTTGGTACCTTTGGGTAATTTGATGTCCATAAATCCTCTTTTCTAATGCGTCACGCGGTGAATTTCATACACACCAGCTATGTTTAATAATACATTAAAAATATCGTTTAGTCGCTTTGCATCTGTCACAAGAATAGTTAAATTGACCGTGGTGGTTTGGGTGGTAGGGTGTAACATGGCATTCAGATTGGTCACCGATACTTTGAGTTGAGAAAAAACACCCATAATATCCACAATCAAATTTTGCCGGTCATTACTTTCTAAACGAATATCCACTGGATGGAGGCTTGTTTCAAGTTGATCGTTCCAAACCACATCCGTTAGGCGATTTTTACTTTGACTTATATTGGGACAGTGTATTCGATGCACCGTAATGCCCTTACCCTTGGTAATAAATCCAACAATATCATCACCTGGAATTGGGGTACAGCAGCTTCCTAAGGTGATGGCGACTTTACCGGCAGAAGGAACTAATACTGCGGATTTATTGGCTTGAAGTGGTTTTTTACCCAACGTAAACATTGGTTTTTTCTTAATGTTTAAGAATTCAATAATCGCCGCAGGTGCAGGATTTCGATTATTCATGCCGACGAATAAATCATCGAGTGTTGGCATGTCAAATTTTTCCAATACTTTCGGTTGGTGGACAAGCACGAGCATCTCTTTTTCTCCAATTCCATGTTCGCGAAAGGCATCGATACAGTTTTGTTTACCCTTGATAATTTTTTCCTCACGGAGCATATCGTTATTTTTCTTTTGCAAGAATTTACGAATATGGTTTTTTGCTGTTGCAGTATGAGCAATTTTTAACCAACCTTCATTAGGACCAGGGGAGCTATTTGAGGTACGAATTTCAATCACATCACCCGTTTTTAAAATCGTATTGAGAGGAACCAAAGACCCATTCACAATTGCTCCAACCGCAGCATGACCTACACCGGTATGGACACGATAAGCAAAATCTAAAGGCGTTGATCCGTTGGGTAATTCAACCAATTTTCCTTTGGGAGTAAAAACATAGACTTGTGCTTCAAAAATATCTTTTTGAAGATTTTCCATCACTTCTTTTGCATCGCCTTCTTTATCTGCAAGGGTAATTAAATCGCGGAACCAAAATAATTTTTCTTCAATTTCTTTTTGTTCTTTTTGCGGATTATAGTTGGTGCCTTCTTTATAACGCCAATGCGCTGCAACACCAGTTTCAGCAAGCTCGTTCATTTCTTTGGTACGAATTTGAACCTCAAAAACTTGTCCATCCTTGGCAATAATCGTGGTATGAATGGATTGGTATAGATTCGGTTTGGGAGCAGCTATATAATCCTTAAAACGATTGGAAAGCGGTGTAAACATTGCATGAATATAACCAAGAATTTCATAACAATGGGCAACCGTATCGGTGACAACTCGAATCGCTAAAATATCATAAACTTCATCAAAATTATGCTGTTGAATAAATACTTTTCGATAGATTGAATAAATGCCTTTTACGCGAGATTCAATCGAAAAGTTGAGGTGATATTGTAATAACATATCGGCAATTTTCTTTTTGACTTCATCGAGGGATTTTTCCCGATTTTTCGTTCGCTTATCCATTTGATCCACGACCATTTGGAATTTTTCAGGTTCTAAATATTGAATTGATAAATCCTCAAGTTCGGTTTTAATTTCAAACATCCCTAAACGGTGCGCAATCGGAGCAAACACTTCTAAAGATTCTTTTGCAAGAACCTTTTGTCTAGTGGGTGATAGTGCTTGTAGGGTTCGCATGTTATGAAGTCGGTCAGCAAGTTTAATAATGATGACTCGGATATCTCTGGCCATGCCTAAAAAGATTTTTCGATGATCTTCTGCGGCAAAATCTTCTGGTTTACGATGAGAAAGTTTGAGCCGTTGAATGTTAGTGAGCGACTCTACAAGTGAAGCAATATCTTCATTAAAGATTGTTTTTAAATCATCAACCGTGACGGCAGTATCTTCGACGACATCATGTAAAAAACCAGCTGCGATCGTATGTGGACCACCTTGAAGGGAGGCCAAAATATATGCTACTTCAATTAAATGGTGAATATATGGTTCACCACTTTTTCTTAAAATGCCTGTGTGTTTGTCATCGGCAAACTTATAAGCTCGTTCAATCAGTGCTCGATCGTCAGGATTACTGATGTAGGCAAAATATTTTTCTTGAACGTCTCCAAACGTATGAAATGTAGAAGTTTTTTTATTTGAATTCATCTCAATTCATTATATCAAATTCATTAAAAAACCCTATCAAAGATAGGGTTTTATCAGAAGTTTGTTTAGTCGTTAATGCCGATGTAAGTTGCTTCTTGAGGTTCTGTACTTCGGGTGGTTTCTTCAGACTTCAATTTTGCCTTACGTTTAGGTAGCCATTCGAAGCTTAAGGTCTGATTCAAACCACTAAATAATTTAAAGATTGGTTTAAAAACTGCAGGGATAATCGCAGTGGTAAACAATGCAACCATGGCACTACCTAGTAAGATTGCAGCAAATAAACCTTGAAGAGCACCAGGCCCTAAAGCTAAATAGGTCAGACCTGGATAAACTAAGGCAAGAACGGTTAAAAAAATGGGGGCTGCAAGTTGGCTGGATGCCTTCTTTAAGGATAAAGTGAAATCATCAATAGAAGCTGGTCGATCTTTTTGAATACCTTGAAGATCTTTTGCTCTCAAGAAAATAGATAGAGTCGAAATCATGGCTAAATAGCTAATGATGATCATACTTAAGGTAATGGTAGATAAAGAAGGAATTCGTGTTGCAACAAATAAACCAAGGGTTAGTAAACCCAAAGCTGCACTAATCAAGGTGGTGGTGAATGCTTTTGCAATACCATGACGAATCAATAAATAAACTGTCACTAAACTGATGGCAATTAAAGCACCCAACGTCATGTCCATGACAGTGGGTTGATTGGTTAAGGTTTCACCAGGATAAAAACCAACCATGGTCACTTGATCATCTTCATAAACGATAGTAATCACTTCTTCTAAAAGGTCATTGAAGTTATCACTTTCGAGAATCGGATCAGTCCCGTTATTAAAACTAAAGGTAACATCTTCAAGTGTTTCGATGGCAAGTTCTGCAACAAAAATTCGATATGCGACAGCGATATCATTTTCTCGACGAGTTAAATCATGAACTTGAATGGTGGATTCACTCAATGCTAAGGATTCACCATCAATCAAGAGATTATCAATTAATACTTGTAAATCAGCAGTGGTTTCAAATTGAGAGAATTCCTTAGCTTCTAAATAAAGACGAGCATTACTTGTTTGAGTTGGTGTGGCAATCGCTGGTAAATTGAAAGTCGATAGTGTCACCATCGCGATCAAGGTAAGTAATCCACCAACCATGGCGATCGGAGAAAGAAGCGGACCTTTAGAAGCAAAATCACGTGTAGCAAATCGACCAACGTAAACTGGTTTTTCATTTTTCAATAAATCTGGAATGAGCGAGGCTTTGAGATTCAACCATGCTAACTTTTTCGTCAAAATCGTGGCCTGTAAGAATTGTCCAAATAACAATTGATTACCTAAATAAACGATGATGGCGTTGCTAACGGAACCAATCATTAAGATAACCGCCAAGCTTTGGGCAAGATTACCACCGAAGATATAAAGGAATAAACCAAAGATTAGACTGATGACCGTTACATCAATCAACAAAGGTAACAATTGACCATTCGCTTCAGCATGAGCTTTTTTAAAACTTCTTCCTTGATAAATTTCTCGGCGAGTGTAAGTTAAGTACATGACAGATGTAAAGATACCGAGGATACCGATAATTAAAAATCCGATTAAAGCGCCACTTGAAAATTCTAAATTTAAAGTGATAAAAATAAATAAAGTTAAAAACACTGAGAGTGTCGTCGTACTAAGGATACCCAATGCACCAAGTCGATAGACAATCGCTAAGACAACAACCATCATGGTGATAGCAATCACCATCGCCCATAAGGTTTGACTATTCGCAAGTGAGAGTATAGTTTCGAGTGATAAAAGCGCTTCGACCGCTGCGGGAACATTTTGAGCATATAAGAACTCAACAGAATATGCTAAATCACCAGCATTAAATAAGTTTCGATAATAAATGGCTTCTTCATTCGCCTGGGCAACAACCGTGGAAGCAAAAATATTATTTTCATTCGGTTGACCAAATTGAGAAGGAGAAACTAAATAAGCTAGTTCTGTTTTGGCTTCAGTGTCCCACCATAAGTTATTCACAGGAAAACGAAGGAGAATTTTTTCAGCGATTTCAGGATTGTTTAAAGATTCAGAGTAAGAATCTTCTTCAACTTTTCCAGCCCAAAGTAGCAATTCACCATCGGTTGATTCTTCACCACCGGCTTCAGTGATGAGCACTTCTTTTAAATACGTTAGATCTTCAACTGAAAAGACGACAAATGGATTTTGACCTTTATATTCAATTCGTGCAGTTTGACCATTGAACATTTGTTCACTGGTTGCACAAACTTCTGTTGTAGTGCACAAAGTAAATTCTGCATCAAATCCTAGGTAGTTTTGTAATCGCGTATATTTAGTGTCTGACGTTTCTGAAAGGGTTACACGAATTTGATCATTACCTTCTACCATGACTTCGTATTTGGTGACCAAGGCGTTTTCTAATCGATCAATCATCGCATTTGCGATGGTGGTGACGGCTTCGTTATCTTCAAAAGCAGCATCTTCATTGATTTTGTCGGCGATTCTAAAGACCATTTCTTTACCAGAAGTAAATTCTAAGTTCGTATTCAAACCACCCACGACCGAAAGGAAATTAACACCAATCAAAATCAGCGTTGTTAAAGATAAAATGAGATAACTCCAAATTCTTCGCATGTTTGATCCTCCGAAAGGTCTTTTAAACGACAAATGTCGCTATAACACTTTACTATGTTTTGGGTGTAAATTCAATGAAAAATAGTAGAAAAATCTTGTGTTTTTAGAACAATAATCCTTGAAAGGGACGTTTGAGATGTTGATATGCTTTTTCCGTTGCTACGCGACCTCGAGGTGTTCGATTGATTAAACCAATTTGTAACAAGTAAGGTTCATAAACATCTTCCAAATTCATAATTTCTTCACCGATAGCAGAGGCTAAAGCTTCAAGACCTACAGGTCCACCTTTGAACCGATCAATGATCCCCAACAAATAACGAATATCGACATCATCAAGACCTAATGGATCTACTTTTAGTGCTTGAAGTGCTTTTTGTGTAAGTTCTAGATTAATGGAGGTTTGTTTTTCAAAATGGGCAAAATCGCGAATCCGTCTAAATAGACGATTAGCAATACGAGGTGTGCCGCGAGAACGCTTACCTAATTCTGTGACCGCTTGATCTTCAATCGGCATATGTAAAACTTTACCCGTTCGTTTTATAATCGCTTCAATTTCTTGCTGACTATAAAAATTAAGTTTTTCAGTGATGCCAAATCGTCCACGAAGCGGAGACGATAAATCCCCAGCCCGAGTCGTGGCACCGATTAATGTAAAAGGTGGTAATGCTAAATTAATGGTACGGCTACTACCTTCGCGATTCACTAAAACTGAAACATGAAAATCTTCCATCGCCCCATAAAGGACTTCCTCTACAATCGCAGGAAGGCGATGAATTTCATCAATAAAAAGAATGTCCCCTGGTTCAAGCGCCGTTAAGACGGCAGCCAAATCACCGGTTCGTTCGATACTTGGACCTGTCACGGTCTTGATTTGACTTTTCATTTCGTTGGCAATGATATGAGCAAGGGTGGTTTTGCCTAATCCGGGTGGCCCATAAAGGAGTAAATGATCAAGGGTTTCTTGACGATGTTTAGCAGCACCAATAAAAACCTTAAGGTTATCTAAAAGTTGTCGCTGACCAATATATTCTTTCAGAAGTTGAGGGCGAAGGGATAATTCTTCGCTCACTTCTTCTTGTTGTTTTTTTGCATCAACAATTCGTGCCATACCTATTTACCCAATCGTTTTAATGCGAGTTTGATAAGTTGTTCGGTATTGGCAGATTCTACGACCATATCTTTTAATGCACGATCGATTTCATTACCTTTAAAACCTAAAGATTTTAAGGCATCTCTCACTTCACTTAATCGACTATCTTCTTTCGTTGAAACTTTGGGAGTATCGAAAGTAATTTTTCCTTTTAGGTCTAGAATGATTTGACTTGCAGCTTTGGGTCCAATACTCGGTAAAGATTTTAAAAATGCGATGTTACCTTCGTTAATGCCTTGAATGATTTGATCTGGTGAAGCCCCTGATAATGCACCTATCGCTGTTTTAGGTCCAATTCCTTTGACCGACAGTAACTGTTCAAAAATTCGTTTTTCAAGCAGTTTGGCAAATCCGACTAAAAATTGGTCGCCTTCGCGAATAACATGATAGGTATAAACATGATTAATTTCATTTAATTGAAAAGATTCAGGTTTGGTTATATAAACAAAATACCCCACACCCTGTACCTCGATCACCAAATGATCGGATTGCAATTTAACGACTAGACCAGTTAATGAATAAATCATATATTGAGTTGAACCACGCCTAAGAAAAATAAGATTAAGAGAACAAAAATGGTAATAATGGTAGAGACCAAGACAAGTAAAGTAGACAGCTCTTTTCGCATATCGATATTATATAACGCTTTCAACTAGGAATAATATGTAAACTCAAACTCGCCAATCACCACCGTATCGCCTTCTTTGATACCCATGGTTTCTAAAGCATCTTCTACCTTAATTTTACGTAGATATTGTAATAAACTCATGATACCTTGATCGGTCGACAAATTGAATTTTTGATAAGTAGCTTCAACTTCTTCACCTTGAATGACAAAGATATGTTCACTTCGTTTGGTAATTTTAAAAATCGAAGGGGTTTGATAGGTGTATATTTTTTCTTCAGTGGTCGCTACTAATTTTTTCTTCGTGATTGGATTTTTGACTAACTCAAGTTCAATAGCATCTAGCAATTCAGGAACACCTTCATTGGAAAGAACGCTAATTGGAAATATTTTTTTACGTTTTAAAAATGTTTTTAATTTTTTTAAGTTTTCTTCTGAAGCAGGTTCATCCATTTTAGAAGCCACAATCAACGTTGGTTTGTCCAATAATTCTTCGGCATACGCTTTCAATTCTTTTAAAATACTTTGATATGCATAAACGGGGTCTCGATGGGAAGCCATATCGACCACATGAAGCAGGACTCTGCAGCGTTCAATATGTCTTAAAAAATTAAGTCCTAACCCTTTTCCTTGATGGGCACCTTCAATTAAACCGGGTAAATCCGCAATCGTAAAAGGTGCTTTTTCTGGTCTTTGAACAACTCCTAATTGAGGAACCAGAGTGGTAAATTCATAGTCTGCAATATCAGGTTTTGCATTCGATACAACGCTTAATAAGGAACTTTTTCCGACAGAAGGAAATCCAACGATGCCAACGTCCGCTAACAATTTTAATTCAATCGTAATTTTTTTTGACTCGCCTGGGGCACCTTTTTCAGCAATTCTAGGGGCACGATTGACACTAGATTTATACGTGGCGTTACCACGACCACCTCGGCCGCCCTTAACAATCAATGCTTTTTCACCATCTTCATATAAATCAGCGATAATTTGTTGCGTTTCATCATCATAAACAACAGTACCAATCGGCACCAAAATAATTAAATCTTCAGCGGACTTTCCGTATCGATCCGTGGATTGACCATTATCACCATCTAAGGCAATAATTTTTCGTTGATATCTAAATTTATATAAAGTAGTTTCCGATCGTGATGCTTGAAAATAGATGGATGAACCTCGACCTCCACCACCGCCATCAGGACCACCATATTCCATAAACTTAAGTCTTAAAAAAGAAATGGCACCATCGCCACCCTTCCCGGCTTTTACACTAATTTGAGCACGATCAATAAACATAATTATGAACGACCAACAATCACTTCATCGATGATATAAAATGGTCGATTTTGAGTTTCAGTAAAGACACGTGATAGATATAATGACAGGATTGAAAGCACAAAAAACAACAGCGTGAATAAAAAGAGGATGATGTTTCCCAGGAGCCAAACAACCATGAGAATTTCAGATAATGAAAGGGTAAAGAATAAAATGAGTTGAAGCAACAAACTCAAACCAAACGTGAAAGCGACAAACATGAAAATTTGAACAGGCCAAACAAGCGGCACGCTGGTGGTAGATGCAATCGCATCAACTGCTAACTTAAGCATGCTCTTTAAGTTATAGTGAGTTTCTCCGGCAACGCGCTTAGGACGATCAAACAAAACTTCGGTGGTCTTAAAACCAACAAAAGGTACTTCAATTCTAAAGACGCGATTACGTTCTGATAATCGGTTCACTTCATCTGCAACTCTTCTTGAAATAAGTCTAAAGTGACCAACATTTTGGGGAATCTTAACTTTTCCAGAAAGTTTTGCAACAAATTGATAAAACTTTATCGCAGAAAAACGCTTAAAGAATGTATCTTCATGACGACCTTTTCGTTTTGCATTGACGACTTCAAATCCTTCTTCAAATTTTGAAAGTAAGGATTGGATTAAAGTCGGTGGATCTTGTAAATCCGAATCCATGGGAATAATGGCATCCCCTTTTGCCGTTTTGATACCCGCGGCAACAGCAGGTTCATGACCAAAATTTCTAGATAAATTGACAATGATTAGATTTTTTTGGAAAGTTTGTTGAGCTTTTAATAATGCTAACGTCTGATCTTTAGACCCATCATTGACAACCACAATTTCAAATTGATAATTTTTAATGTTTTGAAGTACTTTATTTATTTCAGCAAAAAACAAAGGAACAACTTTTTCCTCATTGTACATGGGTACGACAATTGAGATTAATTTCATGGCTTAATTATAACAAAAAAAGACCACATTAAGTGGTCTATTTCTTTACTTTGCAGTAGCTTCTAAGACACTGACTTTCGTTCGATCTTTTCCCCAACGTTGATATTTAACAATACCGGTTTTGGTTGCAAAGATTGTGTCATCGCCACCTTTTTTGGTATTCAATCCTGGATAAATTCTTGTACCGCGTTGGCGATAAATAACACTTCCAGCAGAAACGGTTTGACCGTCTGATGCTTTTGCACCTAATCTACGACCAGCAGAATCTCTTCCGTTCGTGGTTGAACCGACACCTTTTTTCGATGCAAATTGTTGAAGATTTAATTTAAATAAATTCATACGTTTTCCTCCTTGGTTTGGATGCGAATGTATTTAGGATAATCATTCGCGATAGTTTGTAATTGCGTTGATATGACATGAAGAACGGATTGATTTTCTAGGTTTTGAAGATTGGTGATTTGAATTTCACTTAAACCCTCAATATTTTTAACTTTGACTGCCTTGAGATTCAAAGCATTAATCCCACCTGTCATGACTGCGGAGACCGCAGCACACACAAGATCTTCTCCGTAAGGGGCGCTATGAGCATGACCGGTCACTTTCATCATTCGATAGAGTTGTTTACTACGGATGATGGTGACTTGAATCATAATCTAATTACCCGTTGATGGATTCGATTACTAAGCTCGTGTAAGGTTGACGATGACCTAACGTGCGACGAACGTTGTGTTTAGATTTATAAGTAAAAACTGTAAGTTTTTTACTTAATCCTTGCTTTTCAACCTTCGCTGTTACCGAAGCACCCTTAATGGTTGGATTACCAACCTTTACGGTTTTGTCGGCGACCAAAAGCACTTGGTCAAACGTGACCTTTGCCCCTGGTTCAGCAGTAAGTTTCTCAACGAAAATCTTTTGACCAACTTCGACACGAAGTTGCTTACCACCAGTGATGATGATTGCGTACATAAAAACCTCCTTTTCACTCAGACTCGCTCTGACGGTCCATCTTTCGATGTGTTCAATACCTTGAGAGGCGGTTGTAGCTCGTGAGGCAACAACGTTAGTAATATAGCATAACGCTGATTTATCGTCAACGAAAACTCATATGATTTTTTGCTGTTTCATCGAGAAATAACCTTGAAAAGAAATGATCAAATGGTCGATGAGGTGAAAACCCAATTTTTCGCCTTCTCTTTTGATGGCAATCGTCGTATGAATGTCTTCTTGAGAGGGGGTGACATCGCCTGATGGATGGTTGTGAAGTAAAAGAAACTTTTTTGTGTCGGTTTTTAACAGATCAACAAACAAGTCACGATAATCTAGTTGGAGTGATGCTTGCGAGCCAAGGCGAAAGAGAGTTTCACTTTTATATTGATATTGGTGATTTAATTTAACAATGATTAATTGCTCGTGCAAAAGACTACCTAATCGCAATCGATAACATTGATAGACTTTGCTTGGATCATTGAGTTTTACTTGAGGGAGTTCTTGTTTTTCTAAACGTTGAAATAGTTCAAACATTCCAAGTAATTGAATGGCTTTGGTTCTTTGAATTCCTGGAATCGATAACCATTCATGAAGTGGAATTTTCATCAATGCTACTAAGCTTCCATACTTGTTTATCAGCATTTCAGCAATAGAAAGGGCGGAGTGCCCTTTCACACCTGATCCAATCATCAAGGCTATGAGTTCTTGACTTGATAATTGTTTGACACCATACGCGAATGCTTTTTCTCTTGGACGCTCTAAGGGCGCAAGATCGGCGATGCGTTTATTTCCACTCAAACTGGAAACCACCAGGAATCGTAGCCTTTCCACTTGAGGACATAAAAATTCGATAAACAATGACAGCGGAAATCGCAACAATCATAATGGCCATTACTGCAGCTAAAGAAACTGGTTCACCACCCTTGAGGGTTGTTAGTTCTTCTAAACTCAATTCTTCCACACATATGCCTCCTATTTTTCAATAGAGGCCATAAATTAACTTTAGAACTTTAGGGTTTCAAGTTTGGCTTTGGTTTCATCATATTGACGTTGATATAAAGCAAGTTTATCCTTTTCTTCTTTTATTTTTTGTGCCGGGGCTTTTTCTAGAAACCTTGGATTAGAAAGCATTTGTTTTGCCCGTTGGATTTCTGCAACTAATTCATTCAGTGTTTGGGTTAATTGCGCCTTCATTTTAATTGGATCAATCAACTCTTCAATCACCATGGATCCTTTAGCATACAAATAACTCGACATGGTAGGTGTTTTAACTTGATTGACTGGGAGCTTTTGTACCGTTGAAAAACTAAATCTTTCAATGTAAGGAAGGATGGTGTTGTAAATTTGTTCTGGTTGAGCAGCAATGCTTAATTTGAGTTTTGCATTGGGTGGTAATTGATGCTCTACTTTATAAGTACGAATGTCACTAATCATACTTTGAACAAGCGTAAAACTAGGATCTTCTTGACCTAAAACCATCGATGTTGGATACAATTCCATATAAATCGAAGCTTGATGTTGCGGTAATTGTTGATAAATACTTTCTGTGATGAAAGGCGCGAACGGATGAAGAATAATGAGGATAGACTTTAATATATGATGGAGCACGTTCAATGTAGTTTGTTTACTTACTGCATCTTCCCGACTTAACGTTACTTTTGAAAACTCCAAATACCAAGAACAAAAATCATCATAGACAAAGTTATAAATAACCGTTGAAGCAAAACCTATTTCATACTTTAATAAATTAGATTTCACTTGATCTAACACTTGATTCAAACGTTGCAGAATGCCTATTTGAATCCCATCCAAATGTTCCTTAAGGATACGAGTGGGTTTAAAATTCTCAGGTAAATAACTCAAAATAAAGCGAGCAGAATTCCAAATCTTATTTAAATAATTAGCCTGAGATTCTACTTTTTCTTCTATATATCTCGTATCTTGACCAGGACTTGAGTTGGTCGCTAAATAAATACGAAGCGCATCGGTTCCATATTGGTCAATCACTTTAATCGGATCGACACCGTTGCCTAAAGATTTTGACATTTTTCGTCCTTGTGAATCACGAATAATGCCATGAATCAAAACATCATGAAAGGGTTTTTTACCTAAAAAATGTAGTGATTGAAATGCCATTCTAGCAACCCAAAAGAAAATAATGTCGTACCCGGTTACCATGGTGGATGTGGGAAAATAATCTTTAAGTAATTGATTAGAATTGGGCCAGCCTAATGTAGAAAATGGCCATAATGCAGAAGAAAACCATGTGTCAAGAACGTCGACATCTTGTTCATAATCTTGAATGTTTTTAGGCGCTTCAACACCAACAAAAATATCTCCGGTCTTTTTATGGTACCAAGCTGGGATTTGATGACCCCACCAAAGTTGTCGAGAAATACACCAGTCTTCAACTTTTTCCATCCATTGTTGTAACGTTTGTTCAAAACGATTAGGAAAGAAACGAATTTTGTCGTCGCTAGCTTGAAGGGCAAGAACTTTTTCTGCCAACGGTTTCATTTTTACAAACCATTGTTTTGAAAGATAGGGTTCAACAATGGCATCGCTGCGTTCACTATGGCCAACAGCATGTTTAATGGGTTCAATTTTTTCAAGGTTGCCTTGTTGTTCCATATAACGCACAAGTTGTTTTCGTGCTTCAAATCGATCTAATCCTTTAAATTGATGACCGCGTTCGTTAATCGTACCGTCTTTTTCAATACACATCGGCCGTTCAAGTTTATGACGTTCAGATATCGCAAAGTCATTCGCGTCATGAGCTGGCGTGCATTTCATGACGCCAGTTCCGAATGACGTATCGACATAGTCATCCGCAATAATGGGAATACTTTGTCCATTACTTGGATTGATTGCGCGCTTACCAATTAACTTTACATATCTTTGATCTTGAGGATTAACCACCAAGGCTACGTCTGCAAACATGGTTTCAGGACGGGTGGTGGCAACCACTAATGTTTGAGAACCATCTACTAAACGATAACGGCAATAATAAAGGTTGCCTTCAATTTCTTTATGGATGACTTCAACATTGCTTAATGCCGTTCTTTGTTCGGGATCCCAATTGATAATTCGTTCTCCACGATATATTAAACCTTCACGATAAAGCTTGATGAACACTTCCTTTACGGCATTAGAAAGACCCTCATCCAAAGTAAAACGTTCTAAATCATAATTTAATGCTAATCCTAATTTAGCCCATTGGCGACGAATATTTAATGCATACTCATCTTTCCATTTCCACATTTCTTTTAAGAAATTTTCTCGGCCTAAATCATAACGAGATATGCCTTTTTCTCTCAGTTTATTTTCAACCACCGCTTGCGTGGCAATCCCCGCATGATCCATCCCGGGTAAATAAATGACATCTTTTCCCAAGCTATGATGAAAGCGAATCAAAATA
This sequence comes from Bacilli bacterium, assembly GCA_040396875.1. Taxonomy (GTDB): domain Bacteria; phylum Bacillota_I; class Bacilli_A; order RFN20; family CAG-826; genus UBA970. The sequence goes on from JBBAWZ010000001.1 coordinate 154,219, forward strand.
TCTTGAAGGGTATTATCCCAAGCATGACCTAAGTGTAATTTACCTGTAACGTTAGGTGGAGGAATGACAATGGTATATTTTTCTTTTCGATTGGGTTGAATACCAAATAATCGAAGTTTCAGCCAATGCTCATACTTTCCTTCTTCAACTTCTTGATGGTTATATCGTTTTGCAAGTTCCATAATTTCCTCCTAGAAATAAAAAAACGTCCTCAGATAAGGACGCAGTTGATGCGTGGTACCACCTTAATTCATGCTATTTAGCATGCACTCAATCCTCTTATCGCGAGGTGACGTTGATGAGGCGATAAACGACTTCCATCATGTTCTTTAACCTGCTTTCATCCACTCAGGCTTTCTAAGTAAAGAAGAGACGATGTACTCTTTTTATCATTCAAATTATACAACAAATCATTCACTTTTTGCTTTAGGATTTGAAATATATCCTTGGATTTGTTCTTTTAATTTTTGGATGAGACGTGGATTATCACGACTGACAAAAGCATAATCTTGTGTTGGTAAACCTAGTGTTTTTAGTTGCTTTAAGAGTGCTGCTTGCTCTTTTTGATTTAAGACATCGATCTTTGTAAACACAATTAAAACATTCATGAAGCGATTTAATTCTTGGATAAAGACGACATCCGTTTCTAAGACTTCACGCCTGCTATCCATGAGGTAAAGACCTAATTTAGGTTTCGCTTCTGAAAAATAAGGTTGCATAAGTTCGGCAAACCGTTGCATTTCTTGTTTACCATATTGGGTATAACCAAATCCGGGTGCATCCACCAAATAAAGTTGATGATCGACCATATAGTAATTCAGATGCCGTGTTTTTCCTGGTGTTGCCGACGTTTTAGCAAGTTTTTTTTGACCGGTAAGGGCATTAATTAAACTACTTTTACCAACATTGGAGCGACCAATCAGAATAATTTCTGGTAAAGAAAAACGGGGGCGGTCTTCGACCCGCACCACCGTTTTAACAAAGGTTGTTTTTTGAAAATCCATTACGCTTTCACCGAAGCAGAAAGGGTAACTTCAATCGCTTCATCGACATTTTTAACATAAATTATCTTGAGGTTTTCTTTAACTTCTTTTGCTAAATCATCGACATTCTTTTTGTTTTCTTCTGGAATTAATACCGTTTTAATGCCGCTACGTAATGCAGCAATAGTTTTTTCTCTTAAACCACCAATCGCTAGAACGTTACCCCTTAAGGTAACTTCACCGGTCATGGCAACTTCACTCGAAGCTTGACGTCCCGTTAATGCAGAAATAATGGCAACACTCATGGTCACACCTGCAGAAGGTCCATCTTTGGGAACAGCGCCTTCAGGAATGTGAATATGAATATCGCGTTCTTTAAACATCTTCGAATCAATACCATATTTTGTGGCATTGGCTTGAATATAGTCCAAGGCAATGGTTGCAGATTCTTTCATGACATCGCCAAGTTTACCGGTTAAGACTAATCGTCCAGAACCCGGGAAATGATTGACTTCGATTGGAAGAATATCGCCACCGTATTGGGTATAGGCTAATCCTGTGACAACACCAACTTGCGAAGTTTTTTCTTTTTTCGAGTTATCAAAAATTTCAACACCTAAATATTTTCTAACAACAGCAGGCGTCACTTTGATTGAGGTAATCTTCGTGTCTTTGAGAAGATCGACCACAGCTTTACGGCAAATACTGGCAATCTTTCTTTCGAGTTCACGAACCCCTGCTTCACGCGTATAGAATTCAATAATGGCAGATAATGCTTCTTTGGAAAAAGAGATTTGTTCTTTCTTTAAACCGTTTGCCAATAATTGCTTTTCAATTAAATGCCGATTGGCAATTTCAATTTTTTCCACTTCTGTGTAAGAGTTGACTTCAATTAACTCTAATCGATCACGAAGCGGTGCTGGAATATCTTCTAAATAGTTAGCAGTGGCAATAAACATGACATTGCTTAAATCATATGGTTCTTCAATATAGTTGTCGTTAAATCCAAAGTTTTGTTCAGGATCTAACACTTCTAATAATGCGGAAGCTGGATCACCTTTATAGGAAGATGCTAGTTTATCGACTTCATCTAATAAAAAGACAGGATTGATCACACCTGATTTTTTCATCCCATTGAGGATACGGCCTGGCATAGAACCTACGTAGGTACGGCGGTGACCACGAATTTCAGCTTCGTCACTAATACCACCGAGGGAAGCCTTAAAAAACTTACGACCTAAGGCACGGGCAATCGAGCGTGCTAAAGAGGTTTTACCCACCCCTGGCGGCCCGTAGAAACATAAAATAGGAGCCTTTAAGCTACCCGTCATTTTCTTGACTGCTAAGTATTCAATAATGCGTTTCTTTACTTTTTCAAGGCCATAATGATCAGCATCTAAAATGGTTTGAACATTCACGAGATCATCATTATCGCTGGTACGTTGCCACCATGGTAAATCGAGCATTAATTCAACATAAGATTTAATAAGGGATGCTTCTAAACTACTTGAAGGCATCATTTCGCCACGCTTTAATTCCGCTCTTACCTTCGCTTTGACGTGGTCGGGATACTGACCTGATTCTAAGCGTTTTAATAATGATTCTTCTGAATCTGAAGATTCTGGATTTTCGCCTAATTCCGTTTTAATCGCTTTTAGTTTTTCTCTTAAAAAGTATTCTCTTTGATTTTTTTCTGCGGACTTTCTGACTTCTTCTTGTAAATGCTTGTCAATATCAGCGATTTCTTTTTCTTCATTGACTGCGTCTAAGACCATTTTTAAGCGTTCATTTAATTCTAGGGTTTCTAAAACCTTTTGTTTTTGATCCACAGGCATTGGTAATAAGTTAGCTAAAATATCTGCAATATCCGTTGCAGCAACGCCCTTCGATAATTGCCCAATCACTTCTCTTGGTAGACGATTGGTGACAGCTTGCATACCTTCAAGGGAAGTAATAATGTTTCGGACCAACGCGACTTCGGTTTTGTGATCGCCGATAACATCTTCAAGTTTTTCAGCTTTCGCAGTCCATGTATCGCCTGCTTTATTAATTTCAGTAATGAGAACACGGGCAATTGGTAAAACCTTTAATCGGGTGTAACGTTTTAAGGATGTGATATTAGACATTCTGCAGATGGTTCCGACCATGAAAACATCACTGGTGGCAGGTTCATCAATTTCGGGTGACTTTTGAGAGGTGACCAAAATCAGATCATTACCGTCAACTTTTGCAGCATCTATTGCAGCAACTGAAAATGGGCGACCAGCTTCTATCGATTGGGCTTGGTTTGGAAACAACACCATGCCCCGAGTAATTAACAAGGGTAATTGATAGGTTTCTTTTTTCATAAAATTCCTCCATTTAGCAAACAATTGTTTTGAGTGCTAAAAACATTATAACAAGGATTTTAGCACTTGCAAGTGATAAGTGCTAAGGTTGTAGAAAGTCCGATAGAATTAGGACTAGGAGTTGTGCTTGATGAGGAATTCTTTGATATAACGATCACGAATTTCAGCACGGAATCTGGAAATATTAGGGGTGAGAATTTCTTTTACTTTTGCAAATTCCATCTTGTATTGTTCTGCAATTTTAGCAATTTCAAAATCGACCAACTCATCGGTGACTTCAATATTTTCAAGTTCTGCAATTTTATTTGCGACTAAACTTGCACGAAGAATATCTTCGGCTTGTTGATGCATTCGATCATGGAGTTTTGCTTCAGTCAAATCATTCGCCTTAAGGTATTGATCCATGGTTTGGTTACGTTGCTTTAACTTTTCTTCTAAGTCTGCTTTCATTGCATCCATTTGTTCATGGATCGCTTCATGTGGTAAATCGATGTCGGCTTCTTTGGTGATTTTCATCAAGATTTCTGAATAGAATTGATCATCACCAGCACGAGTCTTGTTGGTGGTAACCTTTTGTTTTAAATAATCACGGAATTGCGCTTCTGTTTTAACATTAGGTAATTTCAATTCGGTAAATAATGCTTCGTTTAGCTCTGGAAGTTGTTTACTTTTCACTTCATGAACTTTGATTTTGAAGATTGCATCTTTAGAGGCTAATTCAGCAGCATAATTTTCAGGAAATTTTACTTTGAGATCTTTTTGGTCACCGGCTTTTAAACCCACCATTTGTTCTTCGAAACCTGGAATAAATTGACCACTTCCTAATTCAAGGGTGTAATTTTCAGCTTTGCCACCTTCAAAGGCAACATTATTGACGAATCCTTCAAAGTCGAATACAACCGAATCACCCATGGCAGCTGGACCTTCTTTTAACATTAAGGTTGCTTGTTGGGCAAGCGTGGTTTTAAGTTCTGCTTCCACATCCGCATCGGTAACTTTAATGGGTTGTCTTTTAATGCCTAAGGCTTTATATTTTTTAACTTTGACTTCGGGAACTAAAATCACAACTGCTTTTAAAACAAGTTCCTTATCAGAGACTTTTACGACATCAACTGTAGGACGGCTTAATGGGGTTAATTTGTCTGCTTTTAAAACATCTCCATAAGCTTGGGGGAGAATCGTGTTGATCGCAGTGTCATAAATTTTTCCTGGTGAAAGACGAGCACGAATCATCGCTTCAGGTGCTTTACCTGGACGAAATCCATCGACTTTAACATCGGCAGCAAGTTTCTTAAATGCTTGCGTTTGTGCAACTTTCCATTCTTCAGTTGTAAAGGTCATTGTAATTTCGACGCGAGAGTTTTCTAATGTTTTGACTTGATGTTGCATAAGTGCCTCTTTCTTTTAACTTTTCAATTATACAATAATCACCCTAGGGCAAGGCAACCATTACATTTTAATCATCATCTCAATATGTTTACGTTTTTTATCAATTAGGGCTTTTTCGGAGCTTTCTTCATCAATCTTTGGAGCCTTTAATTTTAAATATGCATAAGCAATTTCGGTTAGGGCTCTAAAAAAGTAGTATTCCGGGTCAATTTCAAAAGGCACCATCGTTAACATATATGTGCTAAGAATTGAGTAGGCAATTTGACGAACGGATGGATCTTTGATCATCCCATCTAGCTCAGCTTGATAACCCTCAAAGGTACCATCTTTAAATGGGTTGACCGTATCAATTGGATTAAAACTTAATGTTTTTTCACCTTTTGAAATGCTGATGACTTCGTCATATCGAGCATCAATGAGGGCCAGTACCAACATTCCCTTGATGCGTTGGGGGTAAGGCTTCGTGAGTAAATCTTTAATGGTGAGTTTTAAAGTCCATAAGTGAATGGGTTTGAGTTGGGGAATCAAGTCGGTTAACATCTCAAGGTCTTTTTTCTCAAATGCCTCGACAAAGAGCTCAGTCGTTTCTTTGATTTGAATATGCGGTGGTTTTTGAAAAAGGATACGAATTTGACTAATCCATTCTTCTACTTCTTGATTGAGATAAGGTAAATTTTGATACGCCTCTAAGAGCATGCCATGTTCAGGAAATGTCCGATGTGTTTTGAGGATTTCAAAGTGAATTTTTAGAAAAACAGTTAATGCTTTTTGAATCATGGGCATTTTTAATAGCATGATTCTCAGTACCATTTGATTTGCACCCATACCAAGTAATCCAATGATATGGTAACGAATCATATTTAAATCTTTTAATGCAGCGGTTCGCTTCACTAACGTTTCATAATCTTGTAATTCGTATAACGTTTGTAAATTGACTTCTTCCATATTCACCTATGAAAAGACCCTGAATCAAGGTCCTTTCATTGGCGTCCCCAAAACGATTCGAACGTTTGACCTACAGCTTAGAAGGCTGTTGCTCTATCCAGCTGAGCTATGGGGACAGCATTCATAATATAGCATAATTTTTATTCCTAAGTCGCCATTTTTGAAAGTTTTTCTTGCAGTAAAAGTGCGACAGCGTTAGGTAAGAATTGACAAAGCTCTTCAAGCGAAGCTTGTTTTAATAAATCTAAATTTGGATAGCGTTTTTGTAACAACGCAACCCTTGTTGGACCTAATCCTGGTATATCATCAAAGATCGATTTAGTTGATTTTAACTTTCTTAACCGTTGATGAAACTGTAACGCAAAACGATGGACTTCATCTTGCAAACGTATTAGAAAGAAGAAAAGATTCGGTTGTTTGGTGAAATCGAAAACTTCGCCATCCTTTGTAAGTAAACCTTTCGTTTGGTGTCTTTCATTTTTGAATAAGCCAACAATCGGTATCGTTAAACCAAGGTCCTGTAGCGAGGCTAATGCTGCATTGAGTTGCGTTTGACCACCATCGACCACAATCAATTGAGGTAACGTTGCTTTTTCTTCAATGAGTCTTTGATATCTTCGTTTGATCAGGTATGCCATCGCACCGGGATCATCTTGTTTAAGGGTTTCAGGAAGATGAAATTGCCGGTACATTTTTTTAACGGGTTCGCCATTCATAAACGTCACCATCGCCCCAACTGGTTCACTACCCTGCAAGTGTGAGTTATCAAACATTTCGATGTGATAAGGTGTTGGAATGCCGATAGACTTTCCAAGTGTTTCAAGAAGGGTTAATTTATCGTCATCTAAACGTGCGGTGAGGAAATGGTCATCTAAGGTTTGAATCGCATTTTCTTGAACGCTTTTCATCAATTCAAATAGTTTTCCTTTTTCGGCAAAGACCAAACGTAGATCCATGGTCACTTCTAATTTTTCAAGTAAAGCACGGTGATTTAATACGAGTTCTTGTGGTTTGGGTTTCTTTAAATAATATTGGGCAATGAGATTGAGTAATTGTTCATCACGATCATCAAAGGCTTCAACAACATAACTTCCTTTGCCTAATAAAATGCCTTGCCTAAAAACGAAGACCGCTAATGAAAGATAACCTTCCCGTTCAGCAAAGGCAAAAATGTCACGGTCTAATTTGTCATCCATCTCAACTAATTGTTGGGATGTCACATGCTGAATATCTTCAAGAATCACTTTATATTCTTGGGCTAATTCAAAATTTAAAGCATCGGAGGCTTCCATCATTTTTTGCTGATATTGTGAAACCTGTTTCTTTACATTACCCTTTAAGAATTCACTAATTTCATCGGCGAGTGAATTATACGTTTCTTCAGGAATATCATTGATACAAGGGGCTAAACATTGTCCAATGTGATGATATAGGCAAGCGACCTTTGGCAAGACATTACACTTTCTTAATGGAAAGATTTTATTTAAGAGATTAATCATCCGATATGCCGATCGTGAGTTAGGATAAGGACCAAAATGCCAATAATGTTTATCGGTGTTTTGTCGCATGATCTTTAAGTAGGGATCGCTGCCTTTTCTTAAGGAAATGTAAGGATAATGAGACCCTTCTTTTAACATGATGTTATAGCGAGGATAGTGCTCATGAATGAGATTCATTTCTAAGATTAACGCTTCTTTTTCTGTTTGAGTAATAATGGTTTCAAAATCCGTAATATGCATCACCATCGCTTGTACTTTTCCAGCTTGAGGTCGTAAAAAATATTGGCTTACACGTTTACTTAGGTCTTTCGCTTTGCCAACATAAATAATCTTATTCTCTGCATTTTTCATTAAATAAATGCCAGGTTTTTCAGGAAGATTTTTAATTTTGATTTCAATAATGGTGTTCATTTTAAATGGATGATGGTAACCCCATACCCTGCTTGTTCTCCTTCACCTTGTTGAATGCGTTTAACAGTGGGTAACTTTTGAAAATAATCAAAGACCATTTTTCGTAACGTTCCCGAACCAAAGCCATGAACAATTTTTAAAGTTTTTGAATTGGAAAGCAACGTCGCATCATAATATTTTTCAACGGCAATTTTGGCTTCTTCATAACGCATGCCTATGATAGTTAAACTACTTGGCACTTTCCCACTCGCGAAACTTCGTGTGGGTTGTAATGGCTTTGATTTTGCCGGAGATTCCGTTTTACTTAATTGACGAGCCTTTACTTTGAGTGTAAGTCCATCACGCGTAATCATGACAACTTGTTGCCCATTGATCGATTCAATCTTTCCAATCATGCCTGTTGTTGACTCTAATACATAATCACCTGGATTAAAAGTGTCTTCCGAGATTGGATGGCCATCATTTTCATTTGTGGTGTTTGAAAGAGTTTGTTTTAATGCAATCGCTTCATGTAGTTTCAGTTGAGGATTGGCCAGCGCTTTAATCGTTTGTTCAACTTGAATAAGGGTTTCTTCAAGTAACGCTTCTTGTTTTGCTTTGGTATTATCTTGAAATTGTTGTTCGAGTTTTTGAAATTCTTTTTGCTTGATGGAAGCTTGTTTTTGCTGTTCGAGCAGGTTTTGTTTTTCTGAAATTAAACTTGCTTTTAATTTCTCCACTTCTAATAATTCTTCTTGAAGTTTTAATAAGGTCTTTTGTTCTTGAGATGCTTGTTGATCGGCTAAATACTTTTCGGCATGGGCGACCACTTGAGGTGCAAGTCCATATCGTTTGGCCATGATGAGTCCATAACTTTTACCGGGAAGACCTAGGATAAATCGATACGTGGGAATGAGTTTATCTTCATCAAATTGTAAAGAAGCATTGACCATCCTTGGTTCTTGTAGGGCTAAACTTTTTAAGCCAGGAAAGTGAGAAGACACAATTACAAACGCGCGTTTTGCTTGAAGGTGAATGAGTAAGGATCGAGCTAAGGATTCACCTTCTTTAGGATCGGTTCCTGTTCCTAATTCATCAATCAGCACCAAGTCATTCGGTTTAACCTGATCAGTTAAAGGAACCAATTGTTGAATATGACCTGCAAAGGTTGAAAGGTTTTCTAAAACACTTTGTTGATCGCCAATATCTGCATAAATGTGTTTGAAATAAGATAAATTTGCGGGTTGTCTAGTTGGAAGAGGAATCGCTAATTGATGCAAATAAACAAATAAACCTACCGTCTTCATAGCCACGGTTTTTCCACCCGCATTAGGACCAGAAATAATGACAATCGATTGTTTTTCCGTTAAAAGAAAGTCGTTGGCAACAACTTTTTGTGGATCAATCAAAGGATGCCTTGCACCCAACAATTCAATTCGTGGGGTGGTAGAAAGCTTGGCAATGTAACCTTGGGTTTCATTCCCAAATATTGCTTTCGCTTGAATGATGTCTAAATTACCAATTTGTAAATTATTTCTTCTCAAGATGTCTGTGTCTGGTTTAATAACATCCGTTAAAGATTTGAGAATCACAAAGATTTCTTCTTGTTCTTCTCCAAATAATAATTGTTTTTCTAACGACAAGTCGACCAATGGTTTTGGTTCGATAAAGGTTGTTAATCCAGTACTGGATACATCGTGAATCATCCCAGGAACGCTGCCTTTACTTGAGGTGGAAACCGGTAACACATAATGACCATTTTTCATCGTGAATAATGGTTCTGTTAAATGTGATTGGTATCGTGATAAAAGAGTTTGGATTAATGCAAGCATTTGCCCATCAATCGCGTGTAATCTTTTTCGAATTCTTTGTAAGTTTTCGGAGGCTTGATCTTGAATGGTTCCTTGTGGCGTCAGGATCGTTTCAAGTCGTTGTCGTAAAGGTTTACATGGTGCTAAAGATTTCCATAGTGTCGCTAATAACGGGAATTCAGGTTTGATGCTGCTGACAAAATCTAAAACCCTTTGAATGGTGTGTAAATCTAGTTGAATAGCAATTAATGCTTCTAAGGTGATGACACTTCCTTTTTCAATTAATGAAAGACTAGTTTCTAAATCTTGACTTGCGTGAATGGGTAAAGCAGCGAATCTTGTCATCAGTCGCATCATCTCGTCAACTTGATTTCCTTTTAAAGGTAATTCAGATTCAGAAATGAAAGTTTGATCGAGGATCCAACGTTGACCAAGTATGGTTTTGCTAAACCCTTTTATGCGCTCAAGGATTAAAGGAATTTCAAGAATGGATACAAGCGTTTTCATCTAGAAATAACTATATCATCTCTTCGTTAGGGTCTCTTGCATAAATGCTATAATAATGTCAGTGAAAAAAGTAACGCCTCACACCAAAACCCTATTGGTTTCTGAAGCAGTATTCGAAAAAATTAAAGCGTTGTATGCGGATCATCAACAATCTTCTCCGCATACATCCATCGTTTTCTTTGCAAAACTAGATCACTTTACTGTGTCGGTTTATTCGCCAAAATCAGAAAAATTTAAAGTTCTTTATCAAGGCTTTAACTTTGATGAAGATGCAGCTTTGTGGTTAAAAAAAGAAACGAAACATGCTCCCACCAAAAGCCATTACGGAAGTGATGAAGTTGGCACAGGAGATTTCTTTGGACCAGTTGTGGTCACGGCAAGTTTAGTTCAAGAAAAAGATGTCCAGTTTTTGGAAGAATTAGGCGTTAAAGATTCAAAATTAATTCCCGATGCAACCATTCTTAAAATGGCAGACCAAATGACGGGTCGTATTCCACACGTCACAACCATTGTTAACCCTCTCAAATATCAAGCAATGGTGGCAAAAGGTTACAATTTAAACGAAATTAAAGCTAAACTGCATCATCATGCGATGTTAACCTTAAAGCAAAAAGTGAATCTTGAACTTCCCATGGTGATCGATCAATTTGCCAGCGAAGAAAAGTTCCATAGTTATTTAAAAGGTCTACCGCCAATCCCACACCTTGTACTCAAAGAAAAAGCTGAAAGTTTATTTCTCGCAGTTGCCGCAAGTAGTATCCTTGCTAGAGCTAAGTTTATTCGGGCGATGAATGATATGGGAAGAATTTTCACCGTTAAATTACCATTTGGTGCTTCTGATAAAGTTGAACAATTCGCATTAGAATTTGCCCAGCATCATGGTTTAGAAACGTTGAAAGGTATTTGCAAAACAAACTTTAAAACGTTAAAAAGAATTACAGACAAATTAGGATCTTAATTTTTTTAATATCGCTTCAAAGTAATCAGGTAAAGGTGACGTAAACGTCATCTTTTTTTTCGTCGTTGGATGGGTCAACGTTAATTGGTAAGCATGTAAAAGCTGACCACCTTGATGAAGAGGGTGTTTTTGAGGCATATAGAGTGGATCACTCTCAATCGGTCGATGAATAAAATTCATGTGGACGCGAATTTGGTGGGTTCGTCCGGTTGCAAGATGACAGGCTACGAGGGTATGGTTTGCAAAACGTTCTATGACATCAAAACTGGTCTCTGCAGGTTTACCTTCAGCGATCACGTCCATCGCCAAACGATCATCTGGGTCTCTACCAATCGGAGCGATAATTTTTCCTTTGTTTTCCTTGATCAATCCTCGAACCAATGCATAATAATCTCGTTTCATCTCATGATCTTTCAATTGAGCGGCTAGGAATCTGTGAGCTTGATCATGTTTAGCAACGACCATTAATCCTGAGGTATCTTTGTCTAAACGATGAACGATACCGGGACGAATTTCACCATTGATGCCACTTAAGTCTTTGAGGTGATAAAGCAACGCATTCACCAACGTTCCGGTCGGATGGCCCGGTGCTGGATGTACGACCATGCCTTGGGGTTTCATGATGATGGCAAGATCTTGATCTTGATAAACAATTTGAAGAGGCATATCTTCTGCCTTCATGGAAATCGCTTCTGTCGGAAAAGGTAATAACGTTATTTCATCATGCAATGAAAGACGATGACTTGATTTGGACTTTGTTCCATTGATTAAGACATATCCATCATCAATGAGGGATTGCCATCTTGCTCGTGAATGAGAAGGATCTGATTTGGTAAGCCATTGATCTAAACGGGTGTTTACGTCGCTTGTTTGAATCTTCATTTGGTTGGCCTTTCAAAGACACTGACAGCAATGAGAATGATAACACCGATTGTCAGAACACTATCGGCAACATTAAAGGTTGGAAAGATATAATCGCCAATATGAAAGGAAAGAAAATCAATCACACCTTCTGGAAAAAAAGCACGATCAATAAAATTACCCCACGTGCCAGATAAAAATAAATTGATGGCGATATGATTCCAAAATGAAAACGATTGAAAGTTTTTAAGGTAGTAATAACCTAATGAAATACCAACGGTCAGAGAAATCAGTGCGAGTAACCATTGGTTTCCAGATAAAATGGACCAAGCTGCTCCGGTATTTCTGGAATAGGAAAGATAAAAGAAACCATCAATCACGACTTGATTGACTTGTGTTGAAGCTGCCCATTGTTTGGTTATAAAATCTAAAAGTAATGACCAAAATAATAATTGAATATACCAAGTTTTTACATAGGTGAAAAAGTTTTTTTTCACAACTTTAAGACCTCAAGGCATCGGTCACACACTTGATGTTCTTGGTGAGCATGTAAAGTAGAAAAATAATTCCAACAGCGTGGACATTTTTGCCCTCCTGCAGGATGAGCTTCAGCTGCCATCAAGCTACCTTCACCTTCTTTGATTGTCACATCACTGACAATAAATAAACGGTGTCGTTCTCTTGCAGGTAGAGATTTCAGTGATGTTGCCAAACTCTTTGGTGCAGTTAACGTAAGTTTTGATTCTTGAGAACTACCAATTTGATTTTGACTACGAAGTAGCTCTAAAGACTTATTCGCTACTTCTTTTAAACGAAGGAAATTTAGGTAGGTTTGTAGATCATTTTCTTCATACTTTTCAACGTTGGGGTAATCTAATAATTGTGCCGAAATGACACCCTTGAATGAAAATTGACGGAATACTTCTTCCATCGTAAATGGCATGATGGGCGTCCATAACTTCATTAATCTTAACGTCACGTCATAAAGAACGTGTTGGACTTGAAGGCGTCTTAAGGATGTTTTTGCTTCACAATAGAGAATATCTTTGGTGATATCCAAATAGAAAGAGGATAGATCTTGGGTCATGAAGGTTAATAGCGTAGAACTTGCTTCTGAAAAATTAAATTGATCCATTGCGAGTTTGACTTGTGCTGTCACTTGATTAAGCTTAGACATCAGTAATTGATCAATCCAACTTAAACTTGAAATCGGATATTGTTTTGGATTGAAAAAACCTTCACCATCGGATAAATTTCCTAGCATAAACTTAAAGGTATTACGAATCTTTCGGTATGCTTCTGCATTGCCTTTAAAAATATCTTCACTGGCTCTAGCGTCTGCTGTGTAATCTATTGAAGCAGCCCAAAGACGCATAATATCAGCACCATATACTTGCATCATTTTCAAAGGATCTACGCCATTACCCTTTGATTTGGACATTTTTTCTCCCTTACCATCGACGACAAATCCATGAGAGACGATGTTTTGATAAGGAGAGATGCCTTCTGTAGCAACGGCAATAATCAAGGAAGAATTAAACCATCCTCGGTATTGATCGCTACCTTCTAAATAAAGATCGGCAGGAAATTTCATCCCTCTCGTTTTTAAAACTGCTAATGAACTTGAACCTGAATCAAACCAAACATCCATGATGTCGGTTTCTTTTTTATACCCTTGATTGGGTGAAGAGGCATGTCGATATCCCGGTGGTAATAAATCTTTAGCATCCGTACTAAACCAATAAGAACTACCGTGTTGTTGAATCAGTTTTTGAAGATGTTTAAAGACCTTTTCTTCCATGATGGGTGTGCCATTTTCATGATAAATGATGGGAATCGGAACACCCCAGGTACGTTGACGTGAAATACACCAGTCCCCACGTTCCTTAATCATGTTATGAATTCTCACTTGACCCCAGGTTGGTGTCCATTTGACTCGGGCGATTTCCTTTAATAACGTTTCACGAATCGGTTCAATCGAGGCAAACCATTGTGGTGTCGCTCGATAAATTAAAGGCTTACCTGTTCGCCAATCATGAGGATATGGGTGATGATAAGGATGAACGGCTAGTAAAGCATTCGCATGGGTTAACTTTTCGATGACCTTTCCATTGGCATCGGCATAAAATAATCCTTTTAAATCTTCGCCTGCTTCTTCAGTCATAAAACCTCGACCATCGACAGGGCAAAGAGGTGGTAATTTATATTTTGTACCGACGATAAAGTCTTCCTCACCATGCCCTGGTGCAGTATGAACAAATCCAGTCCCTGTATCATTGGTGACATGATCACCTAAAATAATCGGAGAGGTTCTTGGATAAAAAGGGTGAAGCGTTTCAATGCCTTCTAACGTTTTACCCTTGATGGTTTTGATTAATTGACATTGGGTTAAACCAAGTTGAGAAACGACCGTGGATTCTAAAGAGGTGGCAAAGACGAGTAATCCTTTATTGGTTTGATATAAACCATAATCGAATTGGGGGTGAGCGGCGATGGCAAGGTTGGCAGGGATTGTCCAAGGTGTTGTCGTCCAGATGACGATATGCGCTTCCATTGGTAAAATGCCTTTACCATTCTTAACTTTAAAACCAACATGAATGGCTTGATCGGTGACATCCTCATAAACGATTTCGGCTTCTGCAAGGGCGGATTCACTACTGGGTGACCAATAGACAGGTTTCAATCCTTTATAAATGAGACCCTTCAGTGCCATCTTGGCAAACACACCAATTTGAGCCGCTTCAAATTGAGGATCTAACGTCAAGTAAGGGTGATCAAAATCACCAACCACACCTAAACGTCGGATTTGATTTTTTTGTCTTTCAACTTGTTCTTTTGCAAAGGTTTCACATAATGCACGAAATTCTGGAACGGTCATCGTTTTGCGATTGACACCTTTTTTGGTGATGTAATTTTCAATCGGTAAACCATGAGTATCCCAACCAAAGACAAAAGGTGTGTCATGACCTTGCATATGTTGATAACGTACCACGATATCTTTTAAGATGCGGTTTAGCATATGACCCACATGCATATCACCATTGGCATAAGGCGGACCATCATGTAATTGGAATTCAGGTTTACCTTTATTCTTTTCTCGCATTTTTTCATATAACTTTTGTTCTTGCCAATAAGTAATGAATAGCGGTTCTTTGACCGGTAAATTTGCCTTCATTTCGAAGGTTGTTTTAGGCATGAGTAAGGTTTCTTTTAATTCCATAGGTTCTCCTTAAAAAAAATAAAACGTCCTTGGGACAAGGACGTGGGATTGACGTGGTACCACCTTGCTTCGTTGTAAACAACGCGCTCATTTGGCCTCGATAACGGGAGGATCCGGTGTTCTTACTTGATTTCAGTTCACCCTCAGAAGGGATATGGATGGGGGTTCTTCGTTTGCACCGACCACGAAGTCTCTAGTGAAGCATCCATGTGGCTTCTTCAACGGATTGATTAAATTATACGCTAAACAAGGAGAAAAGGCGTTAAGAAAATTTCTTACCAGATAAAAATTCTGGCAGTAGATCTTCTTCGTCTTCTTTACTGTTCACTTTAGGTAAAGGTTCTTGAGGTTTTAAAATACCTTGGTCTGGATCTGGTTTGGAAACAGGATTCGTGGTTTTGGTTAATGGACTTGGAACAGATGTATAGTCGTATTCTTCTGGGAATTGAGCCGCAATGACCGAAACTAAAATTTGATCGGTTAGTTGGTCATTGATGTTAACACCAAATTTAATATCGAGGTTGGTGCTGGCAATTTCTCGTATGCGATCAACGGTTTCTTGAGCTTCATAAAGAGACACAAGGGGTCCACAAGTGACGGCAACGATTGCTTTGGAGGCACCGGTTAAACTGGATTCTAGTAGTGGTGAACTGACAGCACTTTGTGCAGCTTCAAATGCTTTATTCGGTCCTTGACCTAAGCCAAAACCGATCAACGCTAAACCGGAATTTCTAAGGACGTTTCTCACATCCGCAAAATCAAGGTTAATCACCGCAGGCATTAAAATTAAATCCGTTACAGTTTTGACTGAGCGTGCTAGCACATCATCTGCTTGTTTGAACGCTTGACCAATCGGTTGATTACCAGCCGACATTAATAATTTATCGTTAGAAACGATGATGATTGCATCCACAGCATCTCTTAATTCATTTAATCCTTTTACGGAATTGGCGATTCTACCTTTACCTTCAAAGGTAAATGGACGCGTGACAATCGCAATCGTTAAGGCTTTGGCTTCACGGGCAATACGCGCAATGACAGGAGCTGCACCGGTTCCAGTACCTCCACCCATCCCAGCAGCAATAAACACCATGTTGGCGCCTTTGACAATTTCAGCAATTTCTTCTTTTGATTCTTCTGCAGCAAGTTTACCGACTTCCGGAGAACCACCAGCACCTAAACCATGCGTGGTTTTTTCTCCCAAGATTAAACGATTTTTGGCTTGCGATGTTTGCAAGACTTGTTTATCTGTATTGGCAACAAAAAATTCAACATGATTCATGTTTTCTGCAATCATGCGATTCACCGCATTGTTGCCCGCTCCTCCAACACCAATGACAATAATCTTGGCTGCTGGTTCACTACTATCCACGACAAATTTTTCTCTTCCCATCATCACATCCTCTTTTCTTTTTTATTCTTCGTCATAATTGACGAAACGGCGTTTTGCCGATGGTGCTTGTCTTTCTAAACGCGTAAAGATTCTGACATCATCTTCAACTAAGGTATAACGATAACTAAAGCGAAGACCACCGAGTAACGATAAGGTTTGTGTATGTCTAGCCCCAACCGTTCGAATATAAGGTTTTTCAACACCTTGACCTTGACCAAGCGGTTTTAATAAAGTGGTGATACCAGGTAAAGCTGCACCCCCACCAACCAAAACAAACTTCATATCCGTCAGATCCATGGTTTCTTTATCGACCCGATATTCTTGTAAGGTCATCATCATTTCATCAATAAGGTGATCATAAAATTCTTTAATCACTTGATTGAAATTCGATTGACGAATAACGATGCCATTTTGTTGATAAATCATGCCATCAAAAATTTGTTGCCGCGTTTCATAACCAAATTTTTCTTTCAGCATTCTTGCTTCTTCAAGGGTAATGCCAAAGCGATTGGCAATGATCGCTGTCAATTGTTCTGAACCGGTTTCTAAAGTTTCAGAACGAATTAATTTATGTTGGGAAACCAAATTCAAATTGGTTTGGTTTGCACCATGATCAATCAAAACATAGGTTGCTACGAAGTCTTTATATTGGGTTTCGATAATATCTGCGATCCCTTGGCCATCGAGAATATAACGTTTAACTTTGATGCCGACAGCTTCCATGAGTTGGAGAACGCCTTGGAAAAAGGTCGATAAAATGTATTGGACATAAGCTTGTAAAACAATATTGGAGGTTTGTTCACCGATGGGAGGATTAATCGAATATTTATCGCCATCAATTTGATAGCTCATCGGGACAATACAAACTTGAGCAACGTTGGTGCCAACGAATTCCTTTTGAAACATCGAATGTAAATTGTGAATATCCATTGGATGAATGATGCCATTAGGATCAACAGTATTCGTTCTTTTTTCTCCGTGGAAAACCTCAAGATGAATGGGAGGAAGCACCACATGAATGGCTTCACATTTCTTTCCAAGATGAATTTCCATATCGCGAATTAATTTCTTAATCACTTGTGTTGTCTTATTGGGATCAACAAGTTTATCCTGCATTAAAACGCGATGATATTCCGATTGCATCACATGTAAAATAACAGGGCGAGCGTTGAGCTCATAACCTGCGAGTAATTTAATGGTACCCGAACCAATTTCTAAGATAAAAACCGGAATGTCTAATGCCATAGTTTCCTTTATTGAATGATTTGAAATAAAGGCGTGAATACATAAATGGATAAAATAATAGTAGAAATAAATAACACACTCCATAGCAAGTTTCTTCGGTTTTGAAGCATTAATTTACGTTGTTGTAGTTCGTTGGTAAAGACTTTTTCTAATGTCTTTGTATTTTGTAAAGAAATGGTATCCATAGGTTTCTCCTTTTATGGGTTATTCATCATCATCAACTTATTGAACAATTCACTACCACCAAATATCACGTCCAATTCAGTGGTGTCTTCTGAAGACGATTCTTCTGATACAGAGCTAGTAAGGCTTGACGATGAACTTTCAACCGTGGTCGAACTAACGGGATTGCTTGAAGCTGTGCTCGCTTGTGCTAACGTAAGCGGCACCACCACAATAATCGTGGCCACCATTAAAGACATCGAAAAATAACCTAATCGCCGTAAGCGATAATAGGATGCTTTTCGATGTGTTTTATAGAGTTTACTTTTCATCGATAACCCTTTCTATGATTCTTAAGACTGCACTTTCTGAACGATGATTGTCTTTGATTTCTTTTTCGGAGGGTAGTATTGGATATGGTTTTATTTTTTCAAATTGTATCGAAGCAACCGGTAGATAACGTTCTGGCCCATGCCGTTGTCCCTGACTAACGGTTAACTTTTGAAAATATTGTTTAACGATTCGATCTTCACCTGAATGGAAACTTATCACTGCGAGCCGACCATGTAATCCGAGATAGGTAGATGCTGATTCAAGCACACTTTTTAGAACTTCCACTTCTTGATTGACTGCCATTCTTAATGCTTGGAAGACTTGTTTTGCAGGATGACCTTTTTTTGCTAATGCCTTTGCCGGTTTAACTCTTTTGATCAAGTTTACTAACTCGAAGGTTGTCTTGAGTGGTTGGATCACACGTTGGTTAACGATGGCTTTGGCAATAGGGAAGGCGAAGGTTTCATCTGCGTATTCTCTAAAGTATTGGGTTAAGGTTCTGATATCCGATGTGGCAAGTAAACTTGCTGCGGTTGTCGTTTGTCTTTGATCCATTCGCATATCGAGTGGACCATCGAAACGATAACTAAAGCCTCTTTCTGGGACATCAAATTGTGGACTCGACACGCCAAGATCTAATAAAATACCATCGACTTTTTCAATGCCTAACTTCTTTAAAACGTCTGGGAAATGTTGGAAGTTCAGATGATGGAGACTTGCACGAGGACGACTACTTTGCCAACTTTGTAAACTTTCGATGGCCGTGGCATCTTGGTCAAAACCAAGCAAGCGACCGGTCTTTAACTTTTCATAGATTTGACTAGCGTGTCCTCCTCTCCCTATCGTTAGATCTAGATAGATACCATTGGGGCGAATCTGAAGTCCGTTCACGACTTCCGTTAATAAAACGGATTGATGTTCGTTCATTTTTTACTAAGATTGGCAGCGTGTTCTTCAAATTGAGATGCAGCATCCGATTCATATTGGTCCCATGTTGAAGCATTCCACAATTCGATATGGTCATTCATACCAATAATCTTCACATTCTTTTCTAATTTAAATTGTTTCAATGTTTCTTGAGGTAGTTGAATACGGCCATGATCATCAATTGGTAGTTCTATAACAGAAGCTAATGCAGTTCTTAAATATTGACGGACATTGGATTGATTAAAGTCATACGTGTTCACTTGTTGCACAAGTTGAGCAAACGTTTGTTGGGTAAATAAGGAAATACAATGCTCAAATCCACGCATAGCGAATAAGACAGGACCTGATTCCGATCGCATTTTTGAAGGAATCACAAGTCTTCCTTTATCGTCTAATGTGTATTGATAACTTCCAAAAAACATGTATCCCACTTTCTCCCACTATGCCTTTATTATAGAGAGGTTCAAAAAAAAAGCAAACAATTTTTACACTGTTTGCTAAAGATGATAGGTGGCTTAAAAGCGTTTAACTTCTTAAACTAATTTGACATTCAGAAACGAGTGCAGATTTAATGGCAGTCAGTGTTTGATTGATTTCTTCTTCTTGAAGTGTTTTTTGTTCATCCATTAATACCACCCGAATCGCCATTGAAATTTGACCTTTAGGTAATTGTTGACCTTGATAAATATCAAATAGTAGGACTTGATCAACGAGTTTTTTTCCTGCTTTTTTGACGGTCTTTACAACTTGATTGAAACTGATGGTTTCTGAAATATAAAAGGCAAGATCTCTTGTTACGCTAGGGAATCGTGGAATGGCTTTAAATTTAATTGGACTGGTTTTTAATTCGAGTAAGTTGTCTAGATTAACTTGAGCAAGGAAAACAGGTGATTTACCTAAGTCATATGTTTTTTGGAGATCAGGCAATAATTGACCGATCATCGCCACTTTTTGATTTTGAACCATTAACGATGCGCTTCGACCTGGGTGTAAGACTGCATGTGCTTGTTTTTCAACAATCCATTGATATCGAGAGGGTTCAATATTGAGTAGATTTAACAAACCTTCGATGTAACCTTTAACGTCATAAAAAGTGTACGGCATTGGCGATAATGCGGAACGAGCACTTCGTTCACCAAAGACCACCAAACCTAATTGTAATGTTTGACCTTGGCGATGGGCAATTTGTGAAATTTCAAAGATTTTTCCGGTTGCCACTTGTCTTGCCATATTGTATTGAACCACTTGAATCAGAGAACTGATCACATCGGTACGCACGTGTTTACGTTCTTCAGAAAGTGGATTTTTGAGCATCAATGGATCGAGTGGTTGAAGCAAGTTAAATTGGTGAAGCCATTTGGATTCAACCAAAGTATAGTTCAGCGTTTCATCAATTCCTTGACTGGACAAGTAACGCTTCATGGATCGCACCTTGTCTTGTTTTTCATTTAATCCGCCAGCTTGAATATGTAATGGCATCGGATTGGTTTGAATACGATCAAATCCAACTAATCTAATCAATTCTTCTGCCAAATCTGCAACGCCTTGAATGTCTTGACGATGACGAGGGATGCTAGCAAGATAGCCTGTTCCTTCTTTGGAAGACGTAATGTGAAATTGTTGAAGGGCTTGCATGATTTCTGTATCGGTAAAATTAGTATTCAATAATTGATTGATATCCTTGGCATGCCAGAGAATCTTCGCTTGTAATGGTTTTAAACGATTCTTTGAAACCGTTTGATAAATCTTTTTAACTTGGGTTAAGGATTGGATTAGAGCGGTTGTGAATTGTAAAACTTTATCAAATTGTGATAAATCAATGCCTTTTGCAAAACGAGTCGCAGCATCGGAAGGAAGATTTAATCGTAGTGAGGTTTTGCGGATACTAGCAGGATCAAAAGCTGCCGCTTCAATGGCAATGTCAGTTGTTGAGGCGTCGACTGCGCAAACCTTTGCACCCATCACACCTGCTAAACACATGATTTGATGACCACTTTTAATCACAATATCGCCTGGTTTTAATTCATAAGTCTTATCATCTAAAGCAACAAATCTTTCAGAAACATTGTCGGATAATGTTAATGAATGTGAAGGTAACTTCTTAAGATCATACAAATGTAAAGGTTGACCGGTTAAGAGCATCACGTAATTACCAATATCAACAAGAAAAGAAATCGGGCGAATGCCGCTTCCCATTAAATATTGCTTCATCCAGTTTGGCGTGACAGTTTGCTTTACACCCTCTAATACTCGGATTGAAAATTGTGAAACTTGATTCGTTAGAATGTCCAATTGAAATGATGAGGATAATAAACCAATTTCTGCTTTGACATTCTCTTTTTTAAGTGGGCGATTGAGCAAGGCAGATACTTCATAAGCAATGCCTTCTAAGGACCATAAGTCCGGGCGATTCGCAAGTAATTTCAAATCGATAATCGTATCGTTTAAGCCTAAATGATCAAGGATAAGATCATCACCAATCTTGGTGCTTGCATCAAGAACTTCAATACCTTCAATTTGATCTGGTCTTAAAAATTTATGATCCACACCTAATTCAAGTAAAGAACAAACCATGCCTTCGGAAGCGACACCTTTTATGGTTGAGGCTTGTATTGTGATTTTTGGTAAAACTGCACCCGGTAAAGCCACCAATACATATTGACCTTCTCGAATATTACTAGCGCCACAGACAATGGTTCTGACACCATGATGTCCTGTGTCTATCATCACTTTTGATAAATGATCACTGCCTTCAATCATCGATCTAGATTTCACCAAACCCGTGGTAATGCCGGTGGCTTGGACAAGTCTTGAAACAGATTCAACTTCAATACCTGCTTGGTTTAATGCGTTGGCAAGTTGTTGAGGAGAAAGATTGTTTAAATCAACAAGTGTCGTCAACCATTGATAAGAAAATTTCATGATGCTTGTCCTCCTTACTTTCGGTTAAATTGTTGAATAAAACGTAAATCGTTTTGGTAAAAACGGCGAATATCATCAATACCATAGCGAAGCATTGCAACACGTTCAATACCGATACCAAAAGCAAAGCCAGTCATCTTTTTGGCATCGTATCCATTCATCGATAACACTTTGGGGTGAACCATGCCACCACCTAAAATTTCAATCCAACCTGAGTGCTTACAAAGGTTGCAACCCTTACCACCACATTCAAAACAGCTCACGTCGATTTCGACACTTGGTTCAGTGAATGGAAAAAAACTTGGTCTTAAGCGAATTTCTCTTTTTTCACCAAACATTTTTTTGGCAAATGCTTGTAAGGTTTGTTTGAGATGTCCTAGGTTAATGCCTTCGGCAACCACGAGTCCTTCGACTTGACCAAATTGATGGGAGTGTGTGGCATCATCTTCATCACGGCGATAGACTTTTCCAGGGCAAATGACTTGAATTGGTTTACCAAGCGAAGCTTGCATCACTCTTGCTTGAACAGGCGAAGTATGCGTTCTTAACAAGGTATTTTCATCAAAATATAAAGAATCTTGCATCTCTCTAGCAGGGTGATCTTTAGGGATATTCAATAACTCAAAATTATAATGATCCGATTCAACTTCTGGGCCCTCAGCCACTTGATATCCCATACTTACAAAAATATCGGTGATCGTTTGTTCAATCAGATAAAAAGGATTAACCGAACCTTGATATGCCTCTGTAGCAGGTTGACTAATATCGATGACTTCTTCTTTCAACTTGGCCTGCATCACCAAGGTTTCTAAAGCTTTTTGTTTGGTTTCTAAGGCTAACGTTAATTGATCACGGGCAGTATTAATCCATTGACCGACTTGTTTTTTCTTCTCAGCATCTAAATCTTTGAGCTGAGAAAAAATTCCCATCAATTCAGATTTTTTAGCAAGATATTGATTTTTTACTTCTTGTAATTGATTTAAATCTTGGGCAAGTTCAATTGCCTTTAAACCTTTTTCGAGAATAGATTGAATGTTGTCGATCATGCATTGATCCTCCTAAATAAAAAAAGTCACCCGTAAGGAACGACCGAAGCCGTGGTACCATCCTTGTTCGTATGACCGCACTTAATTCCATGTTAACGCCATCAACGGTTAAGTTTTGTTTGAAAGAGAATTTCAAGTCGTTTGAGTGGTTTCACTCTTCACTCATCCCTAAACGCGACTCTACTGAACTTTCCTTAACAAAATTAGTATATCACGCAGCTGGTTTATATTGTGCACAACGATAGGCAATGATGGCAAACGCAACTGCAACATTTAAAGAATCTATCTGTTTCATTGGAATGGTGACTTCACCATTTCCAAGGGCGGTAATGGTAGGACTCACGCCATGGGATTCATTGCCAACCACGATGATATTTTTTTCTTTAAAGCGATATTGGTCCAATGGAATCGCCTTTGATGATAAATTCGTAACAACAACATGATATCCATCTTGTTGATATTGCTTGATGAGTTTTCCATCTGCATCATCTTCGAGTAATTGCAAACCAAACATTGCGCCTTGTGAAGATGCAATCACTTTGGGATGATATCGATTTGCGGTTTTAGGCGAGAAAATAACTGTAGATATGCCTAGACCTAAACTGGTTCTAAGGATAGTACCCACATTTCCTGGATCATTAATTTGATCTAAATACACCATGGTATTTCCAAGGGGTAGTTTAGATTTAACTTTTCGACAGAGACCAATGATGCCTTGAGGCGTTTTTTGATTGGAAAGAGCATTTAATACATGCGCTTCACAGATAAAGACTTTGACCTCAGAAGGAAATGGACGATCTGAAAGAAGATAAACAGATTCCAAGACGCCAGCTTTTAAGGCATGGTCTACGAGGTGTTGGCCTTCCACTAAAAAATGAGTGGGTTCAAAAGGACCATCTTGATCTTTTAAGAGTCTTAGTTTTTTAATGTGAGCATCTTGTAAACTTTTGAATGTATTCATTTGTATTGACCTTTTAAAATTTTAGCATGTTCTACCTGATATGGAGGATAGGCTTGATGAAGTGCATTATAAAAACTCTTAGAATGATCAAAGTGAATATCATGCATGAGTTCATGAACAATCACAGCGTCAATAATCGGCCATGCAAAATGAATCAATTTCATCGCGAAAGTTAGGGTTTTTGTTCTTCTTGAATTAGAACCAAGCCGTGTATGCATCAACCGAACGCGAATGCGATAAGGGGTTTTAATCCTTAAGCTTTTTTGCCAATGCTTCACGCGCCGTTCAAGGTCTTCGGTAAAGGTTGATTTTAAAGCATCAATATAAGGCGATGCAGTCAATGTTACATCGATTCGTTTAGTTTTGAAAAAATCTGACAAATCAAGATATCGATGCCATTCACCATAAACATACATCCCTTGCTCATTAAATGGTTTGGGAATCTTATTTACTTTTTCTAATAATTTTTTTCCATGGAGCATCACTTGCTTTTCAATAAAGTCTTCACCCGTTCTTTTTGGAACAGAAACATGAAAAGATTGATCTTTAAAACGAATAATCATCCTTTTTTTTGCACGATAAAAAATCGTTACAGGATAGACAACGTCTTGGATTACAACCGTCATAGTTAAGCTTTAAATTTTGAGGCGTGTAACATCGCTAAAGTCTTTGCATTAAATTGTATGAGGTATTTTTCAAGCAATTGCGTCGTCATTTCAACATCCTTTAGATGGACCATTGAAGTGTGAGAGTGGTAGTATCGGCAAGGAATCGATAAGGTCATGGCAACAACACCTGAAAATGCTTTGTGCATTTCACCAGCATCGGTACCACCAACAGGCATCACATCATAGGTGAATGGAATTTGATTTTCTTTTGCTACTTTTTCAACATCCGCGACTAAACCATGGTGAGCAATCACACTCGCGTCTAAGATGGATAAAGCCACACCTTGACCTAAGCGTGTATCCATTTTTGGACTCCCTGGTAAATCATGAGAAAGCGTAACATCAATTGCAAAACCCAAGTCTGGTTTTGCTTTGTAAGTGGAGGTTTTGGCTCCTCTTAAACCGACTTCTTCTTGAACGGTAAAGGTAGCAATGATCGTTGCTTCAGTTTCAACATTTTTTAAGCGTTTCATTAACTCAATTAACACACCGCAACTGACTCGATCATCCCAGGCCTTGCCCATGACGATATCGGAATCATTCATGATCATCGCTTCGGTTTTAGGATTAATCATATCGCCGATGCGAATACCAATTGCTTCGACTTCTTTTTTTGAATTCAATCCTAAATCAAGATACATATCTTTAATTTCTAGAACTCGGTTTCTCACTTCTGCACTCATACCATGGGGTGGTTTTGCTCCAACTACACCGTGGTAAACTTTACCCTCACGTGTTGTTAAAACCATCACTTGGGCAAGAAGGACATGGCCCCACCAGCCACCAACTGGCGTAAAACGAATCATACCCGAATCTTCAATTTGGGAAACCAAAAAACCAACTTCATCCATGTGTGCTGCAAGCATCACTGTCAAATTGGGATTTTTACCTTTTTTAATGGCAAGTAAAGATCCTAATCCATCGTATTGAATGTCATCGACAAAAGGTTTGATTTGCTTTTCGATAAAATGGGCAACTTGATGTTCAAAACCAGAGATACCATTCAGCTCAGATAAGGATTTCAGTAAAGGCCACCAAGTTTTTTTCATGATCATGCTCCTTTAGTATGCATTTTGTTGTCTAGTATAGTTTACTCCAAGTTTTTTAAAATATGCTTCAACAACATCTTCCGATGTAAAACCTAATAACGGCATGAGATTTAAATAAGCTTGAAATGCATGTTCTAAATGTTTGACATGCCAATGTTTTGATAATTCAGAAATATGTTGGAAAACAAGAATGGTTGCTTGGGTAAGTGAAATGGTAAGAGGTTGAATTTCATAGGTCATTTTTTGCGATTGAACTTCAATCCCTAATGATAATAAAAAGTGCAATCCATCAGCATATTCATCAAGAATAATTGGTTTTTCTGCACTTGGTTTTTTGGACCAAAACTTAAAGGTTTTGGTTTCATTAATCATTTCACCAACCTCTACAAGCAAGGCAAGGATGCGTTTGTCTCGAGTGTTTGTATAGGTTACTTGGTGTTGGGATTGAATATGGGCATCTAATTTCGCTTGTTCGTTTACCAAGGGTTTAAGTTGTATGTTCATATAATCTTTTTTAATCTCCAAATATCATCGACGTATTGTTGAATGGTTCGATCGGTTGAGAAAAACCCAGATCGAGCAATATTGATAATTGCCATTTTTTGCCATATTTTGGGTTGTTGATAAAGTTTAGAGATTGTTTCTTGAGCCGCAGCATAGGCATCAAAATCTTTTAAGACAAAATATTCATCATTGCGATGCATGATTTCATCAAAGATTGGGCGGAAAGTTTCCAAGTTACCTTCAGACCAAGTACCATCAATTAAAGAATCGATGATAGCCTTAAGATGAGGATAATTCGCATACATGTCCCAAGCTCGATACGTTCGATTTTGGTATAAGGCATTCACTTCATCTACTTTCATCCCAAAAATAACACAGTTTTCTTTGCCAACTAAATCAGCAATTTCAACATTGGCTCCATCTAACGTGCCTAGGGTAATAGCACCATTCATCATAAATTTCATATTGCCAGTGCCTGACGCTTCTTTACCCGCAGTAGAGATTTGTTCTGAAATATCAGATGCAGGTATCATCTTTTCAGAAATTGACACACCATAATTCTCTATAAAGATAACTTTTAAATAGGAATTAATCTCTGGATCTTGGTTAATAACTTTGGCAACAGAAAGAATCAATTCAATAATTTTTTTGGCGTAAAAATAACTCGGAGCAGCCTTTGCGCCAAATAAAAATGTTCTAGGTGCAATTCGATAGGACTTATCTTTTTTCATTCGTTGATAAAGATACATAATATGGAAAACATTCATTAATTGACGCTTATATGCATGAAGGCGTTTGATTTGGACATCAAAAATGGTTTGAACATTCAAGTCCAAGTTTTGATAGGTCTTTAGGAATGCAGCAAGCTTCTTTTTATTATCTAGCTTAATATTTGCAAATTCGGTTTGAAGGTTGGCATCATCTTGGAATGCTAATAACTTTTCTAAATGCTGTGGTTTTGTTTTCCAACTTTCACCGATACGTTTGGTAATGGCGGTAGCCAAAGCAGGGTTACTGTACATCATCCAGCGACGATGGGTAATCCCATTCGTCTTATTGTTAAATCTTTCCGGATATAGTTGGAAGAAATCTTTAAATGTATCCGCTTTTAAAATATCAGTATGTAGTGCAGCTACACCATTGGTAGAAAAGGTTGAATAAATCGCAAGATTGGCCATATAGATCATGCCATCTTTGATGATTGCCATATTCCGTCTAGCGTCATCTGTGAGGTGTTTTTGTGAAAATTCTAACTGACTGCGACGATGAATTTCTTCAACAATCATAAAAATTCTTGGAAGTAATGGTTGCATATAATGAACAGGCCATTTTTCTAATGCTTCCGCCATCACCGTGTGATTTGTATAAGCCATACATTTTGTCAATTGCTTCCATGCCGCATCCCAAGGTTGATTATATTCATCCATCATAATGCGCATGAATTCAGGAATGGCTAAAATCGGATGCGTATCATTCAATTGAAATACAAAATAATCAGAGACGTCATCCACACGTTTAAATCGACGATAATGAGAGGCAATCACAGATTGTAACCCTGCCGAGACTAAGAAATAATGTTGTCTTAATCTTAAAATTTTTCCTTGTTCGGTAGAATCATCTGGATATAAGCCATGGGTAATTTCCTTGACGGTTTGCAGATATTCTTTAAAACTTTGATTGCTAGGAATATTTTCTTCGGTTGGTTCTGCAGACCATAATCGAAGATTATTGGTGACATTATTACGGTAACCGACAACTGCCATGTCATAAGGTACAGCCCTAACATTCAATGCATTGACCGTACGAATGGCATATCCGCCATCAGGTCTTAAGTAGGTTTCTGCTTGGCCATAGAATTTGACGTCAACGGAATGTTTTAAGTTTTTTACTTCCCAAATATTTCCATTTTTTAACCAAATATCAGGAACTTCTATTTGTTTTCCATTCACAATTTTTTGTTTAAAAAAACCATAATCATAGCGAATCGTGTTGCCATGACCGGCATATCCTAATGAGGCGATGGAATCTAAAAAACAAGCAGCAAGTCGACCTAAACCACCATTCCCTAAACCAGCATCCATTTCCATATCGATTAATTCTTGTAAGGAAAGTTTGAGATCTTTTAAACCACCTTCAACGATGTCGTAAATCCCTAAATTTTGTAAATTGCTGAGCATTAATTTTCCGATGAGGAATTCCATGGAAAAGTAGATCAGTTGTCGGGGGTGCTTTTTATTATCGATTGTTCTTAAGTTTTTTAAATTTTCACCGGCGTAATCTCTGATCATATGACCAATAATTTCATATCTTTCGGTGATATGACTATCTTGAACGTTTCGACCAAACTTTGATTCTAAACGCTCGAGAAAAATCTGTTTAAATTGTTCCTTGGTTTTAAACATAATATTGAAGACTCCTTTTATTTGGCGATTGGATCGCTAATTTTTTTTAAAACGATAGCAGCATATGAACCGATCGTAAGGGTTAATGTAGCAGGTCTTCCTTCTGGGCCTTGAACAGCTTTAGTCGTTAAGGGACTGCGATTAATTCGATGCCATCCACTATAGATTTCGTTATCTGTGTTCAAGACTTCTTGGTAGGTTCCTGAATCAAAGACACCAATATCATAATTATTATAGTAATTACCTTTCATGTTAAAAACAATGATAATTGAAGAATTATTAAGTTTTCTTTCAAATGCATAAACATTATCATTGCGATTATCGACCATTAACCAGCGAAAGTGGACAGGATTATGCTCTTCAAAGTGCAAAGTGGGTTCTAGGCGATACAAGGCGTTTAGATCTTTGATTAATTGACGAATAGAGTCGTGTTTGGGGTATTGTGTAAAAAACCAAGGCAAGGATTTTTTTTCACTCCATTCATCAAAGGAAGCAAATTCATTACCCATAAACGTAAGTTTTTTGCCAGGATGCATCCATTGATACGTGTATAAATTTCTCAATAATGCAAACTTCTCATCGTAACTTCCCCACATTTTGTTGATAATGGTTCCTTTACCATGGACAACTTCATCATGGGATAATGGCAACATAAAATTATCTGAATAAAAATAATGCATCGAAAAGGTCAATTTATGATGATCATAATATTTATAAACGAAGTCGACACCATAATATTTTAAGGTGTCATTCATCCACCCCATGTCCCACTTGTAATCAAAACCTAATCCACCATGTTCAACGGGTTTAGTGACCCCGCTATAGGCCGTTGAGTCCTCGGCAATCGACATCACACTGGGATGGTACTGATGAATAAAAAAGTTTAAATCTCGAATAAAAGCAATCCCGCCGCTATTTTCTCCTTGCTGTGGGTTGCCATCCCAGTAGACAATATTACTCACTGCATCGATACGAATCCCATCAAGATGGAACATCGTTAAAAAATAATTAATGCTGCTAAATAACAAGCTTCTAACGACAGGTTTACCTAAATCAAATTGAGGCGAACCCCATTGGGAGTAAGTCCTGCGCGGGTCAAAGTATTCATACAATTTACTACCATCGAATTCATGAAGTCCAAATCCGTCACTAGCAAAATGGACAATGACAAAATCAAGAATGACGCCAATGTTTTGTTGATGACAAAGATCGACAAATTTCATTAAACCTTTTAATGATCCATAACGAGAATCAACAGAATGAAAGCCTGTGGTTTGGTATCCCCATGATCCATCAAATGGATGTTGGGTTAATGGCATAATTTCGATGTGCGTAAAACCATGACTTTTAACATAGGGAATGAGTTGATCAGCCATCTCTTCATAACTAAAAAACTCTTTGTTATCAGGCTTCTTCCAACTTCCTAAATGCACTTCATAAATGGCCATGGGCCGATCAAAATTACGATTCCTTTGCTTTAGATAAATTTCATCATTCCAAGCATTACCAGAATAGTCCGTGATCACACTCGCTGTTAAAGGCCTTACTTCTGATTCAAAGGCATATGGATCTGCTTTTTGGACATGAATGCCATAAACATTTTTAAACTTAAACTTATACTTATCACCTATCTTAGCATTGGATAGGAAGGCTTCGTAAATACCCCAATCATGAATTTTGACCATTGGGTTGGTGGTTTCATTCCATTGATTGAAGTCACCAACAACAAAAACTTCACTGGCATTAGGGGCATATAAACGAAAGACAAACCCGTTAACTTTGGAACCATTCACTAACCTCGTATCAGGGTGAACTCCAAAATATTGGTAAGCTTCAAAAGATCCGAAGTTAAAAAAATGGTCAATTAATTCTTTTGCCTTCATTACATTAATTATACTGCTTTTCAACTTTTTAAATAAATCAATAAATGTGTTTCCATCTTGATAGAATTTTCGGTATAATTCCTTAGGAAAGAAGCAAGATTTCATGAGTAAAATCATTGCCGTTAACGCAGGTAGCAGTAGTCTTAAATTTAAACTATATGATATGCCTTCTGAGACATTAATTTGTTCAGGTATGGCAGATCGTATTGGCCAAGTTCAAGGCAACTTTAGTTTGACCATCGGTCAAGAAAAAATGAGTATTGATACGCCTATTCCAAATCATCAATCGGGTGTCACCCTGTTATTGAAGTATTTAATCGACAAAAAGGTCATTCAATCTTTTGATGAAATTAAAGGTGTGGGTCATCGGGTTGTTCAAGGTGGTAAATATTTTTTCAACAGCGTCATTATCACCCCTAAAGTGGTTGATAAAATCAAAGAGTTTATCCCCTTAGCTCCTTTACATAACGGACCCAATTTAAGTGGTATCGATGCCTTTCAGGCTATTTTGCCTCATGTTAAGAATGTGGCTGTATTCGATACTGCCTTTCATCAAACCATGGCACCTCAAGATTTTTTATTTCCCATTCCTTATGAACTTTATGAAAAACACGACTTAAGACGTTATGGTTTTCATGGCACATCTCATAAATATTTAATGCAACAAGTTCACAAGCATGTCACGGCGATTAAAAATCCCAAAATTATTACTCTCCACCTTGGTTCTGGTGCATCCTTAGCTGCCATTAAAAACGGAAAAGTAGTTGCAACATCCATGGGTTTAACACCCCTTGGTGGCATCATGATGGGAACCCGAACTGGTGATATCGATCCTAGTGTGCTTCATTTTGCAGCATTGAAAACGGGTCAAAGCCATGAAGCCATTTATGAATTGTTTAACAAAAAAAGTGGTTTGCTTGGTATGTCTAAATTATCTTCCGATTCTCGTGATTTAGAAGCTGCTCACTTGCAAGGCAATACTCAAGTTCAACTCGCTAACCAATTATTTGTTAGACGAATTGCCGATTTTATTGGTCAATATGTCGTTCGTTTAGGTGGCGTTGATGTTATCGTTTTTTCAGCAGGAATTGGAGAAAATTCTGGGTTTTATCGTCACTTAATTATTGAAGAAATTAAAGAGGCATTATCCATGGTGGAAGATGAAAAGCTCAATATGTCCATTAGAGGAAAAGTTGCAGTTATTACCAAACCAGAAAGTCGAGTGATGGGTATGGTGATTCCGACGAATGAAGAATTAATGATTGTAAAGGATACCTATGAAATTATTAAATAACAAAAAAACCAACACTAAACTGTATTTAGATATTTTAACCGCGATTAGAAAGTATCCAAAAATCGTTGTATTTCGTCATGTAATACCGGATTTTGACGCCTTAGGAACGCAATGGGGTGTTGCCACTTGGATCAAGGACAATTTCCCGTTGAAGCAAGTTAAAGTTGTTGGTGAAGACCATCCTTCTTTTACCCCTAGACTTTATCCAAAAATGCAAAAACTTTCAGATAAGTTCTTTGACAAAAAGACTTTATGTTTGGTGGTGGATACCGCGAATATGGACCGCATTGATGATAAACGCTTTGATCGTGGAGCAATGATCATCAAAGTCGACCATCACCCAAATGTGAATCCATTTGGCGATATTTGTTTGGTTGAAACTGAAACCTGCGCAGCCTCAGAATTGTGGATGAAAATGATTGAAACGTATGGAAAAAAATACAAATTAACTAAAAAAGCTGCCACCTACTTCTACTCTGGTATCGCTGGTGATTCAGGTCGATTTATGTATAAATCAACCACACCTCAAACCTTTGAAATCGCGAAAAAGTTATTAGAAACCGGTATCAATGCCCACGATGATGTTTACCTCAAAATGTATGAAAAAACATTAGAAGACTTAAAAGTAACTGCCTATTTATTGAATCATTATCAAATTTCAAAACATGGTGTTGCATATTATGTCTTAACCCACAAGGAACAAACCGATTTAGGAATGCTTGCCTCACAAGGTAAAGATAATGTGAATATGTTTAGTAACATCAAAGATGTTCACATTTGGTGTTCAATTTCTGAAGATATTAAAGATAACGTTTGGCGTGTTTCGATTCGCAGTAAAAAAGTTCAAATTAATCAAATTGCACAACAATACCAAGGCGGTGGACATGCCCAGGCAAGTGGTTGTAAATTAACCAGTCTAGATCAACTTCCACAATTTATTGCAGATTTAGATAATTTATTGAAGTAATCGCACCTTTTCAATGACGCATCCATGCGTTTATGGTATGCTTTTACTAATGAGGAGAATCCCTTGTTCATCCCACTTCACATCACGAGTTCTTACTCCTTTTTATCAAGTGGTTTCACGATGGACCGCCTTATTTCGTCACTTAAAGAAAAACAATATTCTGTTGCTGGATTAGCTGATCACCAGGTCTTATTCGGTATTCCTGAATTTGCTACCTTAACCAAGAAAAATCAAATCGAATCGATTATCGGCATTGATATTGCCTACCAAAAAATGTTGGTCACTTTTTTTGCTAAAAATGAAGAAGGTTATCGACTATTGATTCAACTTAGTCAATTAGCCCAACAAAAACAAATCGATACCTTTAAATTTCCTACCGGTAAGCAGGATGTGATTGCAGTTGTTTCAACCGATCAAAGTGATATTTTTAAGGCACCTTTTTCAGAGATTGCACTCTATTTACAGTCCACCTTAAAGGGTCTTAAACAAGTGTATCTCGGTATTGAACATTATCCTGATTCAGATCAATCCAAGCTTCAATCCATTCGCCAATTTGCGAAACAATTCACTTATCCAACCGTTGCTTTTCCTCATATCCTATATGGCAAACCAGGTGATGCGATCATCGTGGATATGTTAAAAGCCATTCAAACAAGCGAACCCTTACAAATCAAAGAAAAAAATGGTCGGAATTACTTACCTATTCAATCAGAGGTTGAAACTTTATATACCCCTGAAGAAATTCTTGAAACCGTTCAAATCAGTAATGCATGTAAATTTAACTTCTTTATTAAACGCGGCCAATTATTAACCTTTGAACCCGGTAAAGATTCTCAAACTTTATTACGCGAAAAAGCGATTGAAGGTTTACAAAATAGACCAATTGATTTTACCCAAGTCATTTATTTAGAAAGACTAGACCAAGAATTAACGATGATTGAAAACCTAGGCTTTGCCGATTATTTTTTAATTGTTGCAGACTTCATTCAATTTGCTAAACAACAAAACATTCCTGTCGGTCCTGGTAGAGGATCTGCTCCAGGAAGTTTAGTCGCTTATGCATTAGGGATTACTGAAATTGATCCACTTCCACATCAATTATTATTTGAACGATTTTTAAATCCTTCACGAAAAACGATGCCTGATATTGATACCGATTTTGCGGATAAAGATCGAGAAAAAATCATTGATTATTTGGCAAAAAAATATGGTTCAGATCGTGTCAGTCACATCATCACCTATCAAACCATTCAAGCGAAGCAAGCGATTCGAGACGTTGGCAGGATGTACAAATTTTCAAACACCTCCATTGAATTGTTATCCAAAGCTTTGGGTGATGGCAAATTAGACTTACGATCATCCTATAAAAAACTGCCAGCCTTTCAAAAATTATTTGATGAAGATTCTGAGTGTGCTGAAATTGTAAAACTTGCGCATAAAATTGAAGGATTTATTCGTCAACCAGGTATGCATGCGGCTGGCATTATTCTCAATCAATCACCGTTAATACAAAGTTTGCCGCTCATCATGCAAGGTGATAAAACCATCACCCAATATGAAATGAATCACTTAGAGGCACAAGGCTTTTTAAAAATTGATATTTTGGGTTTGAAGAATTTAAGCATTATTGAATCTTGCTTATCAATTCTTAATCGTCAAGGTATCCAAGTTCAATTAAGTCAAATTAACTTCGAAGATCCGCAAGTTTACTCATTATTGAGAATGGGTTTAAACATGGGCATTTTCCAACTTGAATCGGATGGCATGAAACGAGCAATGAAAACGATTCAAGTCGATCGCTTTAGTGATTTGGTTAGTTTAATCGCTCTTTATCGACCCGGTCCGATGGATAACATTGAAAGTTATGCCAAGCGAAAACAAGGTTTAGAACCCATTACCTACTTAGATCAACAATTAAAACCGATTCTAAATCCTACTTTTGGTATCATCATTTATCAAGAACAAATCATGCAAATAGCTCAAACAATGGCAGGTTTTTCACTTGCGAAAGCGGATGATTTCCGTCGTGCTATTTCTAAAAAAGATAATGAAGTCATGCTTAGTTTAAAGCAAGCATTTATTGACGGTGCAGTAGGCAAGGGTTACAAAGCTGATCATGCACTCAGTGTCTATAATCACATTCTTAAATTTGCAGATTACGGATTTAATAAATCCCATTCAGTTGCATATGCGACACTCACGTATCAAATGGCCTATTTAAAAACCCATTATCCGCATGCTTTTTATGCCGCTATTTTAAATGCTTCTGCCGGGACGTCAGACACAAAGTTATTAAACTATTTAGATGAACTAAGAATGTTGAAAATTAAATTAACCTCTCCCAATATCCAATCACCTTCAACCCAATTTATGATGGTTGAACAAAGATTAATTGCCCCTTTAACCATCATCAAAGGTATTCATCATGCTTTGGTTGAAAGCATCATGCTCGTTAGATCAAAAGGACCGTTTCAAGATTTATTTGATTGTGTGACACGTTTATACCCATTGAATGTCACCTTAAATCAACATTTAGCACTGATCGATGCTGGGGCTTATGATGGTTTTGGACTTAATCGCTCGACCTTAAGGGCAAGTTTACCAAACGCAATTAAAAATGCCGCAATTCAATCTACTTTTATTGATGAAGCAACGGGATTAATTCCTCCCTCATCTTTACCCAAAATGGCCTATGTTCAATCCACCGATTCTGCATTCGACAATTTAGAAAAAGAGTTAGATGTGACCGGTATGATTCTTTCTCAAAGTGTTCTTGGTCCCTATCGACTGGATAAACAAAATCCTCCAGTTGCAACTATTCAAGAGGCTAAGAAAACAAATCAAGTGGTCACCACAGGTGGTTTAATTCGCACCATCCGAGTTGTTAAAACCAAAGCTGGTCAAACCATGGCATTTGTCACCATGTATGATGAAACCGATAAACTCGATTTAGTCCTATTCCCAAAACTATATGAAAAACTTGCAAGCAATATATCGAGAGGTCAACTGATTATCGTTGTCGGTACCCTTGATCAAGAAAAACAAGATAGTTTTATCGTTGATCAATTAAGATCCATAAAATCATGAAAATACTAAAAATCATTGATGGTAATGCTTTACTTTTTCGAGCGTATTTTGCATCAAGTTATGGCGGTGCCAGTTTAACAACGAGCACCGGTATTCCCACCAATGCGGTGTATGTATTTGCCAATATGTTACAAAAAATACTTTTTCCAGTTGATGAAAATGTTCATATTTTGGTTGCATTTGACACTGGCGAAAAAACCTTTAGACATCAAGAATTAGAGTCTTATAAAGCCCACCGAAAACCAGTCCCTGAAGATCTTATTCCCCAATTTTCTATCGCCCGTTCTTTATTAAATGCTTTGAACTTATTTACCTTTGAGCAACATGGCTTTGAAGGGGATGATGTGGCTGGAACTGCCGCCATTCTTGGTTTAAAAGCTGGCATGGAAGTTGAGATTTACACTTCTGATCGAGACTTTCTTCAATTGGTTCAACCTCACCTTACCGTCAATTTAATTCGTAAAGGCGTCAGTGAAATGATTAAAATGACGCGAGAAAAAGTGATTGCTGATTACGGAATTACACCTGAACAAGTTCCTGATTTTAAAGGTTTAGTTGGTGACGCCAGTGATAATCTTCCTGGTATACCCGGTATCGGAGAAAAGACCGCGATTAAGTTATTACAACAGTTTTCAACTTTTGAAAAAGTTTTGGAGGGTGCCAAGACCTTAAAAGGTAAGACCGCTGAAAATTTATTGACGCATCAACAGTCTGGAATTATTTCCAAAAAACTTGCCATCATTCAAACCAATATGGCCTTACCTTTTGATTTAAGTCAAACGCTTTATCAAGGTTTAAATCAGGACCATTTTCAAAAGTTTGTGACGGAGTATGAAATGAAATCGCTCCTAGGTCGTTTTCAAATGAAGGCTAATACCCTTGCACCAACCATCACTTTTGAACAAGTTAAATCCTTACCCGAACAAACGTATCAACAAATTAGTATTGTTCCAATCATCAAGGCAGGAAATTATTTCCAAGAATCTTTGATTGGATGGGTCGTTCAAAACCAAACACGTACCTTTGTCTTAAAACTTGAAGATAGTCTTGTTGATCCAATTTGGAAACGAATCATGCAAGACCCTACCATTGAAAAAATAGCTTTCGATTATAAAGAACTGCTTGTGTTATGCCATCGGTATCAAGTTTTGATTCGTGGACCATTTTTTGATTGTATGCTTGCCACCTATGCCTTGGATGAGACACCTTCTTTAAATCGCCAATCCGTGATGCAACAATCGGGGATTTCATTAAGTGAAGATTTGTTAGAACAATGCGCGCAAGTTGCCCAATCTTTAACAGCGATGAAAGTTCGATTGATGCAAAACTTAAAAGACAAACATCTAGAAAAAATTGTCTATGATATTGAATTTCCATTAATTCCAGTTCTAGCTGCTATGGAAATCGAAGGATTACCAATTGATGTTGATTATTTAAAAACGATGGAAAAAACGGTTGAGGAAAAGATTCAAGATCTCAAAGAACAAATATTCCGACACATTGGTCAAACATTTAATTTAGATAGTCCTAAGCAATTAAGTGAAATCCTTTTTACAACTTTACAATTACCCAATCCTAAAAAAGGTTCAACCAATGCTGATGTATTGAAGCAAATTGGTACGATGCACCCTTCGATTCCATTGATTCTTGATTACCGTAAATTTGCAAAATTACAATCAACCTATATTAAAGCCTTACCAGAAGTAAGTTATCCGGATGGTAAACTCCATCCTATTTACCAACAGGCTCAAACCACCACAGGACGTTTATCATCCTTTGATCCCAATATTCAAAATATCGCGGTCAAAGATGAAGAAACCAAACTCATTCGAAAAGCTTTTTATTATCCTAATCAAGACTATGTCTTGCTTTCGTTTGACTATTCTCAAATAGAATTAAGAATTTTGGCTGAACTGGCGAATTGCCAATCCTTAATTGATGCATTTCATAAGCAAGAAGATATCCACACCTTGACCGCAAAACGCTTATTTGCTAACGGAAACGAGGTGACGTCATTGATGAGAAGACAAGCAAAGGCAGTCAATTTTGGCATTATCTATGGCATCTCTTCTTGGGGATTATCAGAACAACTAGGGGTCTCTCCTTCAGAAGCAAACCAATTGATTGATGCGTTTTATGTTGCTTATCCCGAACTCAAGCAATACATGCAATCTTTGATCCTGTCCTTACAAGATCAAAAATACGTCTCTACGCTATTAGGTCGACGTCGATATCTTCGTGATATTTCTGGTAGTAACTTTCAAGCTAGGGAATTTGCAAAACGTGCAGCGATGAATGCACCGATTCAAGGAACCGCGGCAGATTTATTAAAACTTGCCATGATTAAAGTCGATGGCGCGCTTAAAGAAAAAGGATTCAAAACAAAACTAATCCTAACGATTCATGACGAATTAATTTTTAAAACACCAAAAGATGAAATTGATAAAGTCATGCCGTTAATTCAAAACATTATGGAAACTGCATTACCTTTAAAAGTACCTTTAAAGGTCGATGGCCATTATGCCGATACTTGGTATGATTTAAAATAAAACTATGCCAGAACTACCCGAAGTTGAAACCATTGTTAAAACCTTAAGACCTTTAATGGTGAATAAGACGATCAAAGATATCGACATTTTTCATCCTCGCATGGTTAAACCTAGTGTCAATCAATTTAAAAAATCACTCCTTGGAAAGTCGATTCAATCGATTGAACGAATTGGAAAATTTATTGTATTCTTTTTCACTGATGAGGTCGTTGTTATCTCTCATTTACGGATGGAAGGTAAGTACATCGAAGCCAAGGACGCTTCCATTCGCCTCTCTCGATTTGCAAGATTGGTTTTTACCTTTGATGATGGGACTCGGATGATCTATGATGATATGAGAAAATTTGGGACATTTGAATTGGCGAATAAATCAACTTATTTAAGACACAATTCACTAAAAGGTCTAGGTAAAGAACCTTTAATTGCCCTAGATCCTAAACCAATTCATCAAGCATTTATTCGGGCTAATCGTCCTATCAAGTCCTTGTTATTAGATCAGCGAATTTTATTAGGTATCGGCAATATTTATGCGGATGAAATTTTATTCGCTTCTAAAATCCATCCTTTAACGAATGGCCGTGAAATTTCTTTAGAGCAAACTTCATTCATTTTGAAACATGCTCAACGCATTCTAAACCAATCCATTGAAGATGGAGGCACACGAATTCGCACCTATCAGTCAGGTCAAAAAATAGATGGCGAATTTATTACCAAAATTAAAGTCTATGGCAAAGATGGTCAGGCTTGTATTTTATGTCACCATCGTATCGATAAGATTATGGTCGGAGGCCGTGGCACGCATTATTGCCCGCATTGTCAACATCATCCACAATTTCCATTCGTGATAGGGATCACTGGAGAAATTGCCACCGGGAAATCCACCTTGATTCAAGAGGGTCAGCTTTTAGGCATTCCTTCCATCGAAGCAGATAAGTTGGTCCATGGCTTTTATCAAACAAGACAAGCCGTTCAATTGATAAAAAAAATCTTCCCAGAAAGTATCGTCAATCACAAGATAGATCGAATCAAATTATTGAAAGCTATGGTTCAAGATCGTGGCCGTTATGAAAAATGGATTAAAATTTTATTTCCGTTGATTAAGAAGTCTATTCATCAGCAATTATTAAAGAGCAAAGCGAAGGTCATCCTATTGGAAGTTCCATTATTATTTCAAGGTGAAATCGATGCTTTTACCGATGTCATTATCGGAGTTGAATCACCTAAAGCGATCCAAATAAAACGATTAAAAGAAAGAAACCCTGAAACAGCAGATGACTTAATGGTACTCAATGAACGAAATCAATATCGTAATTATTTATCATTTGTTAATCACCGACTCATCAATGATGCCAATCTTCTTAACTGGAAAAAACTTATCCAAAAAACTTTAAAACCTTATCTTTAAAAACAAGTCTAAAGAGGCATCATGGCAGGTAAATGAATCGGCTTGGTGATGATTTGAACAAGTTGTAACCAGTCTGTCATTAACATACGTTTGTCTTTATAACCTTTAAATAACCCTTCGAGTTGTAAGATGGGTACCGTACTTGTCACCATCGTAATCAACCCTTGCTTTTGTCGGGCAATAAACAATGGAATTAAGACATCAATTAACATATCTTCACTAATTGGTTGCGAACCTAATCCATCTAAAATAAGCACGGATAGTTTTTGAAGACGATCGAGTTCACGACTAAAACCATTAGCATCTAATTTTTTATTCGAAATTAATCTTGGTAATTGAAGATTGAAATCAAGCATGCCTACCGTGCCTAATTCATTAAGTGCAAACCGATAAGCAAAAATACCTAAGGCAAAGGATTTACCAGATTGATGAGGACCAATAAGCGCTAGACCATCCGTGGTTTGTTTTTGCAATACTTTCATTAAATAGACATACAAAGCTTTTTGACCTTCACGTTGTTTCAATGATTCGAAAAGTTTAGAATCTTTCCAATCGGCATTAAAATCATCATAAATTAAGAAGCGAGATACCTTTAATTGATCATCAAGCATTGGACAAGGGGCAAATTTACGTTCTAAAAATCCAACGGCGTTGCGTTGCATACTCACGACATAATGACCTTGAGGTTTTAAGCACTTACCAGCTAATTTACATTGTTGTACTTCTTGTTCATCAACTTCTAATTTAAGTAAAGTTGATAGATGCTGTTGGATTTCTGATTCTTTAATCTTTAATGTTTCAATCGTTTTTTTCAACCATTTACTTTGCTTGACTTGGATGATGGCTTGTTTGATCGCATCTTCAAAATCATCCTGAATTAGAGGTTTTGGATTAATCGGTTTCATTTTAAACCCTTCATCTTGTTTTCGAGTTGATCAAGTTCACCTTCATCAACGTTGTTCACTGGAATTTTAGTATCGCTATTTGCATTCGAAATAGTAGGTTCTAGGATTTCTTTTTTCATTGGAGCTTTCGATGGTCTTGGTTGACTTAATTGATAAAAATAATCCATGGTATCGATGGCATGTTGAACGTTAGCTCGGGTTAAACTACCTGCTAATTTTTCAACATATCTTGAACTTAAAACATTATTTTGGGTGGTTAAGACATGGTGGATTAATGCATTAATCACACTGGTTGGTAAGGCATATTGATTTTGTAATCGCAGTAAGAGACTAAAGTCTGCAGGAGAGACTTCTGCACCTTGTTGTTTCATCATTAAAAAGTCTACAGGAGACATCATTTCCATTTGATTCATTAATTTTGCTTGGGTTGAAGTTTCTTGTAATTGAACCTTTTGTTGTTGCCTTTGTCGAATAAAGGAAGGTATACGTTTTTCTTGGCGGGCTGCTTGCATCACCTTATCCATGTTTAAACGGTGATTTAAATCTAGATTGGTTCCAACAATATCGGCAGCGGCAAGCTCATCTAATCCCGTTAAGGCTGCGATAGACACCATTTGTTTAATGTCTTCTGCATTGAGTTTTTTAACATCAATAGAAAATTGATGTTGTAATTGTTCTGCAAATTTTAATTGATCAAAAGGTTGTCTGATTTCTGCTAATGATTTTCCTTTAACATTTGAATGGGCTTGATTTAAAAATGCTGGATGATTTAAATCTGGATGGAATACTTCTCCAAAACTAATTGAGACTTCCTTGGATTGTGGGTCAATAGCAGGTGTCATGTATTTGGCTTCAATTTTTTTGAGGTACAAATTATTCGTTCGTTGAATCAATAAACCCTTTAGAATAGGATCATCCATAAAGGCTTTTGGAGATTTAGGGGCGTAAAGAGAAAATGTAAATAGGTTCGTTTTTTCAAAGGTTTGGTGGTACGTTCTCAAAAGCCCAACCGCCTCTAATTGAGTTCTGGCAGATTGAAAGGTTTGTGGGGAAGTTTGAAAATATGATAGAAAAGTTGAAAAAATAATTTGATTTCCCTCTAATAATTGATCTTGTTGCTTTAAGCCACCATATAATCCAAGAGCCTCTACACCAAGAAATGGGGCATAAGCTTCAAATAAAAATTCTAGATCCAACGAAGATATCATTGATTCTGAGCGTATTTGAATAAAATCTTGACTCGTAATAATTTTCATAGAAGGTTATTATAAATTATAACCGATTAAATTGAAAAGAAATGTAAGTTTATTTGCATCAAGGTTTCATTGCTTAAGTACCCCAATTTTGATAGCATTATGAATGAAACGAGAATGTAGACAATGACCCACTTAATGTTCGATGGTTATGGAGTAAAAGCGACGATTCCTCTT
Organism: Bacilli bacterium; assembly: GCA_040396875.1. Classification (GTDB taxonomy): domain Bacteria; phylum Bacillota_I; class Bacilli_A; order RFN20; family CAG-826; genus UBA970. The sequence goes on from JBBAWZ010000001.1 coordinate 196,262, forward strand.
GGGGATAGTAACTTTATCAATCAAACGATTAATTTAGTGCTTTTTGATTTAAAAATTAAACCAATTTCACCAGCTTACTTATTACCCTATGACTATGGATTAATTCCGCTTGATGAGGGCTTATCAAGTTATATTTTTCTAGAAGGTGGTCATTTAACCATCCATACATTCCCGCTCAGAGGTTGTTATTTTGTTGACCTAAGCACCCAACATGATATTGATGCAGCCTTATTTCATAAGGTTTTACAACGTTATTGGCCAAGTGCAAATCAGAAAAGTAGACTCTTCAGAGCTAATCGAAATGGTGTTAATCAATCAGAGCAATTCGATCCAAAATCAGTTTTTGGTCCACACGTCATGGCAACAATACAATTGAAATCACCAATTAGTCTAGAAACAACAAACCGTTTTTTAGAAGGTTTAATTAAAGACATTGGCATGACTCCAATTACAAGAGCCTTTGGAATCTACAATCAATATAGCAACCCAACTTTTTTATCGAGTATCGTCATGATTGCTGAATCCCATTTATCGATTCATTTGAACTTGAAAGAAAACGTGATGTACTTTGATATCTTCTCCTGCAAAATGTTTGATTATGCTAGTGTTCAAGGTTTACTTGGAAAAATGGGACATGTAAAAAGTTGGCATGTCGTTGCACGCGGAGAAAAACACGATCCTAGATCAACGAAAAGACAAGCAAAAACATCCATGAGCGCAAAAGCAAAACAAGCTTTAAATTGGTGGAAAGAAACGAAATGAAAGCTTTAAATATTGGTGTCCTGACTTCTGGTGGTGATTCACCCGGAATGAACGCTGCCATTAGGGCAATCATTCGCGCAGGAATTAGCCACGGTCATCAAATGTATGCCATTTATAATGGCTATCGAGGATTGGTCTCGGGACAAATCGAAAAAGTTGATCGCTCTTTTGTTTCACAAATCATCAATAAAGGTGGAACGATTCTTCGTTCTGCACGTCTACCTGAATTTATCGATGCCAACATTCGTGAAGAAGGCGTTAAGCAACTTAAGAAATTCGGTATTAATGCGTTGGTCGTCATTGGTGGAGATGGTACTTATCGTGGTGCAAAAGATTTATCAGATATGGGGATTAACTGTATTGGTTTACCAGGAACGATTGATAATGATATTGCTTGCACCGATTACACCATTGGATTTGATACGTGTCTCAATACCATCGTTAATGCAGTCGATAAACTTCGAGATACAACCTTCTCCCATCAACGGTGTTCCATCATTGAAGTGATGGGTAATCGTGCAGGAGATCTAGCAATTTATGCTGGTTTAGCATGCGGCGCAGAATTAACGATTTCCGGTGATAATTTTATGCCTTTGCAAGAAATGATTGAACGCTTAAAGTTTCAAAAAGCAACCAGTAAAAACCACGCGATGGTCATTGTTTCTGAAAAACTATTTGATCTTCAAGAATTGGCCCGTTTTATCCAACAAGAAACTGGTTTTGAAGTGAGAACAGAAGTTTTAGGGCGAATTCAACGAGGTGGTTCTCCGTCTGCTTTTGATCGCATTCTTGCCTCACGGATGGGCGAATACGCCGTGCAATGTTTAAATGAAGGGAAGACCAGTCGCTGTATTGGAGTCCGCGGCCAACAACTTGTGGATTTTGATATTTACGAAGCACTTGCCATGCAACGAGCAAAGCATTCTAGCATCGTAAACGTGATTGATCGGTTGAAATAACATGATGTATCGATTTGATAAAAAGACGAAAATTGTTGCCACGATTGGTCCTGCATCTGAAACGTATGAAAAACTTTTGGAGTTGGTAGATGCTGGGATGAATGTCATGCGGGTTAACTTTTCGCATGGTGATTATCCAACCCATCTTAAAAAATTTGAAATGGCGAAGCGATTGGAAAAAGAAAAAGGCATCTATATTCCTGTGATGCTAGATTCACGAGGTCCAGAAATTCGAGTAGGCATGTTTGAAAATGATTCAGCCTTAATTAAGCAAGATAGTATCGTTCGCGTAAGTATGAAACCTGTTTTAGGTAATGCTTCAATCTTTTCCGTATCGTATGCAGATTTGTATGAAGATGTGAAAGTTGGCGATCAATTAAGAATTGATGATGGTAATTTAGCTTTATTAATAGTTGAAAAAGATCGCATACAACATCAACTTGTTTGTAAAGCTTTAAATACGCACACCATAAAAAATCGTAAGGGTTTAAATGCTCCATTTGCTCGATTATCGATGCCGTTTATCTCTGCACAAGATGAGGCCGATTTTAAATTTGGTTGTGAACATGATGTGAATTATATTGCAGCAAGTTTTACGAGAAGGAAACAAGATGTCTTGGACATTCGAGCGATTTTAGAAAAATATGGTAAACCCAATATTCAAATTATTGCAAAAATTGAAAACCCAGAAGGGGTTAGTAATTTAGAAGAAATTCTTGAAGCCGCAGATGGCATCATGGTTGCACGTGGTGACTTAGGTGTTGAAATTGCCGCTGAGCAAGTTCCGATTGTTCAAAAAAGAATTGTATCGATGTGTCGCCGAGTTGGTAAACCAGTGATTACGGCAACGCAAATGTTAGATAGCATGGTCAACATGCCAAGACCAACACGAGCTGAAGTTTCTGACGTTGCTAATGCCATTTTGGAAAGTAGTGATGCGGTCATGCTGTCAGCAGAATCTGCTAGCGGCAAATATCCCGTTGAATCCGTAAACATGCAAGCCAAGATTGCTCAAACCATGGAAAAAGAATTGGATTATTTAAAAATGTCCAATCAAGCTTACGAAAGTAGCAAGAAGATTAACTCAGATGCAATCGCAAACTCAGTTGCCAACACTGCCTTATTAATCAACGCTCAAGCCATCATTACATTTACAGAAACAGGTGGAGCTGCCCGTCGAATTTCTAAGGCTAGACCTTCTTGCCCGATTTTTGCAATCAGTGATCGACGTGAAACGGTTTTATCCTTAGGATTGGTTTGGGGTGTGTACGCTTTTTATGCAAAAACCCTTCCACAATTTATCGAGGATATGGAAGCATTTGCAATCTTAAAAGCTCGACAAATCGGATTAAAACCAGGGGCAAATATTCTCTTAACCGGTGGCGTTCCAACGGGTGTTGGTTCCACTAACTTTATGAAAATATTAACCTTAAAGGACCTCAAAGAAGAATCCCTATGAAATATGTGATTGCCCTTGATATTGGCGGAACCAATCTAAGAGCAGCTTTGGTTAATGAAAGTTATCAAATCGTTCATTTAGTTGTTGAACCAACTCCTTTAAATGATGTTCAAGCATTTTTAAAGCAAATTAAAAAAAGTATTGATGCTCTATTAAAAAAGCAGCCTATTATTCATGCGATTGCATGCGGTGTTCCCGGTCGAGTTGATGTATTAGGTGGCATTGATATTTTGCCAAATATTGGGATTCGTCAAGTTCCACTTCAATCCTTTTTGGAAACCACCTATCGGTTACCAATCATCATTAAAAACGATGCAGTCATGGCTGCGGTTGCTGAAGGCAATTTAGGTTATGGAAAAGCTTTAGAATCAAGTTACTTTATCACCCTTTCAACCGGCATTGGCGCAGCATTTGTTGCTAATCACGATTTAAGACATTCTTCCGAAGAAGCTGGACATATGTTAGTGCGTTTAGGAAATGGATACGAAGAATTAGAAAAAGTGGCAAGTGGACAAGGCATTGTCAAATTAGCTGCATTTCACGGTGTTTCAGTTCCTGATGCAAAAACTTTTTTTGAACGTTACGGAAAAGGTGATGTCTTAATCAAACCTATTTTTAAAAGTTGGTTAGGATATGTCACGGACTTTTTAAAATGGGTAGATCATTACTATCAGCCTAAAGCTTTTATTCTCACCGGCGGTGTGATGAAATCAAAAGACTATTTTTGGAAAGACATACAAGCTGCCGTTCCTCATATTCCCCTAGCCTTAGCCCAATTCGGTCAAGACGCTGGAATCATTGGGGCAGCGAATTTAGCTTTTTCCTTGAAATAATTGCACTTCATTGAATTCGTTATATAATTAAATCAGCGTTAAAGAAGCTTTGTGAAATGACATCGCGTATAGAGAGTTAAGAAGCGTTGGTGAAATCTTAACCGCATCCCATTCCGCATCACCACTTCTATTAAAAGTAACGCACCGTTTGCTCGCGTTAAGAGCCATGAGTGTACATGCCCTATGCATGTAAATTAAGGTGGTACCACGCACGTGAAGCGTCCTTATGAATGGACGTTTTTTTATTTAAAGGAGAACTTATGAACATTACCCTACCCGATGGCAAAACCATGAATCTAAAACCCGGCATGACCGGACTCGATGTGGCAACGCAAATTTCACCATCCTTAGCAAAACGCGTCCTCGCTTACGCGTTGGATGGTCAACTCTTTGATTTATATTGGCCCATTCCTAAAGATGGTCAATTTAAGTTATTAACAGAAAAAGATCCAGAAACTTTAATGATGCTTCGTCATGATGCCTCACATTTATTGGCACAAGCGATCATCGCCTTATATCCAGGCACGAAATTCGGTGTTGGTCCTGCCATCGATGAAGGTTTTTATTATGATATGGACCTTTCACAACCCATCAGTGAAGAAGATTTCCCCAAAATAGAAACTAAAATGATTGAATTAGCAAAACAAGCTTTTCCAATTGTTAGAAAAGAAATTTCGAAAAAAGATGCTTTGATATTATTCAAAGATGATCCATATAAAACAGAGATGATTCAAGCTTTAACGGGAACGATTTCAATTTATACCCAAGGTGCATTTACGGATTTATGTTTAGGACCTCACTTTATCAATACGAGCTATAACCAAAACTTTAAACTATTAAACACGGCTGGTGCCTATTGGCGTGGAGACAGCAAAAACAAACAACTGACACGAATTTATGGCACAGCTTTTTTTAATAAAAAAGATTTAGATGCTTATGTGGTGATGCTAGAAGAAAGAAAAAAACGTGACCATCGAAAATTAGGTAAGGAACTTGGTTTATTCATGATTTCAGATTATGGTCCTGGTTTTCCTTTCTGGTTAAATAAAGGGATGATTTTAAGAAAAACCTTAGAAAATTTTTGGATTGATGTTCATCGGGCAGCAGGTTATCAACTCGTTCAAACGCCAACCATGCTATCGAAAGAATTATGGGAAACATCAGGTCATTGGTTTAATTACCGCGACAATATGTATGTTTCTGAAGTGGATGAAAAAGAATATGCAATTAAGCCCATGAACTGTCCTGGGAGTATGTTGGTTTATAAGAATGAATTCTACTCCTATAAAGATTTACCCATTCGAATGGGGGAATTAGGAAACGTTCATCGCCATGAAGCGAGTGGTGCCTTATCAGGATTATTCCGTGTGCGTAATTTCACCCAAGATGACGCACATATTTACTGCACGCCCGAACAACTTGAAAGCGAAGTAAGAGAAATCGTAAAACTATTTGATTTCTTTTATAAGAAAGTATTCCATATCGATTATGATGTTTATCTTTCTACACGACCCGAAAATAAATATATCGGTACACTTGAAACTTGGGCAAAATCAGAAAAAGCTCTTGGTGATGCACTCACTGGTATGGGGAAAACCTTTAAAATCAATCCAGGAGACGGAGCCTTTTATGGACCCAAACTTGATTTTAAGTTAAAGGACTCCGTCGGTCGTACTTGGCAATGTGGCACCGTTCAATTAGATATGAATAACCCTGAACGCTTTGATCTTACCTATGTTAATGAAAAGAATGAAAAAGTCAGACCTGTCATGCTTCATCGCGTGGTTTATGGTTCACTTGAACGATTCATCGGCATCTTAATTGAGCACTATGCGGGAGCCTTTCCAACATGGTTAGCGCCAGTCCAAATTAAAATCCTTCCTGTTAATCAAAGTTTCCATCTTGATTATAGTTACGCATTCAAGAAAGCAGCAGCTTCCTTAGGTTTACGTGCCGAGGTCGACGCAAGCAATGAAAAATTAGGTTATCGAATTCGTAATGCCCAAGTTGAAAAAGTACCTTATTCAGTTGTCATTGGTGACAAAGAACGCGATGGTCATATGATTACGTATCGACCATATGGATCTGAAGAGCAAATTACAGTTTCCATGGAAAGCTTTTTACAAAAAGTGCTCAAAGAAGTCACGGATATCACCAATTTAAGAATTGAATAATTGACTTTTGTTTTAACTATGATATATTTAGCGTTGTAAAAATAGAAAGTAGAGGCGTCCGCTTCTCACCTGATTCTGATTCAGAATGGGTCAATCGCTAGGAATTTAAACTTCTAAGATTGAATAATGGACGCTGCTCGCGTCCATTTTTATTTAAAAGGAGTGTGATCTATATAGCTTACATGAACGCCCCCATTCGCCCTGAAAAGAAAAATAACGGTGATCTCATCAATAATCAAATCCGCTTTGCTCAAGTCCTTGTGATTGATCAAAACGGTAAACAACTTGGTGTGATGAATAGTTACCAAGCAAATCAACTCGCTGAACAAGCTGGCCTAGACTTAATGTGTGTTGCACCTGGCGCAAAACCGCCTGTCTGTAAGATTCTAGACTATGGTAAATATCGCTTCGAACAACAAAAGAAAGCGAAAGAAGCGAAAAAGAATCAACACATCATCGATATTAAAGAAATTCAAATTAGTCCTCAAATCGGTGAACACGATTTACAAGTCAAAGTGAAAGCTGCCATCGGTTTCTTTCAAGAAGGTGATAAGGTCAAACTTGTCCTTCGTTATAAAGGTAGACAAATGGCGCACCAAGACTTTGGGGTGGAAATGGTCAATAAATTTATCGAATCAGTTAAAGATGTATCCATGGTTGAAAAAAGACCTGAACTTGAAGGAAAGTTACTCATTACAATCCTTGCAAGTACAGTTAAAAAGTAAAGGAGCTATCAATGTATGGCAAAAAAATATAAATTGAAATCAAAGCGAGCATTAATGAAGCGCGTGAGAATAACCAAAAGTGGAAAACTCATTCGTAAGTCTGCATACACTGGACACTTATCTCGCCACAAATCCTCAAAGCAAAAACGTCAAGCAAGAAAATCACGGCAAATCTCGGCTTCTGATTATAAACGAATCAAAGTCCTGTTAGGCCGCTAGGAGGAATGAACCATGAGAGTAAAAGGTGGAACCGTAAGTCGTGCTCGTCGTAAACGTGTTTTGAATCGTGCTGAAGGTTATTTCGGCGCAAGACACCGTCTTTTTAGAACCGCTAAACAAGCGGTCATGCGCGCCAGATTGTATGCTTATCGCGATCGTCGTACCATCAAACGTGACTTCCGTAAATTATGGATTAAACGTATCAATGCAGCAGTCCGTACTTATGAATTATCCTATAGTCAATTCATGTTCGGTCTCAAACAAGCTGGTATTACGGTCAACCGTAAAATGCTTTCTGAGTTAGCGATTCATGATCAAGCAAGTTTCAAAACCCTCGTCGAAACTGCAAAGAAAAATCTAAAGGCTTAAAAGAATTCATCAAAAAAACTCGGTCATCCAACCGAGTTTTTTATTTGCCTTGTTGAGGAACGATTAACTTCTTAAGTAAATTGGTGGCTTCTTGATTAGCTTTTTCAAATTTACCTTCAAAAAATGCTTGTTCTGCTAAAGCGATTATTTTTTGATTATCCGTGGTACGATGCCGATCTTTATTTGCAGTTAATAAGAGTTTTTCTGTTTCAAGTGCCAATTTAATCGTCGCATGAATGCGTTGAACCAAAGCTTGACCTTCTTGTTTAACCAGCATTAAGTTTTGTTGGACAACATTCATATCAATCGGTAACAAACTTAATGCATCCACGATTTGTTTTAAATTTTGATAAAACGTCGTTAATTGATTGTCATATTGTTCGGTTAGAATTTGCATATTTAAGTCATCTAGTGCTTTTTCTGCATCTTTGAATTGTAAAAAATATTGGTTTACGGAAGCATATGCTTCTTGAGAATGGGTCTTTAAGGAAGCAAGATAACGGGTGAATTCGTCAAGTTTTCTTTCACCAATATCGGCCTCTTTTTTTAAAATATTGATCTTATCAACTTGAAGCGTATAGGGTTGCTTCGTACCTGCCAAGACGAGGGTATCTAAGCCTCTTTTGGTTAAATTTAGTCGAGAGATTAGTTCTTTAATGGATTCAACCTCTGAAAGACGTTGATGTTCAAGAACATAGATTTCCTTAATCTTAGGGAGACCAGAATTTAATTTGGAAAAACGGCGTTCTAAATTATTAACAGCGTCATAGGTTGATTCATAATCCTTATCAAAGGTAACTTTTGCTTCTTTTTCTTTTTCAAATAAAGGGTAAAAACTTTCTAATTTTTCGCCAATTGAATTGAGTAAAACTTCCATGCCGTATATATCAAAGACGGTAATCCGTGTTTGCATTTTTTCAAGTTCATCTTTTGCCTTTGAAATCGTATCTTTAATCAATAAATGGTGTAAGGGATACCCTTGTTTTTGCATGGTATCTGACGTGTCCAATAAGGCTTTGATTTTTTCTGGAATGACACTCGCTAACAAAACACAAATTCTTGGTAACTCATTCATCAGACCTAAAATCTTTTTGATAGCCTTGGTCATTTTGGCGATCATTTGTTGAATGTCATCGTACTCGCCAGCATCCATTTTTTGGTCGATAAAATTAACTTGATCATCCACGTATTTAAATAAATTATTAAATTGAGTCTCCACCAAACTGAGCTGATTTATTTTTCCAAAATATTCACTTCGAAGGTGACGAATGAGTTCTTTGACTTCTGCGATTAAAACCTTGGTGTCTTCTTCAGGTTTCATAATCATCGTCAACTCTTGCATTAACTTTTTAACAGCACTTTCAAACACATCCAAGGTGATGCGAGTTGGTTGATAGAGAGCATTAAAAGCTTTTCCTTCATTATCTTTTACATATTGGGATAGTTTATGAAGTTGATCTTTGGCTTTGTTGTCCAATTCATTCTTGATCATATCGTAGGTTTTAGAAATGCCATCAAAATAGCTAAAATACTCAAGATTATGCTTAGAAATCTTTTCTAAACGTTGATAAATCGCTGCTGCCTGAACAAAAAAAAGCGCGTGAGTATCTTGATATCTTTTTTCTAATTCTTGAAATGGTTTTTTAATAAATAACATATCGATGGATAGTTTCAATATAGCATATTCATTTAACTTGCGATGATTGACATCAATGCCACCTTTTTGTATAGTATGAAGGCATGTCAAAGCATGCATATACCGCTTGTCCGACCGCTAAGACCAATGGAACAAAGTAACCTGAGCTTAAAGGCGAAATGATTCTTAGCATCCGAAGCGTGGAGTGTGCACCTAGCTTTATGTCTGCAATAAAGAAAGGAGATTATATATCTCATGAGATTTAGAGGTTCAGATTGGAAACGTTCGCGTCGTTTAGGATTTTCGACTTTAGAAACAGGTAAGGAATTAGCAAAACGTCCTTATGGTCCTGGTCAACACGGTCAAGGCCGCAAAAAGAAACCTTCAGAATACGGAAAACAACTTTTAGAAAAACAAAAGTTACGATTCACCTACGGCGTCAATGAACGTCAATTCCGTCGTCTATTCTTGATCGCCTTAAAGTCTAAAGAAGTTACCGGTACGCGCTTTATGCAAATTCTTGAATCGCGTTTAGACAATCTTGTCTTCCGTTTAGGATTTGCAAAAACCCGTAAAGCTGCACGTCAATTGGTCAACCATGGTCACATCACTGTCAATGGCGCTAAGATTGACATTCCAAGTTATCTCTGCGAAGTTAACAATGTGATTGCCGTTGCTGAAAAGAGCAAGAACTTAGTGGCAATCAAGGCTTCACTTGCAAGTAACGCTGGAACCCTAGCCTATGTCACCGTTGATAAAGAAAAATTATCGGGTGTCTTTGCTCGTTTCCCAGAAAGAAAAGAATTACCACAAGACATTAACGAAGCGCAAATCGTTGAATACTATAACCGTTTGTTGTAATCATTCAATCCTTCAAACAAATAAAAAGCTTGGTATTGATTACCAAGCTTTTTTTATCTTAAGATTGGAGTTCGATCAACACGTAGAGCTTTTTGCCGCGGCGTAAGACGATATATTTTCCAAAGAGAGCTTGTTCCTTTTTTAGCATATAGGTAAGTTGATTCATCGTTTCTCCATTGATGCTGATCGACTGACCTTGAATAAATTCCCTTGCTTCTCTTTTGCTCGAAGCCAAATTGGATTGTATGAGCGAATCTTCCAACAAGGTGCCTTGCGATAATTTGACTTTTAATCCACCTAAAACCGATAAGAGTTGAGTTTCACTTAAAGATTTAAATTGCCCATTAAACAAAACCTCTGACATCATTTTGGCTTCATTTAGGGCAGCAAGACTATGCAAAGAAGTCACAACGGATTCTGCTAAGCGTTTTTGTGCAATTCTTTGACCCAAAGCAGCTTGATGATCTTTTTCAATTTGAGCAATACTTGGTAAATCGAAGAATGAAAAAACTTTCAAGTATGCAATTGCATCGAGATCAGAGACATTATAAAAATATTGGTAAATGTTATAAGGTGAGGTAAGTGAAGGATCTAAAAACAAAGCACCATCCTCAGATTTACCAAATTTTTTACCATCGCTACGTGTAATTAATGGCGTGGTAAAGACACCAGCTTTGGCATCCATTCCACCAATTTTTCTGATAAGTTCAAGGCCGCTTGTTAAATTGCCCCATTGATCAGATCCACCAAATTGTAATCGGCATTGAAATTGTTGATATAAATGTAAAAAGTCAATCGATTGTAACATCATGTAAGAGAACTCTGTGTAGGATAATCCTGTTTCTAATCGATTGGCAACAACATCTTTTGCAAGCATATAATTGATGGGAAAGTATTTTCCATAATCTCGAAGATAATCAATCATCGAAAGTTTACCTAACCAATCAAAATTATTCACAACGATTCCTTTTTTAGGGTCGGAAAAATCCAGGTATCTTTCAAGTTGCTTTTTAATCGCTTGGGTATTCGCCTCAATAGACGCTGCGTTCAATAAATTACGTTCTTTACTTTTTCCAGAAGGATCCCCAATCATGCCAGTCGCGCCGCCGACAACAGCAATAATCCGGTGACCTGCACGTTGTAATCTCATTAGAATCGAAATTTGTACGAAATTTCCAAGGTGCATCGAAATAGCAGATGGATCAAATCCGCAGTAAATAGTGGTAGGTGTATTTAATAAGTTACTGACTTCTTCAAGATTTGAAACATCCTTGATCAGTCCGCGTTGTTGTAAATCATGAAAGATATTCATATTTAAAATAAGGTGCTCGCCCGTTTGACGAAAGTCGATTCAAACTCGAGGTTCTTCTCCTTTTGTTCATCAGTGAACAAACCAGACAACATCGTGACAGCTGTCGATCCTACTTCTTTCAAATCCAAATGTAAACTTGAAAGCTGTGGACGAATGATGGAAACATATTTCGTACCGATGATCGATAACACTTCAACATCTTGTGGCACTCTTAAGCCCGAATCAATCGCCGCATTAATGACTGCGGCAGCAAGTGAATCTCGATAGGCTAAAAAGTAACCAGATTTCGTTGATTTAAAAATTTCCATAAAATCAGCATAGGTTTGACGATAGGAATCTTCGATTGAGAAGACACCGTAATTTTTCCCAGCCTTGATATGCGCATCAATAAAGGATTTTTCAATTCTTTCTAACAGGCGTCCTGAGTGATGTAAATGTAAGAAATACATCTTCTTACTTCCCTTTTTGAAATATTGTTGAATCACTTCTTTGATCTTCTTTTCATAATCAAAGTTAATGGACGCTAATCGATCACCCTTGACTTGGTTATTGATGACAACAAGGGGGATTTTATAACTGGCAAGTTTATTGATATCTTCATTATCCAATTCGTCATCAAAAATAATCGCACCATCCACGTGTGAAGTGATAACCTTTTCAACAACTTGTAAGGCGTCTTCTTTGGATTTATTGGTGACGAAGAGAGTTAATTGATATCCTCTTAACTTTGCTTCATCCGTCATCCCATTTAACATGTTCGCGATGTAAACATAGTTGGCACTGGGAATGACAATCCCAATATTCGTGGTCTTATTCGTCGCTAAGGCTTGAGCTAATCGCGAAGGTTTATAGCCTAATCTAGCTATGGTTTCTTCGACTTTTTTACGCGTCTTTTCTGTGACATTTGAATTATTATTTATCACGCGTGAAACGGTTGCAAGCGATACTCCACTTGCGACTGCAACTTCATAAATCGTCACTCGGTCTTTCATGTTGTTCATAATGATGAACCCCCTATGCTGAAAACACTTTCATTATAAATGAAAATTTACATTAAAACAAATAAAAATATGTAATTTTTTTACATTACTTTGAGGAAAAAGGAACGTCTTTTAAGCGCGTGGAGGGAATAAGACCACGACCAACTTTAGCCTCTGGCTTACCATTTAACATCACCAAATCACCAGTAAAGTTTGTACGTAAAGTTACAAGATATAAACCAACGCCATATAAATTAACCGGGGCTTTTTCTTTTTCAAACCAGGATATTTTTTCTGGATTAAAACCTGATGATACGATAATTTGTACATACGTAAAACCTTCTAAATCTAAAGCTTTTCTTAATCCATGAATGAGCCATGGATTAACACCGTGTGGATCACCTTGCTTGAGAGGATTTTTTTCAAAGAATCGATCGATTAAACTACTAGAGGTATCGACCCTAACTGCTTTTAAACGTTCTTTAAATCTTCTAGCTACTTTTAAACTGTCAGTAATAACATCGTTATTATAATCAACGAGTGCGGTAATTTTTTCTTGAGGAAATTGTTCTCCATAATATTCACAGGCTTTGACGATGTCACCCTTGCACATTTGAATGAGGGCATGTGGCATGGTTCCCATCCCTTTACCACCCCACCAAGCCGCTTGCGCATCCGTACTGACTCGATCAATCCCCATGATAAATGAGGCATAACCATCCCCACTTTGAGTATGGTAGTCATCTTGGCGATCGGCCATTGAAAAAACAGGTTTTCCATTAGCCGCTTTTAAAACGTCTTTTGTATTCGTTGCAACAGAGGAACGTCTTGAAAGGATGCCATCAATCGTGGATTCAAGGAATCCAAAATCTTCATAAGCGCCGGTGATGCGAAGGACAGGTTCTTTACTTTGAACTTCATCTCCATCTTGTAACGCTTCAATTCGTAAGTTTTCAGGATGATGTGCAAACGTATGAATTAGAGCAATCACCTCATCCAAACCGCATACGATTAAATTGGGTTGCCATTGGAAAAATTGCATGGTGACAATTTGTTTTGGCATGAAACGTTCAATAATTGCTCGCGTCTTTAAAAAGTAATTGGCCGTGTAGAAACCTTGGCGAATCGATTCTGGAAATTGAAACGTCCGATTCGTTAAGCGTGCAATTTTTTTTGTCTTCTTAAGCTCGATTTCATTGACCATAAAAATCCTTTCCAATCGGGGCATCTTCTGGAAGAATGAAAACCCCTACTTGTGTCTCAGGTGCGATGCCTAAGGTTTTTTGTGAACAAAACATCCCTTGAGATTTTTCCTTCATCATCAATCCCTCTTCAATGACTTGACCATCAAGTAACATTGCACCAGGACGGGCAATAACAATACGATGCTTAGGTTTAACTTTGGTGGAGTTGGTGACAACTTGAATGGATACCGCTCCAAGATTAACTTGGCAAATCCATAATGTGTCTGCATCTGGGTGGGCTTCAACGTTTGTAATTTCGCCAATCATAAAACCTGATTGAAAGTTGGGTAACACAAAAGAAACACCTTTTTTAGACAAGTGTTGATTTAAGGTATCGATATTTTGTTTTGAAAGTCTACGAATAATCCCCGATGATAGCATCGGCAATATTTTCAAGGGTTGTTGAACATTCAAACCAATCAATTGATCAAGATGATAAATCATGACGATATTGTCTTTAAGGACGTGATGCGTTGGTTGTAAAGATGGATTCAAATAAATCGCAAGTTGGTCCCCTAAGGTTAGAGGTTGATAGACATAATTAACCATGATGATCTTCTTTCGCAAGGCTTAGAATCAGTTTGGTATTAAGTTGATTGAGCATTTCCAATAAAGTGATTTTGCTCGCTTCAAAATCACGGGTATCCAAAATCGTTTGTGATGAATGAATACTTCGGGCGACGATACAATGCGTTAACGTCATAATACCGGATAAATTTTTATGAACAGCCCCAGCATCGGTTCCGCCAGGCGAGGAATAATATTGAAAAGGAGCTTTAGCGTTCTTTGCCATTTGTTCTTGCCACGCTAATAAGGTTGGTCTTGCAATCATGGAAGCATCAATATAACGCAACAATAATCCGCCACCTAATTGACCTTGTTCACTAGCGTCACCACTTGAGTCGCGAGCTGGAGAACAATCTAAGACTATCGCTAAATCTGGGGCAATCATGGTAGAACTTGTCGTCGCACCTCTTAATCCCACTTCTTCTTGAACGGAAGCGCCAACATATAAATCAAAGGGTAATGACTTATTTTTTAATTCATTTAAAATTACTAAACCCATCACTAAACTATATCGATTATCAAAGGCTTTTCCTAAAATTCTTGTGCCACCTTGTAATACAGAAAATGGAGTCGCATAAGTAACCATGTCTCCAGGTTTTACACCAAGTTTTTGCGCTTCATTCTTATTGGTAAATCCAAAATCTACATATACACTTTCTACTGTTGGAATGCCTTGTTGCACATCTTTAAGTAAATGAGGTGGGGTGGTATCAACAGCGCCTAAAAATACCTTGCCTTCTCGCGTTGTTAAATGCATGCGTTGGGAGGTTAAGGTTAAAGGATTGATGCCACCGATTGGGACAATTTTAATCATCCCATTACTTTGTATATGACTGACCATAAATCCAACTTCATCCATATGCCCAAGAATTAAAACTTTCTTGGCATTAGGGGTGGTACTTTTCTTAACGGCAAACACACTACCTAAATGATCCGTTTGTGTTTGATAACCTAGAGATTGATATGCTTTTAATAAAAAAGATGCTACTTGATTTTCTTGACCAGAAATTGCATTTAATTCAGATAAGATCTTGAAGTGTTCTAATTCAAATGAATTGAGCATGATTACTCCTTTTGGGCAATGAGTCGATAAATCGGTTCAGAGGCCTTACGAAAAAAACTTTCATATTCAGTCATAATATCTGTTGATTCAACGGCAACATAGGGTTGTTGAATCTGAACTATATTATAAGACATTTGATTTAGATTCCCTATCGAAAACATAAACAAATCTAAGTTATCCGTCTTCATGATTATTCTTCCATGGGGTTTAAGAATACGTGTGATTTTTTCTAAATTACCCATCGCGGTTAATCGGCGTTTGTGATGTCTTAATTTAGGCCAAGGATCAGAAAAATTTAAATAGATTTCATCAAAAAATGAATCAGGAATGGCGAATGATGCTTTGGCGAAATCACCTAAGATAAGTTTGATATTCAATGGTTTCGTCAGCAATACTTTTTTTAAAGCAAAAGCAACGACAGTGGTGACGCGTTCGATGCCATAAAAAAATGTTTGAGGTTGTTGTAAACTTTTACCGGCAATAAAGTCACCCTTACCTGTGCCGATTTCTAATGCATAATGTTGAAATCCAGTTTTTAAATCAATTGGATCTTGGTCGGTTTGAATCAGTTCAGGATGCTCGGAAATAAGAGGTTTAGCCCAGGGCTTACTTTTTAGGCGCATGCAGTTGGCCTAAATCAAAAATCGCCCTGGCATAAATTGCCATGGAGTTGGTGTAGTCTTCAAGATCAATTTTTTCATCATTTTCGTGAATGAAATCTTCTTTGGTTGGAAATTTGCTACCGAATGCAACTGTGTTTTTAGCTTCTTTTGCATACGTTCCTCCGCCGATCGTAATAATAGGAGTGACTTTATCACCCGTTTCATCTTGATAGGCTTTTAATAAGGTTTGAATCATCGGTGTCTTGGGATCAAACACAAGCATCGGCGAAATTGATAATGTTTTAAATTGTAAAGGGGCTGGGGTTTGCAACTTCATCTTTTTTTCCACTTCTTCATACTTCACGGATTCAGGATAACGATAGTTTGCGACTAAAGAAAAATGATGACCGTCATATGAAATCAGTCCAATATTATTGGTGGTTTCTTTGAGTAATGGAGCTTTGGCATCAATGCCTAAATTTTTACCTGTAAAGTCTTCATATTGCTTGGCGAGTGTGTTTAAAGGTTCTTGTGGGAACGCTTTAGCTAAAAAGGATAATAAAGCAGTGCCAGCATTTTTACCTAATTGAGGTAAGGAACCGTGGGCAGCTTTTCCATGAAAGGTAATGGTCGTTTTTGACCCATTCACTTTGATTTCATGAGGAAAACCAAATTGGTTTAAAGCGCGTTCTAATGAAAATAAAGTATCGACAACGGCAACGGCCTTATCAATCACAGAATTGGCAACGATGCCAGCCTTTATCGAATGAATGCCACGAAGATGGACGTGACCCAATATTTCAAAGTTACTGATACCTTTTTCTCCATAGATCAAAGGGAAATTACCATCTGGTGTAAATCCTGCCACAGCATAAGGTTTCTTTAATTGATGGAAATAATATTTCAAACATCCACTGCCTTTTTCTTCATTGCCACCAATAACAAGCTTGACTTGAAAACCTTGAATCAATTTTTTATCTTTTAACATTTTAATTGCATAATACGATGCTAATGCGGGACCTTTGTCATCACTCGTTCCTCGACCATACATCCGATCATTTTCAATCACAGCGCCAAAAGGAGGGTGTTTCCAACCCTCGGCAACTGGTACCACATCGCTATGAGCGTATACCGCAATTTGTGGGCCAGTTCCATACGTAATTTCGGTGACGTGACCATCGCAATAATCAACTTTAAATCCATCTTTTTCAGCAAGTTTTCCAATAAATTGTAACGCTTGATAAACCGTTTCTCCATAGGGTTTACCTTTGGTAATCGTACGTTCATCATGGATGGAAGGAATTTGAATCCATCGTTGCAATTGTTGAATCGCTTCTTGATGATAAGTCTTTAGAAATTGAGAAAATTGTGATGCCATGTTTGCATCCTCCTAATCTTGTGTTAAAAAACGTCTAATCGAACGAACATTGAATAAGGTTATGTATAGAGCTGGAATCATCACTGCTGCAAGTAAGGCCTCTAACAATCCATTAAGACCCAAAATATACCAAATTAAATTAAAGAGATTACCAAAGGTTTCTATAAATGCTGCACTTTCAAAGATCCATAACATCGACAAAACCAAAACGGTATGAATCATCGTTGCCAGAAATGCTCCAATACTAATGGAGATCCATTGTAAAGGTCCTTTAAACGATTTGGCGAAGGTCAAAATAAAACCTGCACACAAACCAAAGATGATTCTAGGAAAAATAGAAATCATCGGATTAATAAAAAATAAATCCGTTGGTAATGGTGTAGGATTCGTTAACACTACCAATAACGACACCACGCCAAATGTTAAACCAAACAAAGTTGCTGATCGTGTGGATAATAAAATGGCACCCAACAAGACAGGTAAATGAATGAGGGTAATCGATACGCCTGCGCCTATCGGCAAAAAACCTAACAAAGGAACAAATCCCATGATGGCAATCAAGGCAATAAACATGCTATGAATAGTAAGTTTTCTAATTTGGTTTCTTGCGTTTAATTGCATAATGCAATTCCTTTTAAAGATAAATGGGGATCGTGGATAACTTTCATCGTAAATAAGGGTAATAACCAATTAGCATAACCCCCTGTGATAATCACAGGTACATTTTTTAACCCTAGGCTTTTTAGACCTTGGTGAATTAAACCTTCAATCATATGAATGTGGCCTAGAATAATACCACTCGATAATGCACTCACGGTATTTTTCCCAAACACTTCGGTAGGTTTCATCATTTGCATGGTTTTGATTAATGAAGCATTTTGATTCAGTGCTTTAAAGGATGTGAGAATGCCGGGCGCGATGGAAACACCTTCAAAACCATGATCGCGAATGGCCATGACTTTGGTAGCAGTACCCACATCAATGATAATCGCGTCTGCGTGATAATGCCGATCCGTTGCAATTGCATCCATTAATAAATCGACACCAAGCTCTTCAGGCTTTTGAATTCGGAGTTTGAAATTGGGGGCACTTAATGTTGAAAGAAACGTTGGTTGAATCGTACTTAACTGAGCAATTGCTTTGACAATTAAATGCCGAAGTTGTGGCTGTACCGACGCAATCCTTATCGATTGAATTGTAAATTTTTGAAAGACAGGTGCTAACCATGTTTGATACGTTTTAATGGTCGGGATATTGGGGTGATCTACATAAGAATTGAGGACCAAAACACCTTGATCAAAAACGCCTAATTTAACGGAGGTATTGCCTAAATCGATTGCTAATAACATAACACTATCCTACTACAAAGTTCATCATTTTGCCCTGAATGTAGATGACCTTTTTAATGTTTTTACCTTCGAGATGCTTTGTTACATTTTCATCCAGTTTTGCTAAGCGCTCAATCTCCATGTCGTTGGTTCCAACTGGAAAGGTTAACGTTGTTCGTAATTTTCCATTCACTGCAATCGGTAACTCAAAGGTTTGTTTTTGTAATTTTGATGCATCAAGTTTAGGCCAAGGATGATACGCAAGTTGATCCTTACATTTTAAAATCGACCATAATTCTTCACCTAAGTGTGGGGCAACGCAACTTAACATTTGAACAAAGCCTTTTAAAAATGGAACCGGTATTGCTTTCGCCTTATAAACATCATTGATAAAGATCATCATTTGTGAAATGGCGGTATTTAATTGAAGTGACTCAAAATCTTCGGTTACTTTTTTAATCAGGAAATGGTAACTATAGTCTAGGGTACCATCACTTTTTTCAACCCAACGATCAAGGTATTCTTGTTCACTAAAAAGTCGATAAACGCGATCTAAGAACCGTCTTGAACCCTCTAATCCTTGATTAGACCATGGTAAGGCGGCTTCTAAAGGACCCATAAACATTTCATATAACCGTAATGTATCTGCGCCATATTCTTCAATAATGTCATCTGGATTGACAACATTCCCTCTTGATTTGGACATTTTTTCGCCATTCTCGCCAAGAATCATCCCTTGATGAAATAGCTTTTTGAAAGGTTCTTCTGTATGGACAATGCCAATATCAAATAAGAATTTATGATAAAAACGGGCATATAAAAGATGCAAGACGGCATGTTCAGCACCACCGATATAAAGATCGACGGGTAACCAATGCTTGAGGAGTTTTTCATCGGCAATCACTTTATCATTCTTGGGATCTAAATAGCGAATATAGTACCAGCAACTTCCTGCCCATTGAGGCATGGTATTCGTTTCTCTGATATAGGCTTTTCCATCCATCACCACATCTAACCAGTTAATCGCATTTGCCAAAGGAGACTCACCCGTTCCAGATGGTTTGAATTCCTTTAAGTCTGGTAATAATAGAGGCAAATCATTTACTTTTAACGGAACGATACTGCCATCTTTTTTACTAAGCAAGACAGGAATCGGTTCACCCCAATATCGTTGTCTAGAAAATAACCAATCACGAAGTTTATAGTTGGTTTTAAAACGACCTTTATTCAAGGTTATGAGTTTTTCGGTAATGACTTTTTTCGCGGGTTCAGTTAACAAACCATTGATTAAAGGCGAATGAATATGTTTACCATCTTCAACCATGGCTGCGTCTTGGACACCACCTTCCAATACTGAACGAATCGGAAGTTTATATTTTTTTGCAAATTCAAAATCTCTTTGGTCGTGTGCCGGTACCGCCATCACGGCACCAGTTCCGTAACCATATAGAACATAATCCGCAGTCCAAATGGGTAGGGCTTCACCATTAATTGGATTAATACCAAAGGCACCTGTAAAGACACCGGTTTTGTCTTTATTTAATTCGGTTCGATCTAGATCTGACTTGTTTGCAGCCGCTTGGATATAGTCTTCAACTGCTGTTTTTTGTGAAGGTGTAGTAATCTTTTTTAGCAATGGATGTTCTGGAGCAAGGACCACGTAAGTCGCGCCATAAAGGGTATCCGCACGCGTTGTGTAAACCGTGAAGGACTCTTTCGATTGTTTCACATCAAAAATGATTTCAGTTCCAGTAGATTTTCCAATCCAATTTTTTTGCATATCTCGCGTTGAGTTTGGCCAATCTAATTGGTCTAAACCTGAGAGTAATTTTTCGGCATATGCCGTAATTTTTAAAACCCATTGACGCATCATACGTCTTTCAACAGGAAAGCCGCCTACTTCTGATTTACCATCCACAACTTCTTCATTGGCAAGAACTGTACCTAATGCAGGACAAAAATTAACAGGTTTTTCGTCAATATAGGCTAAACCCTTTTCCAATAATTTAATAAAAATCCATTGTGTCCATTTGTAATATTGCGGATCAGTGGTAGAAATTTCTTTTGACCAATCATAACTAAAGCCCAATGCCTTAATTTGCTTTTTAATATTGGCAATGTTTTTTTCAGTAAAGCCCATAGGATGGTTGTTTGTTTTCAAAGCATATTGCTCAGCGGGTAAACCAAACGCGTCCCAGCCCATTGGATGTAAAACATTAAAACCTTGCATCCGTTTCATTCTTGCCACAATATCAGTCGCCGTATAACCTTCCGGGTGACCTACGTGTAGGCCTTGAGCAGAAGGATAAGGAAACATATCTAAAATGTAATATTTTGGTTTTGAAAAGTCATATACATTGGTATAAAAAACTTTTTGATTGTCCCAAAAAGCTTGCCATTTTGGTTCGATTGTCTTGTGATCAAATCCCATAAAAACCTCCTAAAAAAACAAAAACGCCCTGGAAAGGACGCTTTTGCGTGGTACCACCTTTGTTTGCATAACATTATTATGCACGCTTGATAACTTTAACGGTGTTAGCGAAGGTTGCATTGATAGGTGAGAGGAAAGCGAAGCTTTCGTTAGTCTATCCAACCTTATCGTCATTTTACCATAATTAGGGTGAAAATCGTTGCAAATTTACGACACCAATGATAAGATTACAACGTTGTCTGGAGGAATCTAATTATGGCAAGAGTATGTACTGTTTCCGGTCGAGGACCGATGAGTGGCAATGCCCGTTCACACAGCTTACGTGCAACACGTAGAACTTGGAATTTAAACTTACAAAAATATCAAATCACAGAAAATGGTATTACCAAAACTGTGAAGATGTCCGCCCGTGCTTATCGTACCTTGATGAAAAATCAAGCTACCCGATAAGCCATTCTATTTGGGTTAACAAAACCCAAAGCATCACATTCGCTAACGATAACCACTGCGTATAGGCCATCACAAAAAAGGTTGGTCGACGATACAGTGGTTTTTCATTTGTGCTCTCAACTTTTTCAAGTAAAGCCCAATCTTTTAATCGTGGATTCATAAGCAAGGATAATTGAAAAATCCCTTGAGCTAAGGTCGTCCATGGTAAGAACGTTTGAAATTGAGGATAAGGTGATGTAAATGTAACATAACTACCTAAGAATAAGATAGCAACGATACTGACGCCGTATAAGGTCACCATCCATATATACATTTCAATTTTCCTGGGCTCTAAGGTAAAAATACCCATCGTGGATATTAAAAAAATGATCATCAAAGCAAGGAGGACATAGGTAATCGGTAAGTTAGGATAAACAAACATGCTTTCCCAGTATGCAAATAAACAAACCAAAAAGAAAATAAACAACCCTTTAAGTGGTTGAAAGGTGTACATAGAAGCGATGGGTGTTTCATGAAGTTCAAATGGTAAATGATGATGGAATTGGTAAGGTGTTTTTTTGATCGCCTTAAATTGGGTCAATCCAAAAAATAGATATCCACTCAATAAGACAAAGATAAAAATCCAAAGCATCCAAAGCAATGCATCATTCATGCTTCAGTTGTTTGATCGCCTTTGCAAGATTCGTGTGTTTAAATAAGTAACTCCCGGCAACAAGAACATCAGCGCCAGCCTCAATGCATGGTTTAGACGTTTCTAAATTAATCCCGCCGTCTACCTCAATGAGAGTTTTCAATGTTGCTTCATCAAGTTGGTGTCGAAGCCATTTTATTTTTTCAATCGCTGAAGGCAAGAAAGCTTGACCTCCAAATCCGGGCTCAACTGACATCACCAAAATCAAATCAACCAAGCCTAATAAAGGTTTTAATACCTCAACTTTGGTTTGAGGTTTGATACTAATACCAGCCTTTACACCAAGACCATGTAACTGTTGAATCCATGATTGCATCATCTTTAAATCTTTAGCGGTTTCAAAATGGAAGGTAATGATGTTGGCCCCCGCTTTGGCGAAGGCTTCAAAATATGTTGCCGGGTTGCTAATCATCAAATGCACATCATGCACGATATTGGTTGTGGAAGTAAGCGCACTGACAACCGGTAAACCAAAAGAAATATTAGGAACAAAATGGCCATCCATGACATCATAATGAAGATAGTCGGCTTTAGCATCTACCACTCGCTTTACTTCTGTCTCTAACTTTAAAAAATTGCTAGCAAGTAAAGATGGGGCAATTAGGATTTTTCTCATCGATTAGTACTCCTTTTGTTCGGGTAATTGATAAAGCATCTTTAAGTAATCTTGATAGATCTCTAATGGAATTTTACCACTTTTGACGTCTTGAAGAATTTGGCATCCTGGTTCATGTTGATGGGTACAATTAAAGAACTTACATTTTGAAAACTGATGTTCAAATCCAGGATAAACTTTTGCAAGTTCATTTTGCAACATTGGAAGTTCGAGTGAAGAAAATCCAGGAGTATCAGCCATAAAGCCACCAAGCCAAGGTAATAACACCACCTCTTTTGTTTGGTGTTTACCTCGTCCTAATGCTTCTGAATAACTACCAATTTGTCTAGAGAATAGAGGGTTTAGTGCATTGATAATGGTAGATTTTCCAACACCGGTTTGGCCGGCAAAGGCAATCACTTTATTGGGTCCTATTAAACTGGATAAGGCTTGTTGGTCAGGATGATGTTTATCAAAAAATAGGATTTTAAAACCATGTTGTTGAAGATACGTCCAGTCCTGTTGATGATGGGTGATGTTCCCTTGATCGATCTTGGTAATAATGTTGGTGATGTTTAAATTATAATACCGACCAAAACTGATGAATTTTGCCAAAAGAAAAAATGAATATAGTGGTTCGACTAAACTTGTGACGATGATAAGGTCTGTAAGATTACTAACTCTCGGCCTTTTAATAAAAGTTTGACGAGGATGAATGCTGGTAATCATGCTGAGATTTACATCAAATTCAACATGGTCGCCTACAACTGGTTTGATTAATAATTTATCGGTTTTTCGAATATGACAAGAATAGATTTGCTCTTGATAATAGACAAGGTACTTCCCAAAATCTAAATTAACGATGGTCCCTGTCATACTTCATCTACTTTTAAACCTAATAATTTTGCCCAGAAAGAACGTTTTGGAGTAATTAATTTAGGATGATCTAAACACTCTTTGATGTCTCTTTGAAATTCCAAAACCGAACGATAACGATCATTTGGATTTTTTCTACAGGCTTTTAAAATGATTTTTTCAATCACCCTGGGAGTTGAAGGAATCCATTGTCTTGGAGAAGGAAATTTTTCTTTAATATGACGCATTGCAACGGTAATTTGATTATTGCCTTCATACGGAACTTTGCCCGTAATCAATTCAAAAAAAGTAATGCCTAAGGAATAGATATCACTCTTGAATGTCGGTGATTGACCATTGGTTACTTCCGGTGGTAAATAATGGACGGAACCGATGATTACTTGGCTTTTCGTGACGCGACGAGAATTTTCAAAAAAGGCAATACCGAAATCGCCTAACTTAATGGTTTCATCCGGCGTTAAAAAAACATTGTCAGGTTTAATGTCGCGATGAATCACCAAGGAGTTATGAGCAAAGGCAACTGCATCACATAGTTGATACATCATTTCACAAGCTTGTTTGAATCCAAATCGTTTTTGTTCGTCTAACAAACCTCTAAGGGTTTTGCCTTTGATGAGTTCAGAGGCCATATAAGGTAAGTTTTGATGGTAACCAATATTAATGACTCGAACAATATTGGGATGATTTAAAGAAGCCGATGCTCGTGCTTCTCTTTCAAAGCGGGTAACATTATCTTTTGATTTAATCGCAGTTTCTTTGATGATTTTTAAGGCGATTTCTTTTCCGGTAATCAGATCTTCTGCTTGATATACGTAGGCAAATCCACCTTCACCTATTTCTCTGATGACTCGATAGCGTTCATCAATAATATCGTTATCTTTAATCATCGTTCAGATTCCCAAATTGCCACAGCAATATTGTCATTTCCGCCATTTGCATTGGCTAAGTTAATCAAAGAATCTACCTTTTGTTGAGGGGTATCTTTTGAACGAATAATACTGGATAATTCACCTTCCGTTAAATTGTTATATAAGCCGTCGCTGCAAACCAAAATGGTTTGTCCGTGATAAGGGACGATTTTAACATCATATGACACGGAAGTATTAAGCCCTAAGGCATTGAGTAAAACATGACGCTGTGGGTGGTTGGCCTTTTGTGCTTCGGTTATTTTACCTTGGCGGTATAAGTATTCTACATATGTTTGATCTTCGGTAGCCTGCGTTAACGCACCATCTTCAAATAAGTACACTCTTGAATCACCGATATTTAGAATAATCAGATCTTTATTGACAATTAAAGCTATGACTAAGGTCGTACCCATTTCTTTTAATGAAGAACTTTTTTGGGCTTCTTGGTAAATAGAGCGGTTTGCTTGGACCACTTGTTGTCTCAACCAAAGCGTTGCAGTTTTAGACGTTAATAAACCAAAAGTATTTTTAAATCCTTTAATGAGGGATTGCATAGCCAGGCGACTTGCAAGATCACCGCGAGCGTGACCACCCATCCCATCCGCGACACCAAGCAAAATATCTTGATGACGGTTGACCATCGCCACCACTTGATCTTCATTGGTGGTTCTAACTTTACCAATGTCAGTTTTAAAAGCAAAACTACCGCGCTTCTTCATGCTTATGCTTTGCCCTCAATTGACCACATGCAGCTTCAATATCATGACCAAATTCTTTACGAACGGTTGCATTGATTCCGAGTTCAATTAATTTTGACATAAACGCATTAACCGCTTGTGGATGGGGGCGACGATATTCATTTTCCATCACCGCATTATATGGAATTAAGTTGACATAACAAAACAGGTCTTTGATTAATTCTGCAAGTTGAATCGCATGTTCGATTTGATCATTAATCCCTTCAATCAGGATGTATTCAAAGGTGATACGTCTACCTGAATTGGTTTGATAATCTTTAATCGCAGGAATGAGTTTTTCCAAGGGGAAAGCTTGGTTAATTTTCATCAAACGTGTACGAATTTCATTGGTAGGCGCGTGTAAAGAAACCGCTAGATTAATTTGTAGTGGTTCATGTCCATATTGTTTGATCTTTTCTGGAAAACCAGAGGTTGAAACGGTAATATGACGTGCCCCAATCGCTAAAGCTTTATTGTGATTAGCAATGCGAATAAAGTTCATCACGTGATCATAGTTATCAAAGGGTTCACCCGTTCCCATCGCGACGATATGACTAACCCGTTCTTTTCGGCCTTCAGCATCCAAAAGATCATTCATCACAACGATTTGGGCAATCATTTCACCCGCGGTTAAATTACGTTGGCGCTTCAATAAACCTGAAGCGCAGAAAGAGCAACCTATATTACAACCTACTTGGGTTGTTACACAAATCACATTGCCATAGTTATACCGCATCAGGACCGCTTCAATTAAGAAACCATCTTCTAATTTTAAAAGTAACTTAACGGTCCGGTCTAAGGAATCACGACGAACATGAATCGAAGGAAGTTGAAAGTGAAAATGCTTTTCGAGTGCTTGCCTTAATTCAAGACTTAAATTCGACATCGATTGGAAATTACGGACCTTCTTTTGATAGATCCAATCATAAATCACACTTCCATAAAAAGCTTTTTGACCCCATGATTCTAGGGTATTTTCTAGTTGTACTAATGTTTGTCCAAAGATACTTTCCATATTATTTCTGCTTTCTCATTGCAGCGACATACAATGCTGTATTTAGTTTATCAAAAGGCAAATACTGAAACTCTTGAATGAGCTTGAAAGCAGGATGTGCCGTCAAGAATTCTGCGATCAAATATTTTCCTTCTTTATGATTAAGTGTGTTGACGCCGTAGAAAAGCAATCCACCTTCTTCGACAAATTGACTTGCTTCATGGATTGCAGATTGCTGACTGGTAATCAAAGTATCAAGTTCTTCTTGTTGAAATTGGATGAAGAAATCTGGAAGAGAACGAATTAAATCAAATTTTGAACATTGGGGGACCACCATGACAACATCTTGTTGTTTTGATAAATGGGTTATTAAACCTTTGGGTTCTGCTTCATACAAAGAAATATTTTGAAGTTGAAACGCTTGTAAGGATTTTTGCATCGCTAATTTTCTTTCAACCGAGTTCGTCGCAATGTTAATTTTTATTTGTTGCTCAGTATAAATGGGTAATTCTAAATACAAGGCCTGAGGTCTTGTTTCGACCAATAACATTTCACCTTTAACATTGTCAAAACTAAATTGTTTGACGATATCCGTGACTGCAAGTCGTTGTTGAAAAATTAAATTTTTAACATATGCTGGATGATTTTTTAAAGGTTCTTTTGCTTGATAAATGACAGTATCTTCAACGGGTGTTGTTATGAGGTCTGGATAGGTGGAAAGTAATTTCTCAGTGGTAATTCTTAAAGTATTGACACGGCATGCTTGCAATACCGGTTTATTATTGGTGGATAAAATCTTAAGAGTGATTGGAAAACCAAAGTGTTTAATCCACATTTGAACTAACCAATCAGGCGTATTATATTTAATTGCTAAATATGGTACTGAGTTTTCCTTTAAATTGGGGTCGATTAGATTTTTTCCTGGACCTGCTAAATTGATGATGGTTTCTATTCTACTTTCAGGGATTTGTTTTTCTTTGAGAAAGTCCTTTAAAAATGAAATCGTCAACTCATGTGGCATGCGTTTTACAAATACATTGTTGCCAATCGCCGTTTGAACAATATAACGATCTTCTAGTGCTAATTCAGGAATAAATCGTTGGCTAAAGTGATCGAGTAAACGATGGTGATGTAATTCACAACTCGTTAACGAACGAATCAATCCTTGAGAAACGGATTTAGGAGCAGTGGCTAATCCAGACTTTAAAGCATCAGAAAATTGAATTTTCTCATTGATAATTTGATGTAGAATTTGACTCACTAAGATATATTCAATCATGGGGATTTACGTTGATGATTAAGCAATTTTTTTCTTTTTGGTTTTTGAAGAGGTAACTTCCCGATTAAGTTTTTCTAATTCAGTTTCTTTACCGGCAAAAATATTACCGTGGTAAATTTCAATATTCTTATCCGTTTCTTCTTCTTCAACTTCTTGCTCAATTGCAACTTCATTGGTTTCATTGACAAAAAGAGGATAATCCTTTTGAATAAAAGTGGAAACCGAATTCGGTTTTTGAAGAATAAATTCAAAGTGAATATGAATAGTGTTATCTTTTAGAGCCTTGATGAACATCGCGCGTAGTCCTTCTTGGACATGAGCTAACGTTTCGGGCATAGAAATTTTAATAAATGTATGCCAAGCATTTTGATCGACGCCAGCATGAAAGAGTAAGGTTTCATGGACAGAAAAAAATAAACTATTTTCATCCATTTTAGTTAGTTGAACAATGGGTTTTTGTAGTTCGCGGCTCAGGGTCGCTACCACATATTTATCTAATCCAAAAATTTCGATATGCATGCTTCATCCTCATCTTCCATATTTTAATCTAAAAATATAAAAAATGATATGAAAAGCTCACATATCATATGGATCGAGATTAAATAAAATTTTCACCGTTTTCTTTGTTAAGAGTAATGGATAAATCGTTTCTAAAATTGGATGAAGCAATTGATACTTTTTATACTTCAATAAAATTCGTCTTCGATAGACGCCAGCATAGAATTCAGGGTATGGAATATTAGGGCCAATCACTTCTGCAACATTTTCTAATTGGGTTTTTAAAGATTGTTCTAATTCAAGGGCTACTTCATCAACTAAATTTTGATCTCTGCTCGTTAATTCAAATCTCGCTAAAAAAGTAAAGGGTGGGTACTGCCTTAGCTTTCTATCTTTCATCTCGCGTTCATAAAAAGATGGATAATCCTGTTTAGCTCCTAATTGAATGGCGTGATGGTTTGGCATCGTGGTTTGAATAATAGCTTCTCCTGGTTGAGTGCCTCTACCAGTTCTTCCAACGACTTGGGCAATCAATTGAAAGGTTCTTTCCGTTGCTCGGTAGTGTGGGACATGCAAGCCTAAGTCTGCGAGCATCACACCGACTAACGTGACATTCGGAAAATCATGGCCCTTGGCAACCATCTGCGTGCCCACCAAAATATCAATTTTTTTCTCTTGAAATTGTTTGAGTATGTTCGTAACATTTGACCGAACGCCGGTCATATCTGTATCGAGTCTAGCAATATTTGCTTCAGGGAATAAACGCTGTAATGAACTCACAACTTTTTCAGTGCCAAATCCTTCCTTCATCAATTGATGACCTTGGCAAGAAGGACACTGAGTTGGTAAGGTTTCAAGGTGGTCACAATAATGACATTTCAAACTATTGATTTGAGCATGATAGGCTAAAGGCACCTGACAAGATGGACATGTAAAACGATATTCACATTGACGGCAAACAATACTCTGAGCAAAACCTCGACGATTGATCAGAAGGATAACTTGTTCTTTTGTGCTCAAACGTTTCTTTATTCCATCCAATAAGCGTTGGGAAAAAATACTATCTTGATTGGAAAGATATTGAGTTTGGTTCATATCAACGATGTGTGTTGTCGGTGAGAATTGGTCAAAGATTCTTTTTGATAACATCAAGTGTTGATAAATACCTTTTTGGGCTCTTGCTCGCGATTCTAATGAGGGTGTCGCTGTTCCCATCACTAATAAACATTGATGAAATTGCCGACGCCATAAAGCAATTTCACGAGCATGATAATAGGGCGGTGTGTCTTGTTTATAAGTTTCAGAATGTTCTTCATCTAATACAATCAAACCAATTTTTTCTAAAGGAGCAAAAATTGCAGATCGAGCACCAACGACCACCAACACTTCACCTCTTAAAATTCTTCGGTATTCATCAAATTTTTCTGCAGGTGTTAATCCTGAGTGTAGAATCGCTACTTTTTCTCCAAATCGTTGATGATAATAACTCATCATCACAGGTGTTAAAGCTATTTCGGGAACAATCATCAACACTGTCTGATTTTGTTTGATAACTTGTTCGGACAACGTCAGATAAACTTCGGTTTTTCCACTCCCCGTTACCCCTTCGAGTAAAAATATTTTTTGAGAACTTTGATGGATTTCCTTTAAAACTTGCTGTTGATCAATCGAAAGCGTTGGTTTAGTATCAACCTTAATTGGCTTAAAGTCAAAACGACGCTTTTCTATTTTTTCTAATCTTGCAAAACCTTCCTCAACAAAAAATTTTATTGCCGCCTTACTTTTAATTTCATGGGTCCTGACTTTATTAAATCCTTTAACTAATGCCCACCAATTTCTTTGGTGTGCATTTAGCAATGTTACGTCAGGTTCTTTGATAAAGACTAGCCAATCCTCATAAGCAACTTTGGGACCACGTAGACTTTGCTTACTCGGGAACAAGGATGGTGGAAGCATCGCTTGAAGTAATCCTATTTTTGATGAAAATTGTTGGGTTGCTAATTCATCAACTAAGGTCAATAGTTCAATAGAAAGTATAGGCTTTTCATCGAGAAGCTCTGTGACTTCTAAAATAGGATAAGGACTGGAAGCTTGGTAAGTTTTGAAATCTTCAATTAGTTTGGATTCTGTCACATATCCAATTAAGGATTGCTGACGAAAAGGCACACGAACCCTAATGCCTTTTTGAGGTATGATGGGACCATGATAAACGTAGGTAAAAGGACGATTTAGTTGTTGTAATTGATGCTCAATAAAGACCTCAAGTAGATAGGCCTTCATGATTGCATTGTTAACATTCTTTCTTTAATAATATCGATGATTTGTTGACTGGTTTTTTCGACATCATCATTGACAACCAAATATTGATAATCATGATGAAGATTCATTTCGCGTCTTGCTTTAGCAAGGCGTTCTTGAATAATCATTTCTGATTCAGTTTTACGTTTACGAATTCTCGCTTCGAGTGCTTCAAAAGAGGGTGGCATTAAAAAGATGGTTACCAATCCAGGTCCCGTTGCTTTTGCCATCACTTGCTTAGCCCCATTAATTTCGATTTCGAGTAAGACATTTTTTCCCGCTTGTCTTAACTTTTGAATTTCAGCTTTTGGAGTACCATAGCGATTACCAACAAACTCAGCCCACTCTAATAATTGATTTTCCTGAATGGCTTTTTGAAAAGTGGATTGATTCACAAAAAAATAATCTTTTCCGTCCACTTCTCCAGGTCTCATCGCGCGAGTTGTCATTGAAACTGAATAAATCAAATTCAGTGAAGGATCTTGCATAATTCTTTTACGAATTGTACCTTTACCTACCCCAGATGGACCACTTAAAATAATTAATAAACCAGGCTTCATAGATTATCAAAATTATCTTATGAATAACGCTAAAAGTCAATCAAACCTTCGCTTATGATATACTTTTTTCATGATTGATAAGACTGATTCAATGGAGACTATTTGGTCTCAATTAACCAATCAAATTATTCAACATGTGTATAGCATTAAACCCTATTTTTGGGTTTTCACCATGCGTGCAAAGTCCAATGGTTTATTGATTCTTAATTTGCAAAACGAGCATCCAGTTTTTTCAATTCAAAACAAGAATGATGCTGCATTATTTTCAAATTTTTCAGAACTTGGTCTGACAGACAAATTAAAGGGTTTTCAAATCGATAAAGTCAAGATTGCCGAGGATCAATCGGTAATCATGTCATTAACAAGTGAAAATCAAACGTTTTCATTGAAATTTCAATTAGCCCCTTATGCTCCAAGGTTCCAATTAATTCAATTTGATGAAATTTTGTATGACTCTATTTTAGGTTGGCAACCCAAAGATAAGATCAAATCAAAGCCTGCCATCTTAAGCGTGGACCACTCATTGGATATTGAATGGATCATTCGATATTCGTATTCAATGGATTATCTTCAAATCATTAAAAAAACTTTGATACGTAAGGTTAAGCGACAAGAGGCTTTAGAAAACGATCTTAAGACTCACGAAAGTTCGCTTGGTTACCAATCCATCGCCGAAGCGATTCAATCTCAACCCAACCAATCTTGGTTAACCTATGCTAATCCTTATCAACTTCCTCCCCCACACATAAACTTTAAGACGGATTTTTCGGGAATCGATGAATTGTTTGAACTTTATAAAAAAGCAAAAAAAGGTATCAAGCAAACCCAAATGCAAATGAAACTTAATCTAGCGTTTATAGAAACCCTTCATCCTTTTTCAAAGTTGGTACCGCCATTATCTGAAAAAGATTTGTCCCTCTTGAAATCTTTTCTTGAAAAAGAACATCTGTTAAGTGGAATAGAAAGTAAACCCACGGAAGTTCTTCATCATTCTCCATATTATGTTGAATATCACGGTGTTCGTTTCTCCTATGGTAAAAATGCAAAACAAAACCATCAATTAACATTTTCAATTGCGAAAAAAAGTGATATCTTCATGCATATTGAAGGGAAACCTGGCAGTCACCTGATTATGCATCATTCCCAATTTGATCATGACTTATTAATTAAAGGAGCTCAGCTCGTCTTGGCGTTAGCAAAACAAATCGCGGGAACAGTGACATATGCAAAAGTTGGTTCATTAAAGCAAACAAAAACATTAGGCCTTGTGTTGATCAAAGATTCAAAAACAATCAAAGCTAATGCTGATCCTGAATTTAGCAATAAACTCCTTGAAAATTCAAAGCGTTATTGATTGAGTTTATTTTTAAGAAAATCTTCGCCTTTTAGTGTTTCTTTGGTCGCTAATCCGGAAAATTTTTGTTGTCTCAATGCCTCATAAAGGACTAACGCTACACAATTTGAAAGATTGAGACTTCTTGCGAGTATACTCATCGGAATTCGATAGAGGTTTTCTTGGTTAGATTTTAAAATTTGATCCGTCAAGCCACTTGATTCGGAACCAAACAAAAAGTAATGATTCAAGGTGGAATCACTCACCGGCATGTCCGTATAAAGTTTAGTTCCATAACGTGTGATGCAATATAGTGTGGGATGTTGATTAGATTCCATAAAATGTTCAAAAGAATCATAGTAAACATAATCAAGATGTTCACGATAATCTAATCCAGTACGTTTGATCGTTTCGTCGTTTAACTTAAATGGTAAAGGGCCAATTATATGAAGTTTGGCTTCAATAGCCATAACTGTTCGCATGATATTGCCTGTATTCTGAGGAATTTCGGGGTGAAAAAGAACCACATGGTTCATAGACTTAATTAACCTTCAAAATGTTCTTCGTATGATTTAATACTATGTTTAATAATTTCGATAGCCATTTGTTTGCCTTCAACTTGAGAAACAAATGTATCTTTACCTTCTAACATCTTATAAACCTGAAAGAAGTGACGCATTTCATTAAAAACGTGATCAGGAATATCCTTTAAATCCTTATAGGAACTAAAGACTGGATCGGATACTGAAATCGCAATAATTTTTTCATCAACCGTACCATTATCAATCATCTTAAAGACACCAATTGGATAGCATTCTACAAGCGATAAGGGTTGGATGGATTCAGAACATAGTACAAGCACATCAAGTGGATCTAAATCGCCAGCATAAGTTTTAGGAATAAAACCATAATTTTGTGGATAGTGGGTAGATGTAAATAACACACGGTCAAGAATTAAAGCCCCGGTTTCTTTATCCAATTCATATTTGTTTTTGGACCCTTTTGAAATTTCAATACAAGCAAGAAATTTTTCTGGATTAATCCTTTTTTTTGAAACGTCATGCCATATATTCATAGTTGACCTCTTCTAATTATTATAAACAGAACAAGGCTTTTTGTTGTCACTAATGCTATAATTTTTAAAATATGAAGGCTAAATTAATCATTTTATTTACTGCAATTCTTATGATTACTTCATGTGTTTCGAATAATCAGGTTGTCGAGATTGCCAATAATCCAAACTTACCGAACACCCTTGAAAATAATGACTCCATGGATACATGGACGAATAGACTAGATGTTGAATCTTTAAGTGTTCTTCAAGCATCAAATGAATCCTTTATGTTATATCTAGGAAATCCGACTTGTAGTAGTTGCACTAGATTTCAACCTCAATTAAAGACATGGATTCTCGAAACGAGTGCAAAGGTTTATTATCTTGATACGCTCGAACAACTTCACCAATTAAGTACCATCCAAGAGCAATTTCCAAATTATTTCCCGGAAGGTTTTTCAACACCAGTGCTATATGTCTTAAATGGCGAAGAAAGAATTCATCGCATTGGCCAATCAGAAGCATTTTTTTCATATCCGAGATTCAAAGCTTTAATGGCAAGTTACGTTTCCATTGCAGAATCGTAGAGTTCTTTAAACGATTCAACAGTTTTAGCTATTGATTTGGTCAAAATGATTTATAATTTAATGTTTCCCACGTAATGGGAAAAGGAGCAAATGAAGATGGCTTTTAAATTAAAATACCTTGGTCAAGAAGCGATATTTCAAGATAAAGTAGCACTTAAAAAGTTATTACCAGATCAGCACCAATATTTGTGTGCCAAAGTAAACCATCGCATTCGTGATCTAAATTATGAAGTTTATTTTGATGCCAATATTGAGTTTTTGACGATTTTTGATCAAGACGCAGTGCGAACCTATGAAACGACACTTCGTTATTTACTGGCGATGGCCGTTTATCAACTTAACCCCAGTTATCGCTTTCGTTTTTCTTACCATATTTCTAGGTCTATCTTTATGGAATTCAGTCAACCAAAAAAAATTGATCCTTCGTTTGTAGAAAAAATTAATCAAAAATTAACCCAGCTTGTTCAGGATAATGTCAGTTTTGATCGTCTTATTGTTCCAAAAGAAGAAGCTATTCAATTATATGAAAAGTTAGGTTATACCGATAAGGTTGATATTTTAAAATATAGACCGGAAAAAACCGTTCACTTCTATCAAAGTGGTACGTACACAAACTATATGTTTGGTATGATGGCCATTTCTTCACGTTTAATTAAAGATTGGAAATTAATTTATTACCCTCCAGGTATCATCATCCAATATCCTCGCTCGGAAATGAAAGGTAAAATTCCAGTCTTTGAAGATGCACCGATGTTCGGACAAACCTTAAAAGAAAGTCATGCTTGGTCGAAAATTACCCAAGCTGATACGGTTGCAAATATCAATCATTATGTCAGTGAAGACAAGGTTGTTGATTTTATCAATTTGTGTGAAGCAAAGCATGCACGGATGTTAGTAGAATTAGGTGAGGCCATTGAAAAAAGAAGGGATGAATTAAGATTGGTTTGTATTGCAGGGCCTTCTAGTTCTGGTAAAACCACGTTTGCAAACCGTTTAAGAATTGAACTGATGTCAAGAGGTTTTCAACCGATTCGTATTTCGATTGATGATTATTATTTACCAAAAAATGAGGCACCAAAAGATAGCGATGGTAAACCTGATTTAGAAAACATTCACGCTTTAAATTTACCTTTATTCAATCAACATTTAGCTCAACTAATTAATGGGGAAACTGTGACATTACCTCAAAGTAAATTTGATGCTTCATTAGGGAAAGCTAAAACCTTAAAAATTCAAGAGGACACTCTCATCATTATTGAAGGAATACACGCCCTTAATGACGCTTTAACGTCTTTAGTGCCAAAAACCCAAAAATATAAAATCTATATTTCTCCACAATCACAAATTAATTATGACCACCACAACCCCATGTCTTTAACTGATCTTCGATTATTAAGACGAATGGTGAGAGATAAAAAATACCGTGGTTCTAGTGCCGAACAAACCATCGATATGTGGCCTTCCGTCCGTCGTGGTGAGTTTACTTGGATCTATAAAACACAGGAAGAGGCTGACTATGTTTTTAACTCCTTTCTACCTTATGAACTTTGTGTGATGAAACGGTATGCGATTCCCTTATTGTCTGCCATTCAAAAAGAATCCACTTATTTTCCAACCGCAGAACGATTGATGCGTATGCTTAAATATTTTGTCGATATGGAAGAAAAATGGATTCCTTCGAACTCTTTAATCCGTGAATTTATCGGCGGTTCTTGTTTTAGAGAAGTGGAAGATTAAGCTTCGAGATCTTCAATTGATTTAGGAATATCAATCGATAAATTTTCACAACCTTTTTCTGTGATTAAAATGTTGTCTTCAATGCGGATACCAATACCTAATTCTTTAATATAAAGTCCAGGTTCAACCGTAATGACACATCCTGGTTCTAAAGGAATTTCGCGGCCAATTGGATCATGGGTATCTAATCCTAAATGATGGCCCACATTATGATAGTAAATAGAACCAATTTCTTCGGGCGTCTTGATGAGGCCTTCTTTGACTGCTGCTTCACTTAAAAACTTCATCACAGCTTGTTGAAGATCAACAATTTTTAATCCGGGTTTCGCCATTTGAATAATCATTTGATTAGCCTTTAATACAATCCCATAGATTTGTTTTTGTAATGGATTAAACTTTCGATTTGCTGGATAGGTACGTGTGATATCACCACGATATTGGCCATAAGTCGCTCCTAAATCACAAAGGACAAGGGCGCCATCGTTAATTTTATCTTTAGGGTTGGGATAGTGAAGGACAACTGCATTTTTACCACTGGCAATAATGGTTTCAAACGCTAAACCCATATTCTGATATTCTTTAATCGCATATTGAAAAAGGGCTTCGATTTGATGTTCGTATAATCCTGGCTTTAAGTGCTTTCGAATCGATTGTAGACCGTAAGATGTTCCTTTTATAGCTTGGCGAATGGCTTCAACTTCTTTGACGGATTTAATCATTCTTAACTTCGTAATTTGTGGGTAAATGTTTTCAATAATCAGTTGTGGTGATTGTAACTTTAATTCGTCTCCATAGCTTTCAGGGGTTTTTAATTTACCATCAAGAATAAGTTGTTTTTCTTTATCTAAATAAGCGTGGGTAATTTTTCCAAATCCGTTGGTATCGAGAAGCATTTCCTTTAATCTAGTATCAAACATGGAGAGCATAAAGACATCGTGAATGCCACTTAGTTTAGTTGCAGTATCCACATCTAATTTTTTTCCAACCCAACGCGTTTTCGTTTCATCAATTTCATCGATAAATAAGTAGGTTTTAACGGTTGTCGGTGTTTTAATCATCACCAAAACACTATTTTCTTGCTCAATACCAGTTAGATAATAAAAGTTTTTATTGATTACAAATGGATAGGTCGCATCTGCAGAGGATTTTACCAACCCACCTGCAAACAAAATGATCATCGATTGCTCCATGACCTGAGCAAACAATTTTTCTCTTCTTAAGCTAAATTCTTTAGCATCCATGAATTTATTGCCTCCATGATTGAACCAATTGACGAATGGTGTCCATGTCAATTGTTTCTATCTTACCATTATCTATCAATTTAGGTAATTGTGAATCCAAGGGTAGTTGGGCTAGTAAAGGTAACTGATACTTTTGCCAAATGGTTGGTCTGTTACTGGTGTGAAATAAAGGATGCTTCTTCTGACATTGATCACAGATAAAATAACTATAATTCTCAATAATCCCAAGAATAGGTTTGTTTACAATCTTCGCCATTTGAATACCTTTACCAACGATATCTTGAACGATATCTTGAGGCGTTGTTACCATGATAATGGTGTCGACATTCAAACTTTCAAGGACCGTCATGGATACATCGCCCGTTCCAGGTGGCAAATCGATGAAAAGGTAATCCAAATCACCCCAAATTACATCCACGTAAAATTGTCGAATCAAATCAAGTACCAGAGGAGACCGCCACACAATCGGATCATCCGATTGATCTAAAAGTAATTGGGAAGAAATAAGCCGAATACCTAAGGGGCTTGTAATCGGCAATATCAATCCATCCTGACCAACGACTTTCGATTGGATAGCGAAAAGTCGAGAAATGGTTGGACCAATAATGTCTGCGTCCAAGATACCTACTTTTTTTCCGATTCTAGTTAAATGTGTTGCGAGTAAAGCAGTAATGGTGCTTTTACCAACACCGCCTTTACTTGACATGATTGCAATCGTATTTTGAGCTTTACTTTGCTGGTTTAAACGATACACCTTCATAAATTATGCGTTGAATGCGTATTCAATTTTTTCACCTTCTATTTCAAAAACAAAGTTTAATTCATAGGGTTCTTGACTTAAGGTAGTTAAAATACCACTTGGATTTGTAAACGGATTTGGTGTTGTCACCGTAATGATTAAGGCCGAAAGACCATCAAAACCAGAATTCGTAACAATTCTAGCAGCATAAAATAATTGTCCAACTTTACTTAAATATATATTTGACCATCCTGCATAGTTCGTAGCTGTAGGATAAGGCCCACCCGTCACATTCAATGAAATTCTAGAACCCATTTTGATAAGGGCAGCTTTCATAGCAGTGATATCAGATGAGTTGGGAGTTCCGCTAACACCTTTAATAGCAGATAAAAATTCAAGTGACCCTTCTAGACCTATCGCTTCGATTGGGTTCAATAGTTCAAAATCAGTATTGCCATCTTGGTTCAAATCATAAAAATTTAATTGTTTAGATATATTATTGGCATCACCGAAAAATATGGCATTGGTATCTTCTACGATTGCATATTCGCCTTTAAAAATATCGGTGAAAAATCCTGCAGATAATTCTGAAACCATAAAAGCCCGATCTATGATAGTTTGCCCAGTAGCCACATAAGTCAATTCAATAAGCGAACGCATTTCACTACTATATTGATCTAGGCTAGATGCGTCTGATAAACTCGTAAAATTAGAAATAACCCCTATAAATTGGTCTAATCGTGAAGCCTCAAAAACTTCATCAAAATCCCCACTAAATATTTCTTCAACTCGAATTACCTTTAATTCTTTATCAGAGACTAAAGTGGTTAAGTAATCAAAATACTTACTTACACTTGCTGTATTTAAAAAGTTATAAAATGTTAAAGATCGTGTTTTAAAACTTCCGATTGTGGTTACATTAAATGGCGTCAATCCTGTATTGGTGGCATCTGGATTCAATATTTTAGTCGCATTATTTCCAAATATTTGCGAATTACTTAATAAATTTACCAATGGATATAGGGAACCTCCATCAGCTAAGAAATTACTGACATTGAAGCCACCACTTATCGATATATACTCTTCTGTGATTTGATCATAAAAGCTATTTAATAATCCATCAATAAGTCCAGAAGAAATGACGGTGCCAGGAAGAGTAGAATAATTCATAACGTTAATATCGGCTGATAAAAATTGAACCGGCGTTAATTCATAGGTTTCATTGTTTTCTGTATAGGTTCCAAAGTTGATGCTACTAAAAGCATCCTTAACCATTTTTTTAACAGCGTCTGCTGTCAGTGATGAATAATTTAAGACTGACATAATTCTTCCAATTGAACTAGGTGACAAAGATCCTGCATCTATACTTGAGGCATTACCTAAGTTAGGTAAAGCGACTTTTAGCTCCTTAAAAATTCTAAAGAATGCATTGATTTCTCCTACATTTTCGTCATCAAGCCAGTTATCGGTTAAGTGGGTCGAATTATTGGTTGGAAAAAGCGTTGCATAATTTAGAACTAATGCATCTGCTTTCGCATTCGCATTTCCATAAACAGCGTCTGCCAAGCGAGCTGCATCATAAGCCAGGCTTGCCATACCTGTATCCTTAAACATTTTTGCCATCATTTGCTCAAAGATTGTTAAATCATCAGCATCGGCAGTTGAAGGACCAGTTAAATTAAAGACTTGCGAATCATGTAAATCTCTTACTAAATTAGCCATATCATCAATTGCTTGGTCTGATAAATCTTTAATTGAACCATAAGCACGATTACCAACAACTTTCACATCCGAGAAAATAGATAAAATTGCTGAAATTTCAGCGTTATCGTAAGGCATATATTGATCGCCAACTGAAAGATTATTAGGATCATTTCTTGTTCCTCTATAACGGAAATTGGCAAGAGTAAAATCAACACCAACTGAAGAAAAATCCCCTCCTTCTAGCATATTAGAGAATAAATTTGGAATTGCAGGATAAACAATTGTGGAGTTATTCATACTTAATAGTAGGTTTTCTATTTTCGCTAACCCTACTGGTGTATCAATTAAATTTGATAATGTATCAGAAGAGCCTGCTCCAGAAAAAGAAGCAAAATCTAAGTCTAAATCTTTAAAGGCTTCTAAAATGGAGATAATCTTTGAAATTTCTCCCGTGCTACCTTTCCAACTATCAGGATTAATTGAAACTGCAAAATTATTAGGAATTACACTTATATCATCTTGTAAATAGTTAAGTCGATTCGTGTTGCTTTCACCATCAAAAACAAATGTATCAAGTGTGGAAGTGTTTATGATCATTCTTACCGTTTGTTCAAAAATTGTTAAGTTATTGTTTGCATATGAATTGCCAGTCTTAAATGAATTAAATACATAAGAATCGTGCATTTTATTCAATAAGTCATTAAATAAAACTGGATTGATTAGTTCTGAAGTAAAGGCAGTTCCACCAGTTAAACCAATAGCATTGATATCTGAATAAATGTCTAAAATTTGGGAAATTTCTTGGCCCCTATCAATTTTACTTGACTCAACATTAAAGTAATTTGTATTTGCATCGCTCATGGTTAAACCATTGATATTAAAGGAATCGGAATCAAAGATGTTACCAAATAAATTTCCAATGGAAGGAGCGACTAATGTTGAGTTGTTCATCGATAATAATAAATTCTCTACTTTTGCTAGGCCCGGACCTGTACTCAATAAATCAGAAATCGCATCGCCACCAAAGTTAGCAAAATCGATATCAGTATCTTTAAAGGATTCAAGAATACCAATAATTTGATTAATTTCACCATTATTGCCAGTCCAATCATCGTCCGTTAAACCATTACCAAAATTATTATCTAGGTCGGCAATATCATCTTGAAGTAACAGTAAGCGATTGGCATTGAGGGGTTCATCGTAAATAAAGGTATCAAGGGTTGAGGTATTTAAAATCATGCGAACCGTTTGTTCAAAAATGGTTAAATCATCTAGTAAATAACTATTTCCAGATTTAAATGAGTTGAAAACATTTGAGTCATGCATTTTATTAAGTAAAGCATCAAATAAAACTGGGTCTATTAAATCAGCTGAAAATGCTGCTCCACCGGTGATACCAATACTATTGATATCCCAATAAATATCGAGGATTAAACTAATTTCTGTTGCTCGATTGGCCTTGAGTGGTTCTTGATTAAAGAAATTCGTGTTCGCATCTGACATGGTTAATCCACCAATGTTAAATGCATCAGAACCAAACACATTTCCAAATAGATTTCCTATGGCAGGTGAAATAATGGTCGATTCATTCATCGATAATAAAAGATCTTCTACTTTTCCTAAGCCAATTTCCGTATTCAATAAATCACCAATGGCGTCTCCGCCAAAGTTGGTAAAGTCAATACCAGTATTCACAAAAGCCACCATGATATCGACGAACCGTTGAATCTCGCCATCGATACCATCCCAATCATCCGGTGTTTCAGTTCCAAAATTATTATCAAGTGAAGTCATATCTTGATAAAGGGCTGCTTCTCTTTGAACTTCTGTAAGACCATCATAAATAAACGTATCAAGCGTGGCAGTAGTGAGCAAAAATTGATAGGCTTGTTCAAATACAGTTAAATCACCATTCAAACGCGAGCGACCTAATTTAAATGAATTAAATAAAGCGGCATCATGAAGAATGGTGAGTAAGTCACCCACCGTAAGGATTGTAGATTCATCAAAATTTGCAATATCAAATGCACCACCACCATCAAGTCCCATATCGCTAATCGTGTCTAATAAATCAGCTGTTGCTTGTATTTGTTGTGCTCGACCAGCTTGATTTAAATCTAAAAATACAAAAGTGTTGGTTTGCGATAAAGAAAGGGACCCAATGTCAAAATTTGAACCACCAAAGATCGAATCATAAACGTTATAAACTAGAACCCTTAATGAAGAAGCATTATTCAACGCTAGCAAAACATCGGAAATCGTTTCACCGCTTAATCCAGTTCCAGAGGTGAGGTCAGAAATGGATACATTTTGTAATTCTGAGATAAATCCGACAATGTTTTCTAATTCACCACCCACAAATTCATATTGAATATCGCCATTTAAATCTAGAATGGGATCGCCATTACCATCAGTGATGACAGTTTTGATTCCAAACCAATTTGCTCGTGTTGAAACTTGATTACTAATCGCATAAAAATCTTCTGTTACGATGGTGAAATTATCTCCCGGATTGTCATCCCAAGTTGATTGATAAGGTGAAGGATCTTCAAAATAACTTGCTAGATCTGCGATGCCTGTAAGTTGATCTAATAAAAAATCTGGAAAGACATAGTCTCCATTAGGTTTGATAAAGATTTGTGATGCAGCTAGGCCTTGTAAAAGTTCTTCAATCATCGATACATCTGAGTTTAAGAAATCTATATTCTCTAAGCCATCTGCAAAATTAGTTAACTGTTTTACTAAGTACATCAAATTAGAACCTTCTTCAGTCCAAGATGTCACGTTTCTAAATGAAGTACCTAAAACTGGATCCAATAACCCACCTGTGGAACCAAATAAGTTATCGAGAATACCACCAAATGCAGCGGCAATAATTTCCGAACGATCTGCATAGGCAAAGATTTTGTAAAGGGTTGCCACTTCTGGATCATCAATATCCTCACTACCCGTTGTTAAGTCTTCTAAAGCCGCAAATAAATCGCCTGAAATATCAAGTAGACCTGATTCTAAAGCGGTTTTTAAGAAATTAATAAGATGGAAATTTTCACCTCTAAACGATATGGTATCCAATTCATCCAACTTATCATTACCATTCGTATCGATAAAAGTCGTGGTCCATCCATTTTCCAAACCAGACGGTTCTACACGGTTAAAACCTGTATCAATATCCGTTTCTTCGATACCGATACCTTCCACTAAAGAGAATATACCTTTAATGATTTGATTAAAGTTAGTCGTTTTATTATTGGTGGCAGGATTTAGATTGATAATATCTGAGTAATAGATATTGTCGAGTAAACCAATTAAATCATATGCAATGGTAGGAAATTGATTCAATAAATCTGAACTTGCATCTAAAACATTAAA
Organism: Bacilli bacterium; assembly: GCA_040396875.1. GTDB lineage: Bacteria > Bacillota_I > Bacilli_A > RFN20 > CAG-826 > UBA970. Next base: position 238,814 of record JBBAWZ010000001.1, read on the forward strand.
TGCGTATCCCATCATATCAACGACAATGGTTAATTCTCTTGATAAACTTTCAAAATCAAAATTGAGATCAGCAGTCGTCAGAGAAATTAAACTTAAGAAATCATCGAAACCGGCACCGGTTAGGGTGGATTCAAGAATACCAGGAACCACGGTTAAAATAATTTGTGAACGATCGAGAGAAGGAATTAAGTCTGCTTTTAAACCAAGTCTGAATTCTCCATCTTCAAGTAAAGCAAGAATATCAAGCGTTTGACCAGGTTCAGGTTGGATCAAACTGATGAGAGTTTCATTTCCCAACACCGCACCTAAAATACTAAATATTCCCGCAAATTCACCTTTATAATCAATTCGTATATCGCCGCTATTACCACTATTAAATTCTGCGATTAATTCATTTAATTCCGTGTCATCGAATTCTGAACCAGCCACACTCGTCAGCGTTGGTAGCAATAAATCTTCAACAATCGTGGGTAAACCATTCACAATTAAATCGGAATCCATTAATGACCGACGATTGATTGCTTTGCCAGTTGTAGGGTCATTATTAATCGGTAAACCATCCCCATCGACTTCACCAATCAAAACTTCGACAAACAAATCAAAATGATCTTTCAGTAAATCAATGATAGTTGGAGTCCCTTCATCAACCAGCTTTCTCCCTACTGGAACTTGACCATGATTAGTAGGCAATACAACATCCAGTAAACCATCAACGCTTTCATTTAATTCATACACCAATTCATAAATTAAACTTAATTCAGAACCAAATGAAATCGATTGATATTCACTCCATTCTGTTGGTAAAAATGTGGATAAACCAATACCACCAGCTGGACCTCCCGCATCTATTTCATCCGTCACTAATTTATATAAAACAGCTGGAATGACTTGGGATAAGAATGGTGAGGCGTCGAGGGTTTCTAGCATCATCAAAACTTCATCTTTAGCGGTAGGTGAAAACATTGTATTGATCAGCGTTAAAGTGTCGGTATTGCCTTGGAGAATTGGTGTTAAAACACCTGAACGAATCACACCAGTGAAAATGTCACCAAGGTATTGAAGTTCATCTTCCCAAACTAAATTATCCAAATTGACTAAATCTGAATCTAAAAATGGAGAGACTTCATCTAGATTTAAGCCAATCGTGACTGCAATTGGAAGGATTTTCATGATCAAAACAGACCCAGTTAATGATGTGATGAGGTTGGTAACAACATCTTCAGTAATTAATAACGAGGTATCAATAGTAGCAAATGTACTATCAACGGCACCGCTGCCAATTAAAGTTGCCGCAATGTCAACAAATGAACCTAATTCATTGGCAAGGGTTAATCGGTATTCATCTAAATCTTGTCCAGTTACATAATCCATCAAGGCTGTATCGATGCTTAGTCCATCATCAGTTAGGGACCAAGAAAATAACGTTTGCGCAAAAGTTGAATCATTATAGGCATTCACAAAAGACATGATTTCGTTATATAGTTCAGCATCAATTTGATCGCCATATTCATCATCAAAATCCTTAAAGGAACCTGTGATGGTATTCACCAAAGACGTAAAAGGTGAAAGAAACATGGTTAAGACTAAAACCATTTTAAGTGCACCAGCTAGACCACCCAAAAGACGCATTTTTACTTTTTTTCTTAGATTTCTTGGAATCAAAAATCGAAATGGGATGAAATATAAAATTGCTGCGATGCTTTCACCAAGTAAGAAAATCACAACTGCTAAAACAATAAATACTAAATAACGTAAAATTACCAACGTTAAACCGATGATTAAATCAGCAATCGCAGGCGTAATAAAGAACCCAAATGCGAGTAAAGATTGTTCTAAAACTTCATATATCGTTTCATATGGAGTCGTCACCGACACAATAATGGGAGCAGCATTCAAATTTAAAGCGATAGAACTAAATCCTGCACTAGCAGCAATACTCGAAATATCATAATCCATTGCAAAATCAACAATTTGCCTGGTGAACAACACGGAAGCGATAACTAATCCACCAACAAACAGTAAGCGAAAACCTTCTCTCCAAACTCCTCTTAAAAAACCTAAAATAAAACCAAAAGCAACCAAACCCAAAATTCCATATAATGCATAATCTAAATATTGTGCAATTTGAGTAGGATCAATTCCAAAACTTAAAATATTTATCATCTTAAACCTCCAAGTCACTTACCTTCTTATTTTATATGATTTTGGTATGCTATCATATGAAAAAGATAAAAAAATTTTAAGATGTTAATGCAATCTGTTCAAAATGAAAATATATCCAAAAAACATTCATTAGTCCTTTTTTTTCTCGGCTGGTTAGGATTGTGGGTATTTGCATTAATATTTGCGATTTTAATTCCAATATTGGTTCCATTTTTTTTAACACAAAACGACGCTTCTATATTTCTAGATAGTCCATTTTTTTTCCAAATCATTAATTTTTTAACCTATCTGACCATCTTTTTGATTGGACTGACACTACTACTACCCTATATACAACGATCATTTTTACCTGCGATTCAATCATCAAAATGGCTATTAGGATTACCTTTTACCTTTGTTATTCTCTTTAGTTCATATGCACTAATTACGCTCTATGATTATTTTGGCATTGTCTTGGAAGATAACCAAAATCAAAGTGCGATTGTAGGCCTCGTTCAAGATTCACCCATTATTTCACTCATCACGTTTGGGTTTTTAGGTCCTATCGTCGAAGAGTGGACATATCGATTGGGAATTTTCAAATACCTAAAGCATAATAATAATCTTTTAGCTTACGTGATAACCTTAACAATCTTTGGATTTATTCATTTTGACTTTACCTCCGCGAATCTCGTCAATGAATTGTTAAACTTACCAATTTATCTTATTGCTGGAGCGTGGTTTTGCTATCTTTATGATAAATTTGGATTACAAGTCGCTTTATCAACGCACATTATGAATAATGTCTTTTCAGTATTAGCGATTATATTAGAGGCGAATATAGTCAACTCATCTGGTTCAATCTTATGATTAGATCAACAAATTTTACAGCTTACCAACTGAAGTGGTTAGCAATTATTACGATGACAATTGATCATTTTGGTGTCGTGGTTTTATTACCATTTACACAAAGTGAAAGCATTGGCACCTTATACCTCATTGCAAGATTGATTGGTCGCCTTGCCTTTCCATTATTTGGTTTTATGATCGCTGAAGGAATTTTTCGTTCTAAAAGACCGATTCAATATATTAGCCGCCTTGCACTCATGGGATTATTGATTGGATTGGCTATGTTCTTGTTGGGTGAATTTGGCATTCAAGCCTTATCTGGCAATATATTTATCGATTTAACTATGGCTGCTTTAGCGATGTATTTATTTAAGCAAAAATCGCTTGCATATCGCTTTTTAGCATTGCTTCCAATTCTTTATGTGATGATGACTAGTTTTAATAATCAATTTCCCAATTATATAAGCGCGGATTACGGTTTTTATGGATTAATGATGATGCTACTATTTTTCCTTTCTTATCAAAAATTGCCAACCTTTTTTTATCAATTCAACCCATTTAAATTTTCCTCAACGGAACTTACCATTGAACAAAAACGATATCAATTTGCAAGTGTGATTTTCATCTTCATGCATATACTTTGGTATATAATTAGTCTTGTTTTGAATGATGGATTGAATCTTTCAGGACCGATTGTTTCCTACATCAATCGATTTGTTGGTGCCCAAACCTATGCCGTGTTCGCTGCTTATTTTATCTATCAATATCGAGGCGTAAAAGGATTGTCACCCAAATGGTTTCAAACGTTCACCTACCTCTATTATCCGCTACATTTTATCGTCTTATACGCCATTTATTACGTTATTAGTTTATAAATTCATCTCAGGAGGAATCAAAAGATGATTAAAAATATTACAAACGCAAAGGAATTTAATGAAATTCTATCTAGTTCTAAAGGGAAAGTCATTGTGGATTTTTACGCGGATTGGTGCGGCCCTTGCAAAATGCAAGCTCCAGTTCTGGATGATTTTTCAAAGAAAAAACCAACTGCTATTATTCTTAAAGTAAATGTTGATCAAAATGTTGATTTAGCAGAAGCACATGCCATTATGTCAATCCCAACCATGATGGTGTTTAGCAATGGTAAGCAAACCTATAAGAAACCCGGTTTTCATGCGTTAAATGCTTTGGAAAACTTGTTGAATAACTAATTTATTAATTAGGATTTTCTTAATTTCTATTGTATGTTAAGATAATTTCGTTCTCTTGCAGGTGTAGTTCAGTGGTAGAACATTAGCCTTCCAAGCTAATTACGCGGGTTCGATTCCCGTCACCTGCTCCAAAACAAGTTGAAACTTGTTTTTTTTTTACTTAAATAGTTGGTAAACTATAGGTGATGAACTATGAAATTATTTTAGCAACCAATAACCAAGCTAAAATTGAAGAAATAAAGACTTTCTTTAAGGACTACACCGTTACTTTTTTGACCTTGGACGAAGTAAAGTTAAAATTAAAACCCAAAGAAACTGGTAGAACCTTTTTAGAAAATGCTCTACTTAAAGCAAAAGCAGTCAGTAAACATGTGAATAAAACTGTGGTGGCAGATGACTCAGGATTACAGATTGATGCCCTGCATGGGTTTCCTGGCGTCTACTCCTCACGGTGGTTAGAAGACAAAACGTACGATGATAAAAATAAAGAAATTTTGAGATTGATGGATGTTCATAAAAATAGAAAAGCGCAATTTACCTCTGCCTTTGTTATTTTGTATCCACATCAAGAAATGCGTTTCTTTGTCGGAACAACTATTGGTAAAATTACGCGTGAAATTGATTCGAGTAAAAACGGTTTTGGCTATGATCCTATTTTTTATAGTGATGAACTTTTAAAAACCTTTTCGCAAGCAACGATTGAAGAAAAAAACAGGGTTTCGCATCGTGGTAAAGCTTCCGCTAAATTACTTCAGTGCTTACTAGATAAACGTCTCATCACCAAAATAAAAACCAGATGACAAACCGAACGACGCAATGGTTTAGAATTGATAATGCGGGAAAACTTTTCCCAATTATTACTGAAACGAGACGATCTTCTTATTTTCGAATGAGCGTAATGCTCAATGAATTAGTAGATCCAGTCGTATTACAGAAAGCAGCCGAAAAAACGTTATTTCGATTTCCGAATTTCAATACTAAATTACAAAGAGGTTTGTTTTGGAATTATTTAGAAAATCAGTCTAAACCATTCAAAGTGTTACCTGAACCCAACACCTTTGGCTCCAATAGTCGACCTTTTGATAGTTCAAAACATTTGATTGAAATTTACTATCATCGTCATCGCATTTCGATTGAGGTATTTCACGCCATCACTGATGGACGTGGAGGGATGGAATTCTTAAAAACGCTTACTTTATCCTATTTAAGAGAAAAAGGTTATGCAGTTGATGCTGAGGGCATGATTTTTGATGCCAATGATCAAGTTACACATGCAGAACTTGAAGATAGTTTTGCCACCAAAGTAACAAAAGGTAAAAGTATCTGGATGGCAACTAACAAAGCTTACCACCTCAAGGGAACCTACTTTGAGCACAATGGTCATTACCTTACGCATTTACATTTAAATACTGAACATTGCATCGCAATAGCTAGGCAATTTCAAACCACCGTTACGGGGCTTTTAGCAACGATTCTGATTCTGGGTCTAATCAAAAAACAGGAAAGCGAAAATCCAAAAAAACGAAAACCTATTATCCTTTCCATTCCTGTCGACATGAGAAAATATCTTCCTTCAAAAACGATGAAGAATTTTGTGATGACAATTAATATTGGAAAGGTTTTTTCACCTCAATCAAGTTTTCAAGAGGTTCTACAAGAAGTCAATCTACAATTAAAAGAAGGTCAAAAAATTGAGGTTTTAGCACCTCAAATTCGTGCCAACATGAAGGCTGAAAGAATGCTTTTATTGAGATTCGTTCCATTATTTATCAAGAGATGGATTGTGAAAAGTGTCTTTAATCGGGTTGGCGAACCAGCTTTAAGTTTTACCATGTCAAATTTAGGAAAAATTGAAATGCCAATTACCACTCAACCATATATTAAACATTTTGAATTTATGATTTGTTCGACACCAATTACCCCAATTAATATTGGAATTGCCTCTTATAAGGATCAACTCGTGGTCTCATTTTCTAGAATCATTGACGATCGAACCTTTATTCAATATTTCGTACAATATCTTGTCAACGAACTTAAACTTGATGTCATGGTATCAGGCAATCGGTGGGAGGAACATGAATAATGTCAACTTGTAAACGTTGCCGTATTCAGGTTGACGATAGCCTAACGCATTGCCCAGTTTGTGGTGGTTTTCTACATGATGTGGTAAAAAAAGATCAAGAAAAGTTATATCCTTCACCCAATTATTCGCACATTGAAAAACAATCGGCAACCCACCTTCACGCTTTTTTTGCATTTCCTCTTTTACTCGCTCTATTGTTAACTCTTTTGATTGATTTAGCTCTTATCGCGAATGAATTAGGTACTACATTCATGATGACCTTTATTGTTTTCTATGTATGGGTATTAATCTATAAGACCATTTACAATCGACAAGGTATCGGATATATCATTTTATGGCAACTATTTAGTTTAAGTATTGGCACTACGATCATTGCCTTGGTTGCAAACAATACCCTCAATGCCTGGCCACTACAATATCTCGTTCCCATCGCAATCTCTATAAGTAATCTCTTGTTTTTCATTATCACAACCGTGAAGCGTAAGACGGATGTCATTCTCTTTCAAATGTTCATTACAAGTTTATTAGGCATTTTCCAGTTTTCCCTTATTTATTGGTTGATTGATACGGAAATCATGATCCCTTCTTTAATCGCTGGTATCACCTCAATTATGACTTTGACTTCGTTGCTTACCTATCTTCGAAAAAAGTTTTTTGATTATCTACAACGTTGGCTGCATATATAAAAAAACCATTGCTGATTGCAATGGTTTTCTTGATAAATGAATTAGAAGTTTAGGCTTTTACTTTTAACGAATCAATACCGCGGTATACGCTCTTGTTACCCAATTGGTCTTCAATACGGAGCAGTTGATTATACTTAGCAACACGATCAGTTCGAGACATAGAACCCGTTTTAATTTGACCAGCATTTGTTGCAACCGCTAAATCTGCAATCGTGGTGTCTTCTGATTCACCTGAACGATGGGAGATGATGGCGGTATATCCATTGGCAGCGGCAAGCTTCATCGCTTCAAGGGTTTCTGTCAAAGTACCAATTTGGTTAACCTTAATTAAAATTGAGTTTGCAATTTTACGATTAATACCTTCTTGAAGAATTTTAGGATTGGTAACAAATAAATCATCACCAACAAGTTGTACTTTTTTACCCAATTTTGCCGTGAGTGCTTTCCAGCCATCCCAATCTTTTTCGGATAAACCATCTTCAATGGAGACAATAGGGTACTTACTGATGAGGGCATCATACCAAGCAATCATTTCTGCTGTGGTTTTCTTACCTTCGCCGCTCTTCTTTAATTCATAAACCTTGGTTTCTTCGTTATAAAATTCTGAAGCGGCAACATCCATCGCTAAAAAGATATCTTTTCCAGCAACATAACCTGCTGCTTTAATGGCTTCCATAATCACATCCAAGGCTTCTTGGTTACTCTTTAAATTGGGAGCAAAGCCACCTTCATCTCCGACAGCAGTGATATGCTTTTTACTCTTTAAGACCTTTTTAAGTGAATGAAAAACTTCAGCTCCCCAACGGACTGCTTCCTTTAAGGATGGCGCACCCAAAGGCATGATCATGAATTCTTGAAAATCAACAGAACTATCTGCATGCGCGCCACCATTAATGACATTCATCATCGGTGCGGGTAGAACCTTAGCTTCTGTGCCAAAGAGTGTTGCAAGGTATTGATACAGAGGTAAATGTAATTCTTCCGCGGCAGCTCTAGCAACGGCTAAGGAGACGGCAAGAATGGCATTCGCACCTAAATTGGTTTTGAAATCTGTACCATCCATTTCTAACATAACCTTATCAATCTCAGATTGATGGGTTACTTCTAAACCTACAACTTTATTGGCAATTAATTTATTGACATTATTGACAGCCTGACTGACACCTTTTCCTAAATAACGCTTGGGGTCTTGATCTCGTAATTCCATCGCTTCTCGTTCACCTGTCGAAGCCCCGGATGGGACAATCGCTCTACCAAAAGAACCCTTTTCCGTGAGAATTTCAACTTCAACGGTTGGATTACCTCTAGAATCGATCACTTCACGAGCATATACTGACTTAATCTTAGACATTTTTAAAGTCCTCCTATACTAAACATAGGTATTATAAGAGATTTAAAACCAAAAGTGGTGAAAGTTTACTGAACTTTAATTTTTTTCGATTTTCTTGTTAAAAAATAGTGATAAATTGAAAAAATTAGTATTAAAGTTGCTAAAACGATGAATAAGGAAGTCCAACCTTGAGACACAATTCCCACAAAAAGTAAGAGTGGAAATCCCAAAGGAATTGCCATTGAGGAACCATACACAATATCATTGGCAGCTGGGGTTTCAAAATAGGGGTCTTTTTCTCTTAACAAAGCAATGCCGGTGGATGCTGTACCTGTCATAGTGCCATAGAAGACTAACCACGCTTCGTGTGTGTAATTAGGGTAAACGATTTTGGTGAGGTACCCTAGATAGTAATATGTGATGAAACCACCACCAATGACCAAGACGAGTAAGGTAACTAAAAAGCCGGGATCTCCGACGAGGGTAACATCAATGGCCATAATCGAGGCAATCATCATGATGTCAAAGGCGAACCCAGCGATACGGTTAAGAAGGAAATCGTTTGTATAAATGCGTTTCATCCACTTCGACTTTAATAGACCACGGGTAATCACCTTGTACAATAAAGCTGTAAAGACAACAATTATAAAGTTAAATCCATAAAGTAAGGGTCGGAGATTATTAATTAAAAACGCAACCCCACTATTCAAAATCAGTTGTTCCAAGATATAGATAAATAACCAAGAAAAGCCATAAACGAAGAAAATAATCGCAATTTGAATGGTCAATTTATCCACAGCATCTACAAGAGGAATCTGTCCATTACCCTCTAAAACTGTTGATTCTTCTTTACTTTCCATCGAGGTTTCTTCAACAGGTTTGAGTATCCTTAACTTCTTTAATTTTCTTAAGTAAATGACACCGCCTATTGAAGCGGCCAAAAATCCGATGGAGGCAATTGATAAACCAAAGTCTCGGCCAAAAGTAAATCCTACGCCTTGAAAAACCGCGCCAACATTCAACGCTTGTCCAGGTCCTTGGCCATAACCCATCGGTAGCAAGAAGCCTGCATAAGCAGGTATATTGATAAAAATGAAACTTAAAACGATGGTGACTAACAATCCAAAAATACCTTGAATTAGGTAAGAGTTTACAATGACCATACCACTTTTGACGGCAAGAGGTTTATTGCGAATACGACCTTCGTTAAGTCGATCGATACCTTTTAGAGTTAAAGCTCCGAAACCGATTGCAATTGCATGATAGGTAAACGCACTTAAAGTATTGGCGTCAAATAAACTTGTCGAATCAATTTCAAGATTAGCAATGGAAATGTCACTTCCATTGAATAAATATTTTATAATCAGCCCAAAAAAACCTCCAATGACAGCAACAGGTAATAATGAAGCTTTTAACCAATTTAATTTTCGTCTTAAAACATTTGCCAATAATAAAATGGACATAATCAAAGCAAACTGAATAATACTACTCCAATAAAAATTAAAGTCCCAAAAAGGTAGAGGCTGAACGTTTGCTAAAATCATCATCGGTTTCCCCCTTTAACGCTTGCTTATACCACTTGATAACATTGAGTAGACCATAATGGGAATATTCTTTAGGAAAACATATGAGTAACATCGGGCCATCGTTAGGGTAAATTAACAATTTGGTTCGAACTTGAATGGCCTCAGCAAAAATTTTCTCGAAAGAATAGTGTAATTCCTCATCTTTTAAAGATAATTTTACACCATCTTGACTTAATTTAATGTTAGCTTTTTGAAACTTACTCCTTCTTTGTTGATTGCTTTGCCAAAATGAGACCTCACAAGGGTATTCAATTTGGAAGTTTTGCTTATGTTTGAGCATTTGATAATGAAATCTCTGAAGATTAGCTCGATCATGTTCTATTAAATTGAGTGTTACTTGATTGATGGTTAAAAGACCTTTTTCATCATAATGTGAATCCAACTTGCATTCTCGACACTTCAAACTATTTCCTTTGCTATAGGTTGAAAAAAGTTGATGGCAATTGGGGCAACTAAAAATAAGTTTGTGTAATCCTTCAGCGAGTTTCTTTCCTTTGTAAAGTCCTAATGGTTGTTGATATGCAGAAATATTTAATGAATCTTTAACTATCTTCTCAATCGTTTCAGGGTCCATTTGATTAAAATCTACTGGATTTAAATTAGCGATTTCAGTCATAGTAGAAGGTCCAAATTTACGATGATAGGACCACCTAGGAGCCGACAAATACAAACCTTCTATGCGGATAAATTTAACAGGAACATCTAAAAATTTAATCAGACGACCCATTCCTTCTGGGATGGGTGAAGGTCCACCATTCATTGTGGCATTGCCCTCTGGAAAGATACAAATATTTCCACCTTCATTGATCACAGATTTCATCCGTTTAACAAGGGCGAGGTCAGCAACAGATTTACTTTTCGGAATTGGATTAAAAAATGTTTTTAAAAACCAACTTCCTTTTCCAGAATTTAGAAGTTGATCACTGGCAACAAAATAAAGTGGTGCATCGAATAGCATATCAAGAAATATGATGTCAAATTCAGCTGTATGATTCGCTAAAATTAGATAAGGACCTGTCTTTTTAATCGCAATGCTTTTAGCCGAAAATCGATAATAAAAACGAAAAAAGGGTCCAAATATAAAGCGAAATAATTTTAAAAAGAAACCGTGGTGCCAATAGGTGTAACGCGGTGTTGCCATCTATGCAATATCTTTCACAAATGCACTTCTTGTTTTATGATGCCGATGTTCAAAGTTTTTCCATAAAGACTGTACATGCTGATTGTTTTCTAGTTCGGGTCCAGTTTCTGCAAATTGAATGCCATTTTTAACCGCATTCTTAATTGCTTCTGTAAACACTAGTGCTAAAACACCTGAATTCTTAAGGGAAGGCTCAACTGCAACCAAGAGCATATCCAATACCTTACTTCGTTTTAATTGAGAAAAGAAATCGATGAAACCAAATGGAAATAAATGACCTTTTGAACGTTTTAATGCATCAACGGGAGAAGGAATCATTAGTCCAAACGCTACAACTTTTTCCTGAGCATCGCACACCAGTTGAATATAGTCTAAATTAACAAGAGGTATGTATTGTTTGGCCAGCATATCCATTAAATCTTCTTTTACTGGCACATAGCCGTATAAATGATCATATGTTTTATTCATCAATTGGAAAATCTGTTTTATGTAGGGTGCAAGTGTAGCGTAACGTTTGGATTTAACTTTTACTAGGTGTAATTGATTTCGTTCAAGCACTCGTTGTGATATTTTCTCTAGAATCGGAGGCACCTCTTTAGGGACCTTGATTTGATATTCATTCCAAGTGGCGTCAATTTTAAAGCCATATCGTTCAAAATGTTTAACATAATAAGCAGCGGTATAAAAAGTGACAAACATGTTTTTTTCTTCAAATCCAAAGGTTAATAAACCTTCTTTGTCTTGATCTGAGTATCCTAAAGGCCCTGCTAATTGCGTCATGCCTAAGGATTTACCATAGTCATTAACAGCAGTCATTAATGTATCGAATACGTCTACATCATCAATAAAATCAATGCGATTAAATCGAACTCGTTTTTCATGATATTTTTCATTTGAATACCGATTGATAATGGCAGCAACTCTTCCCACGATGACATCATTTTTGAATGCAAGGAACAAACGAAAATCACAATATTCACTTGCTGGATTAAATTTAGGATCTAAGTTTTTCATTTCATCCTCAAAAATATAGGGGGTGAAATAAGGATTATTGCGATAAAGTTTGGTCGGAAAATCAATAAATGCTCTCAAGTCTTTTTTGGTTGACACGACCTTAATCTTAATCATTTAAAAACTCCGTTAATACCATCTTAATACTTTATAAGCATTTCGTAAAATAAAAAAGACTCATAGCATTGCTATAAGTCATGGCGGAGTAGGAGGGATTTGAACCCTCGCACCGGGTTACCCCGATCTAACGGTTTAGCAAACCGTCCCCTTCAGCCTCTTGGGTACTACTCCAACGCTACCCATAGTAGCATAGATTTTTACGTATGTTCAAGGTTAATTAATAGGCTCGAGCAAAATAAACAATACGTTTTGCAGGCTTACCAGTAATCGCGCATACGCGCTTTAATCCAATTTGATCAAAAGGAATAACACGAGCAGTTGCTTGAGCTTTTTCCTTTACTATTTTTTCAACTTCTTCAGTATCATCTACGGACACTTTTACATAACCACCAAATTGGTTGAGAATCGAAATCATTTCATCAAGGGAGTTTGCTTCTCGGATATTATTTGCTAGGTGTTGCTTAGCGTGCTGTAGTAATTCTTTTTGAATCAGTTCCAAGGTTACTTTTGATTCTTGGACAAGTTCAGAAAACTTAATTGTTTTCTTTAATTTGTCATTTCTTTTAACCATCACCACTTGTTGTTGTTCCAGATCCCGTGGTCCTAGTTCGATTCTTAATGGAATGCCTTTCATTTCAGCCTCAGCATATTTCCATCCTGGAGAATTATCCGTTTCATCTAACATCACCCTTATGCCGGATTGTTTAAGTAATTCAAATAAGGCTTTAGCTTGTGATAAAACACCTGGTTTTTGAGGCATGATTGGGACAATAATCACTTGAATCGGAGCAACTCGAGGAGGCAAAATCAAGCCATTATCATCACCGTGCACCATGATTAAACTTCCAATTAATCGGGTCGATACACCCCAAGACGTTTGATGCACAGGTTGTAATTGGTTTTGACGATTTTGAAATTGAATGCCAAATGCTTCAGCAAAACCAGTACCAAAATAATGACTCGTTCCAGATTGTAATGACTTACCATCATGCATGAGGGCTTCCACAGCATAGGTTTCTTTGGCACCAGCAAATTTTTCTTTTTCGGTTTTTCTTCCGGTTAAAAATGGAATCGCAAGTAATTCTTCTCCAAGTGTTTGATAGATTTTAAGCATCTGCAGGGTTTCAAATCGCGCTTCTTGTTCTGTTTCATGCACGGTATGACCTTCTTGCCATAGAAATTCCGCACCCCTTAAAAAAGGTCTTGTGGTTTTTTCCCATCTGACAACAGAACACCATTGATTATATTTTTTTGGCAAATCTCGATAAGAATTAATGATTTTTGCATAATGTTCGCAAAATAGAACTTCAGAGGTTGGACGGATAATTAATGGATCTTCTAATTTTTCTTTACCACCCAAGGTAGCGATTAATGTTTCAGGAGCAAATCCTTCAACGTGTTCTTTTTCTTTATTAAATAAACTTTGTGGAATCACCATAGGCATGTAAACGTTTTCATGACCAGTGTCCTTAAATTTTTGATCAAGATATTTTTGAATTTGTTCCCAAATTGCATAACCATAAGGCCGATAAATAATAAAACCCTTTATGGATGAATAATCCATCAATTCTGCTTTTTTACATACATCCGTATACCATTGTGCAAAATCAGTCTGTCTGGAGGTAATCGCTTCATTTTTAATTTGTTTTTCCATAATATTGCTCCTGTTTGTTGATTAAAGATTTTAGTTTACTTAAAGCCCTTTTGCTAGGTTCATCTGGATTTGTCTGGTAACCCATAATCCAGTCGGCACCCAAGATTTTAACATGCTTTATCGGTAGTAATTCTAAACTAGCTTCTGACAATAGATCTACAAGAATAATGGGTTTGTCGAATTTGTTAAAGTTTTGAAAAATTAATTTCAATTGAATCGAGGTCTTTTGGGTATTTTCTATATTCACGATTCGCTTGTAATTGAGAAAGTAAAAATCAAAATATTGATAAATTTCATCAGGCAAATTAGAGCTTATATCATCAATCGACAAAGCAAATTTAATCCCAAAACGACGAAAGGGTTCTGCCCAAGCTTTTAAAGAAACTTCTGTAGTCGCCAATTCTTTAACTTCTAACTCATCAAGTAAAAGTACAAGATTTTTGGCATTCGCTAAATTTTTGATGTCATTCAAAAATTCAAAAGGTTTGATAACCAAAGAAAATGGAACCAAAATGATTTGATTAAGTGACGGTAAAACAACCTGTCCAATCAAATAAAGGTAGCGACGATAGAAGTCTTTTGTATAACTCATTAATTCGTTGGCATCTTGAAGTAATTCTAAGGTTGTAAGTGGTGTGGCGATTTGAGGTTGAATGATCAACTGTTGGCCAAAGACTGACATATCTTCTTGACGGATTAATGGTCTAAAATTAATTGAAAATTTGAGTTGATGATATAGGTCTTCTGCAAACATCGATTCATTCGATTGAAGCGTTTGAACAATCGGTTGATTTGTTTCATAAGGTAAAATCGATAATTTTCTCTTAATCATGAGCTGGTTAAGTTCACGACTTTTACGCATTAGATTACGGAAATCATTTGGAAAGTGTTTATGCTCAATGATCGACATATTAAATTTAATCAGAGATTCAAGGGCATTAACTTCAACATATTGAGAAATGACTTGATAAAGACCTTGAGCCGTTTGCATGTATTCATAGGTTTCTGCAGCTTTTGTAACCAGCACTAAAATATCATTAGCAGAATCGATTAATAATGTATTCGGGGTTAAATAAGGTATAAGTTTTTCTTTAATTTGTGACAAATAAAAATATTTGAATTGTTCATCAAGACCGGTACGTGGAAACATCATAAAAATTGATATGAAAGCCCCGTTTTTGGCAGGTAATTTTTTTATAACATCAAGAGCTTGTTGAGAACTAATGACCATTGATTTTAAAATCGATTTTTTGGGATTAGGTTTTAAGTATTTCAAGCCATATTGATGAAAGTGAATAGTTTGCTTTGTTTCATCAATTTTGACAACTTCAAAAATCATTTGGCGGTAATTATTCTTTCTAATTGTTTTTGATGTTAAGATCCAACTTGTATCGAGTTTAGAAGTTAAGAGTTTTTCCCACCATTTATAGATTTTTTCAGACTCTATTGCCGAAAATCTCTTAAGAAACTGACTAACTTGTATAATCTTTTCTTTTCCAGGGTGCTTGGGATCAAATTCATAAACCACATCAAGTTTTAAATTTATGCGATAAACCAAATAATGATGAATTCTTTGTTGGATAGCTAATCGATGTTTTTTTTGCTGTTGATGAAAATACAGTAAAAATGAAAATATGATAATTAGAAACGTAATTAAAAAAATGCCAATCACTAAAAAGGGTATTGGATTATTTAAGATTGGCAACCAACTTAAAATCTTAAATTTCATATACAAAATTATACCTTTCTATTCTTAACCTAACAATCATTTTTCGAGTTAAGGATTCAATGAAATGAGTATTGAAATCGTGTATAATTTCTTTCACGGAGAAATACCCAAGTGGCTGAAGGGGTCAGTTTCGAAAACTGATAGGAGGCGCAAGTCTCGCGAGGGTTCAAATCCCTCTTTCTCCGCCAGGAAAGCAATATGAAAAAAATCAAAAAACGTCAAGTCTTTGGATCGATTATTTTAGTCTTCGGTCTTATTACTGTCTTTCCAAGACCGCAAAATTTTATCGGTGAAAACCCTTTAAGGGTCTCAAAAGATGAATTACCTTTACTTATAGCCCATGGCGGAGGAAACCAAGAATTTCCCGATAACACACTAGAGGCTTATTATCACGCCTTCAGTCTCAATGAATCGGTCATGCTTGAAACCGATGTTAATTTAACCATGGATGGGGTTATTATCTTGTCTCATGATCGCTCACTAGACCAAAAAACGAATCTTATAAATGCTGATATTATTAATACCAATTACGCAGATCTCGTCGAAAATGAAATAGATTTTGGCTATAACAATCCTATTTCAGGTGCTAATGGTTACAACACATCCAATACGTTTAACAAATATACGAACTATTTAGGTCAAGAGGTCTCACCCCTTGATATCACTTATCCAGAAGGAATTGAACCTAGACATCCTTCAAAATTTTTAGTTACCACTTTAGAAGAATTAATCATCCAATTTCCCAACAACCTCATTAATATCGAAATAAAACAGACTGGTGAAATCGGATTAAACGCGCTTATTAAGGTAATAGAATTAATGGATGACTTAAGTGAAGAATACCAAACTTATGAAAGGATCATCCTTGCTAGCTTTCACCAAGAAGTATATGAAGAATTAAATCGCTTAAAGTCGACGACGCATAAACAACTGATGTTTTCTCCAGAATTTAATGGCGTTTTGTCTTTTTTTATTATGCAAACCACCCTTACAAGTGCATTTTACACCGAACCAGTCGCTGCGTTTCAACTTCCAACTGAACAATTAGGTTTATCTCTAACCACGCCTTTATTAATCAACACAGCTCACATGCATAATATTGCCGTTCATTATTGGACCATCAATGATGAAGCAACTATGCGTGAATTAATCGAAAAAGGTGTCGACGGCATTATGACAGATCGACCAACTTTGTTACAACAAGTGTTGAATAGTTATCAATAATTACTTAATAGGCTTAATAAAGAATTTCCCATACACTTGGTGAGATGGTGATTCATCAATAAAGGATTCTGGATCGACAAGGCGAATATGACGAACGACACTAGGAACTTCTCTGCTTGAAACCACCATATATACAATATATTTTACAGAATTTGTATATCCACCCTTCGCTTGGACAACTGTGCAACCATGAAAGAATTTTTCCATTAAAATTTTAGGCAAATCCGTTCTAGAGGTGATGATTTGCAATTGTGTTTTCTTATTTCGAATGTTAATAGCGTCCACAACTCGTGATGTCGTAAAAGAATAAATGACAGAGAAAATAACCGCATTTAATGCTCCTGTTGATGAATCAGTATTAAGTAAATATAAAATTGTGAAGAAAAAATAGATCGTTACATTAAAAGTGAAAGCATATTTACCAACTGAGGTTGACTTTACATTAGCAAAATAAACAGTGATTACATCCATCCCACCACTTGAAATATCCATCAAATAAGCTAAAGAACTTGCGATACCTTGAATAAATCCTGCAATAATCGCCCGTGACAATAAATCATCAGCAATGGTAATTAGTTGCGTCCAATCATGAGGAATAATTTCAATAAATATGGACGTTGTAATAACATTAATGAAAGAAAATATTGCAAAACGTTTGCCAATTTTAGTATAGGCAAGAACGAAAATGGGAATATTAAAAATAAAGTAAAGAATCGCTTGCATCGATCGATTTTCAATTTCGTTAAAGAGATTTAGTAAATCAAAAAGTCGATTGAATATTTGTGAAACACCTGAAACCCCACCTGTAATTAAAGGAGTTGGAAGTGGATCACCTGCAGGTACGATAAATGAGCGAAAAATATATGCCGCCAATAAAGATGACACACATGATACAAAGAATATGGCCACATTCTCAATAATATTCTTGAGTTTTGGATTGTTATTAAGCCATGTTTGGATTTTTTGAAGGATGTTACTCATGTTGCACCACCTTTAAACCGAAGAAATTATACCCTATTTTGTTAATTATTGGTTTAGAAGTAATTTATATTGAAGATAATCAAACTATTTGATAAGATTAACGTGCTATTCGTGATTAACTGGAGGTTATCAAATGAAACCAATCGGCATGTTTTTCGGAAAGATTTTTGGCGGATTATGGAATTGGATCAAGGAAACTGCTTGGGTCCAGCCTTTATTGATTGTCGGTACGATTTTTGCCATTATTTTCTCAATTCCTACCATCACTGAATGGGTTAATGGCATTGCAGAAAGTATCAACAGTCCAGAAAGTTATTATCGTAATTATCAAAAAAAATTAGAAGGTGAAGAAGATTCAGATGCTCAAAAGCTTATTGATGCCATGATGGAAGATTCAGATGCATTTGGTGAAAAGTTTATGCTTATATTTGTTCAAAAAGATTGCCAATTTTGTAAGGATGCTCAACCAGGCTTGAAAGAACTTTTAGATAACACATCTCGTTATTACGGTACACAAGAAATAGATTCGATTACTCCTGTTACCAAAGAACAATTTGGAACCTTTAAGTTTTACACGATTTTTATTGATGAAACCTATGATTTTGCAGAAGATGAAACGACCACACCTTTTGAACGTTTTCTCTTACGCAATACAGACTTTTTAGAAAGAACAGCTGAAGTTGCTAGAAACTCCGCCTATAAAGTCAACGGTCAACTCAATGAAACACAAATCGAATCACTTGAAAGTGGTGAAAAGAATGCAATTTCTACACCAACTGCGATCATGTATGACTTATCTGATAATAGTCCTGAAGTAGGTATTTCTGAGTTACTTATCTCCATTCCAGGTGCCAATTTGTACGACAAAGCAGTCACACTTTCTGATGCATGGATGCATCGCAATCAATTCGAATTAAATTAATTTACTTTAAGATGATGATTTTTAAAGCGTTTCCGTAAGGGAACGTTTTTTTGTATAATGATTGAGATGGAAAATCCAATCTGGTACGCAATTCAAAAACCTGACCTTATTGCAGGTACAACGACAAGACATGGTGGGCAATCAACCGGTGCTTATGCATCTTTAAATTTAGCATTCCACACAGGCGATGATGTAAAAAAAGTTGAAGAAAATCGCGATATTTTTTCTAAATTAATTCAAATCCCAAGATCGCAAATGGTTTTAACTCATCAATCTCATAGTACCGTTCTAAAGCGCGTCTTTAAACAAGACGTCGGTAAAGGTAACCACCAATTCAATGATGGAGTTGCGGCCGATGCGCTTTATACGACTGAAAAAAAAATAATGTTGGGTGTATTCCATGCAGATTGTGTTCCTGTATTTATCATCCATAAGAATCTAAGTTTAATTGCTATCATTCACGCAGGCACGCCAGGCAGTCTCGAGGGAATAAGTAAAAAAGCAATAGACCAACTCAAGGCAGAAATGAAAATAAATCCTTTAGATTTAATTGCTCATTTAGGGCCATCTTTAGATTTTGCGCATCATCCTATCACGAAAGAAAAAGCAAATGAATTGTTGCAAAAAAATAATCAATTGAATCAGGTGATTAAAAAAATAGGCGATGCGTATTTTTTAGATATACCATTACTAAATTATCTACAATTAGTCGATGCAGGTCTTTCACCCCGTTCAATCCACGTTAGTAACTTAGACACTTATTCCAACAAGAAAGACTATTTTTCTTTTGACCGTGATCAAAAAACTGGTCGACACATTTCTTTTATAGCTTTACGTTAGTTTTTATTTTTTTAAAATAAGGCAAGACGTTATGAGGTACAAGTGACGTAATATCCACTTGATTTAAATATAATTGTTTTATCAAACTTGAAGAAATAATTTGATGGGGTTGCTTTGCCATAAAAAACACCATTTCGATATTTGCATCAATTAATTGATTACCCGAAAAAATATCATGTTCATATTCAAAATCAGGTACGGTTCTAAGTCCTCGGACCAAAGCAATTGCAGATTTGGATTGAGCATAACGAATGGTTAATCCATCAGTACTATCAACGGTCACTCGTTGTGAAGGGTAAGTTTTTGCAATGTCTTTAAGCATCATTTTTCTATCTTCAAGGGTAAAAGTACTATTTTTATTTGGATTAACAGCCAAAAGTAAAATCACTTGATCAAAAATTTTCAAAGCTCGATTTAAAATATCAATATGCCCATTGGTAATCGGATCAAAACTTCCAGGATAAATTGCAATTTTCATTATTTTTTCCAACCAATATGAACATATGTTCTACCGTAATTATAAGACTTTACAATGAATTTGTCTTCGTTAAAGTCATGAAGTTCGGATTCATTCTCATATACCACAATCGAACCAGGCAAGAGTATATTGCCTTTAAACAATTGATTAAACAAGTTTGATTGGTCAGAATATGCATAAGGAGGATCAAGGAAAACAATATTGAATTGAAGCTTATTTAAAGTAGCGAATTGAATGAATTCAATAGCATCTTGCTGAGAAGCTTTTACTTGATCAATCTTTAAGCTAATCATGTTTGCTTCAATAATTTTTTTAGCCTCTGGATGATTATCATTCAAATAAACGTATTTTGCTCCACGGGATATGGCCTCAAGGCCATAAGCACCAGAACCCGCAAATAAATCAAGGACGACAGCATCGATAACTTTGTTGCCAATCGCCGAAAAAATAGCTTCTCTTACTCGATCTTTGGTAGGCCTCGTAATTTTTAAAGGTGGTTGTAAAAGTATTCTTGATCGAAATTTACCAGCAATGATTCTTAACATATTTAACAACCAGGTGGATGTGATTTAAAAGGGGTAAAGATCTTTTGTTGAATCGTTTGATAAATTTCTCTTACTTGTCCATAGGCTTTTAGATAATCTCTAACTAACGGGTGAGAATCAACTTGAACTTTAACTTGGTGAAGTTCTGCTCTCGCCCTTAATAAATGTGGACTTTCATCACCATAACTTTCCCACATAGATTGATAATTTGCTTGAGCCCGTTGATAGGTTTCACTTAACGCCAACAAGGTTTGGTTTTGATTAAGTAGGTGGTCGAGTTGATTAAGTAAAACAACACGCTGATCTTGTTCTAACGTTTCCTTTAAGTCTCTTGCTAAGGTGATCAGTTCTGCATAACTCATACGTTTACTTTAGCACAATTATTTCGATGCCGAATCAATAAAAATTATGGTAAAGTGAAAACT
Source organism: Bacilli bacterium (assembly GCA_040396875.1). GTDB lineage: Bacteria > Bacillota_I > Bacilli_A > RFN20 > CAG-826 > UBA970. The sequence continues at coordinate 259,771 of JBBAWZ010000001.1, forward strand.
ATGAAACGACTCGAAGTGATTCAAGATCCACATCCGATTTTAAGAAAAAGAGCTTTGCCGGTTGCCTTACCTCTCTCAGAAGAGGATTCAAACTTGTTAAAAGCACTTTTACATTATGTCCACAAATCGCAAGATAAAGACTATGCGGAAAAATATAAAATTCGTGAAGGAATTGGTTTGGCGGCTCCTCAAGTTGGAATCAGTAAACGTTTAACAGCGATTAGTTATCAACGTGGTGAAGTGAAAACGGAATATATGTTAGCCAATCCGGTAATTGTGTCTCAATCAGTAAAACAAATTGCTCTTACCTCTGGAGAGGGTTGTTTATCGGTGCCGACTGAGTACCCTGGATATGTCTATCGAGCCAACAAAATTACGGTAAAGGCATTCGATTTGATCCAAAACAAAGAAATTCTGATTCAAGCTGAAGGATTTGACGCAATTGTTTTACAACATGAAATTGATCATTTAAATGGCAGATTGTTTTATGACATTTTAGATAAGAAAGATCCTTTTAAAGAAAAAAACAATTCAACCCTTCTGTAACGGTAATCCCTTTACAATTACATTTTCATTGATTATAATTTGATTAAATAAAGACGATGCATAGATTAATTATGGTCATTAAAGGAGTTTTTTATGGCGTTTAGTGCTGGTCAAGATGGCGTGTCTGTTTTTGCGCTCGGAGGTCTAGGAGAAGTTGGTAAAAATACTTATGGCGTTGAATCCGAAAAAACACTGATCCTTATTGACGCTGGAGTCAGGTTCCCCGAAGAGGATTTACCAGGTGTGGATTATGTCATACCGGATTATTCTCACATTAAAAATAATCAAAGAAAATTCAGAGCTTTAATTGTGACACATGGTCACGAAGATCATATTGGTGGCATTCCTTTTTTAGTGCAACATGTTTTTGTCCCGGTGATTTATGCACCACGACTTGCTGCTGCCTTTATTCGCCATAAACTTCAAGATCAAAGAATCAAAGAACCCGTCAAAATTGTTGAATATGACGAAGATACCATTCTCAACATAAATGAATTTAAAATTTCTTTTTTTAGTATGACGCACTCTATTCCAGATTGCTTTGGAATCTGTGTGGATACTCCTGAAGGTAGAGTGGTCACAACCGGAGATTTTAAAATCGATTTAACACCAGTAGGTGCAGAAATTAACTTAGGTAAAATTGCTAAACTCGGAACAGAAGGTGTCGATCTACTATTATCCGATTCTACGAACGCTGAAATTGAAGGTTATACGCCTTCGGAACGAAGTGTAATTTCTGCGATTAATGACATATTTGAAAATGCCAGTGGGCGATTAATTGTTTCAACATTTTCAAGTAACATTTCCCGCATTCAGCAAATTGTTGAAGCTGCAGTCACCCACAAAAAGAAATTAGTGATTGTTGGCCGGTCAATGGAAAACGCTGTTAGCATGTCGCGACAACTTGGATATATCAAAATACCAGATTCATCTATTGTCGCTTCAGATGATATTAGGAGTTTACGCTTAGAAGAAACGGTCATCATCTGCACAGGTTCTCAAGGTGAACCAATGGCAGCTTTATCACGGATTGCTAAAGGCGATCATCGACAAGTGAAAATTGTTCCTGGAGATACTGTTGTTTTTTCATCAAGTCCGATTCCAGGTAATGGTCTCAGTATCAATCGTGTTGTGAATCAATTAACAAGAGCTGGAGCAAATGTTTTAACCAATTCAATTTTATTCAATGTACACTCTTCAGGACACCCTGCTAGACAAGAATTACGTTTAATGTTAAAACTCTTCAAACCTCGCTTCTTCATGCCAATGCATGGTGAATATCGCATGTTAAAGCTTCATACGGAAATCGCGGAAACGTTAGGCATTCCAAAACAAAACTCGTTCATTTGCCGTAATGGAGATTTATTGGTGTTAAAAAATCATCAAATCACTCGAGGTGGACAAGTTCCTGCCGAAGCTGTTTATATCGATGGCAAAGACATCAACGGATTATCAACTGCCGTCATTCGTGATAGAAAAATACTCGCCGATGATGGTGTTGTTTCAGTGTCTGTGGTGATTGATGCAAAAAATAATCAACTATTGATTAAACCAACCATTACCGCGTTAGGTTTCGTCTTTCAATCAGCAAATGATATGTTGAAAAATGCAGAATTTAAACTTGAAGAAAGATTGAAATTATTGATGAAGAACCGCGTTTCTTTTTCGGAATTAAAGAACACAATCAAAGAAGTTGTTGGCAAATATTTATTTATTAAAACTCAACGAAATCCTATGATTATTCCAGTGATCATGAACCGTGGTTCTTAAATTTAAATATTTTTGACAAAGGTTTTCTTTAGGGTATCAAAATAAGGATGTTGCTGTTGGTGATATAGTCGAAAGGTCTTTTTACTTGTTTTAACTTTTACCTTTTCAACCACTTCTTCTGGATTTACTAAAAGATAATCATAACCAAAAATAGCTTTTTTAAAATCACCTTTAAAAGTGAGCGTGCGATTCGCATCTAGCACAAGTGAACTACCAAGCGATCGGTATGCATTATTTTGTATCGTTGCCATTTCCGTTAATTGTAAGCTTGCAGTTGAAACATCCACCAAGGCCCCACCTAAACTTTTATTGTATGCACTACTACCTAATGTACTGGCGACGATGAGTCCCGTGCCTCTAAAGGTTTGTAAGTGTTGATCATCAATTAAAACATCAGTGACAAAGGTATGGAAAGGATTCTCAACTCTCACTTCATTCACGGCATAATAAGTTGAGGTCTTCTTACCAATCAGAGAAATTTCAACTAATGGATAAACTTCACTTTGTCGGCGCATTTGAGGAATGGATTTAACGAGTAAATCTAATTGCTCAGGATAAAATTCACAGAAGAAACCAAGTGTTCCAGTATGAATTCCAACAAAAATAACCTGATCTAAAATTGATAAATATGTTTGGATAGACCTTAAGAAAGAACCATCTCCACCAATAAAGATAACAATTTCTGGTTTTTGAGTATCTTGTGAATGACCAGCAGCATTAAGTTTAATCTCCAATTTCTTGGCGATCATCTTGGATTGATCATCTTCTCTCACCATGAATGTATATTTCATATTCTTTTGGTATATTGCTGTTATTTATTTTATCATATAAAAGAAGAGAGTTTTAAACGAGGGACCTTTATGTCAACAAACATTGAAATCGAAGCAAAAATCCTAGTGAATGAAAAAGAATTTAATCAATTAAAGTCTTTACTTCAAATCGATGAAAAGATGAAAGTGACTCAAACCAATTATTATGTCGATGATCCAAAAGGATCTTTAAGAGGTTATGGTTTTGCACTAAGAATTCGTGAACTTGGTCAAACTTATACTTTAACGTTAAAGTCACCTATGGCAGAGGGAACACTTGAAAAAAACCAGCAAATCACCCGAGAAGCCTATTTAGCCTTGCAAAACAAGTCGATTTTTCCTTCAGGATTGATAAAAGATTTTTTAGAAATGTTTGGATTTGTGACTTCAACCTTAAAAATCATTACCTTTTTAACAACCGATCGATATGAAACGACATTTGAGGGTCGCCATGTTTCTTTAGATAAAAATCATTATCATGGACTAGTCGACTTTGAAATTGAAAGTGAAGAATCTTCTTTAAAAAATGCTGCCGAAACGCTTAAGTTATTATGCGAAAAAGCCAATATCGTTTATAAAGCAAACTACATTTCTAAATATGCGCGAGCGATTAAAACATTAAAATAATCTTCTCTATTTTTCGTTTGAATCAAAATCAACTGTCTTTTTTTTTAAAGGATTGATCGTTTTTTCTTTAAAAGAGGTTTGTCGTTTGGAAACTGGAATAAATGTCCGTATTTCTTCTTCATTATAACCAACTTGAATGCGTCGATCGTCAACCATAATTGGTCGTTTGAGTACCGAAGGATTCTCACGTATAAATACGACTAATTGAGAAATAGACATGTTTTCAACATCTAAATTTTGCTCTTTGATTACTTTGCTTCGGGTTGAAATGATATCTTCAGTGCCGTTTTCCGATTTTTCTAACATTTCTTTCAATTCAGTTTCATTTAAAGTAGCAGAAAAAATATTACGTTCCTCAAATGGAATACCTTCTAATTCAAACCACTTTTTGACTTTCCGGCAACTTGAACAGCTCGGAGAAGTATAAATCCTGACCATCTTTTTAACCTAGATTTAGTATACCCCTTTGGGTACTATTTGCCTAATCATTATCGAAACTTTACATTGGATTTGCTAAAATGATTTGAAAAGAGATAAAAGATATTCAATATGGCAAGAATGATTAGTGGTATCAAACCAACCGGCGGGCTTACTTTGGGTAATTATATTGGTGCGCTAAAGCGCTTTCCAAGTTTTCAATCTCAATATCAAACTTTTTTATTTATCGCAGATTTACATGCTCTAACCCTGCCTATAGACCCCCAAACTTTAAAGGAAAATACAATTGATCTTGCTGCTTTTTATTTAGCTGCTGGGTTAGACCCTAATTTGAGTACAATTTTTTTACAATCACACGTTTCTGCACATGCGGAATTGAATGCCATTTTACAAAACTTTGTCTACATGGGTGAATTATCTCGAATGACTCAATTTAAGGAAAAATCATTACAATTGAAAGATTCTGCAATTGGTTTAGGATTATTTGCCTATCCAGTTTTAATGGCGAGTGATATTTTGCTTTATGATGCTGAAGTCGTACCGGTTGGCGAAGATCAAGTTCAGCATTTAGAACTAACACGTGATCTCGTGCAACGTTTTAATCATCGGTTTGGAGATATCTTAGTCATGCCTAAAGCTCAACTTGGTTCAACTGGGGCCCGAGTAATGTCCTTATCAGATCCCACCAAAAAGATGTCAAAATCAGATCCAAAAGGCAACATTGAATTAAAAGAAGATTTATCAAGTATTCGTAAAAAAATAATGTCAGCGGTTACCGATTCAGAAACTTCGATTCGTTTTGATGAAAAACTTAAACCAGGCATTAGTAATCTGCTTAGTATTCTTGCTTCTTTATCCGAACAATCTATGGATGCAACCGTGTTAAGTGTTCAAGGATTAACGTATGGGGCCTTTAAAGCAAAAGTCGCAGATGTCGTCATTGAAAAAATAGGAGTATTGCAAAAACGATATCAAGAAGTGATGGTTTCTGGCCTTGTTAATGATGTGCTACATCAAGGTGCAAAAAGAGCTCAAGTTGTCGCAAATGCAACTCTTCAACGCGTTAAGAAAGCAGTAGGTTTATGGTAATTCCTCGGCATTTAATTGCATTAGATTTAGATGGAACGCTTCTCAATAAAGATAAAAAAATTTCAAAAGCAACGCTCACGTATTTGAAACGTATCAAGGAGCAACACGTCATTGTTTTGGCGACAGGTCGTCCCTATCGCTCATTTATTAAGTATTATCAACAACTCGGTTTGAACACCCCCATGGTTTGCTATAACGGTGCATATGTGACCAATCCAACTGATTCAACATTTAAAACATCTAGTTTTGCTTTCCCGCAAGAAGTCGTGAAACAAATTTATTTAGATGTAGGTGTTGATCATCTCGATAATGTGATGTGCGAAACAAACGTCAATATTTGGTTATTAAAAGAAGAAAAAAATCTCGCATCCTTTTTTTGGCATGACAATATGAACATCATTTATGGTCCACTTGAAAACACCTTAAACGAAAATCCAATGACGATGATTCTTAAAGTTAAAAAGCGAAATCAAAAGCTTGACCAAATGGTCTTTAAGGCTGTGAAGAAGCATTCCGGCTTAAAAGTTCGCTTTTGGGGTTCTTCTCAATTTTGCGAAATTTATTATCAACATATATCAAAAGGTTCAGCCTTATTATCCTTGTTAAAACAATATCGTATCCCGAGAAAATACTTTATGAGTTTTGGTGATGCCGAAAATGACAAAGAGATGTTACAACTTGCATCGATAAGTTATGTGATGAAAAATGCAGATTCCCATATTAAAAAGTATGGAAAATTTTTAACAAAAAAAGATAATCAACATGATGGCATTATTGATGAGTTACAACGTTATTTTAAAGGTTTATCTTCACTTAAATAGAACAAAGAAAAAGTACGTAAATATTCATTTAGTTTGGTTTGAACATCAAGTGAACTTTTCCCATTGATTAAAAAATAAAATTTGCACTTTGGTTCTGTTCCACTTGGACGTACCACAATACTTGAGCCATCATTGAAATTAAGTTTAATTACATTTGCTTGTGGTAAGGCAATCGCTGAAACATGCCCTTTATCATCTTTAGAAACTTGGGATAAGTAATCTTCAAACAATACAACTTTATATTGCTGAAATGGCTTAAATGGTGTTTGACGAATTTTATTCATCAATTGGTTAAGAAAATGTTCGCCTTCGACCCCAGATAAACTCAATGAAAATTGTTTATCAAGGTGATACCCGTAGGTTTGATATAACCGATCGAGAGCTTGACCTAAATCAATACCGTTTAAAGAATGATAAAGTGCCATTTCTGCATAAAGTGTGAGAGCTTGTATGGCATCTTTGTCTCTAACAAAATCACCAATCAAACAACCATAGGATTCCTCATAACCAAAGATGAATTGAGGCCCAGCGTGATGTTGATAAAATTCAATTCGATCGCCAATAAATTTAAATCCTGTTAAAAAAGTTTCAGTCTTCAATTTGTAATGTTTGGCAATTTTTCGACCAAGCGGTGATGTCACAATCGTGTCATAAATAACACCATTTGAAGGTAAGGTTTGTAACTTTTGACGTTGTGATAAAAGGTATTCAATTAGCAAAGCCGCAGATTGATTTCCATCTAGTAATTGATAATGGCCAGCGATATCTCGGTACGCCAAACCAACACGATCAGCATCAGGATCGGCGACCATAACTAACGCCGCCTTAGACTTTTGAGCGTATTGAATTGCCTTTTCATAAGCTAATTTTTCTTCTGGATTTGGAGATAATGTTCCGGAAAAATCAGGATCAGGTTGACTTTGTTCAGGAACGACAAACACATCATATCCTAGCGAACGAAATAATGAAGGAAGGATCCGATAACTTGCGCCATGTTGAGGGGAAAAAATGATTTTAAATTCATGTTTTTTTAAATTGGGTTGAATCTGTAAAGACTTAACCATTTTAAGATAAGTAAGTTCCACTTCTTCACGAACGGTTTTAATTTTTCCTTTAGGTTCAAAAGTAGGAATGGTTACTTCTAAAGGTTCTGGTAAGGTTGAAAGTATATCGATGAGTGTTTCAATTTTGTGGGGCACAAGCTGACAGCCTTGTTCATCATAAACTTTGTAACCATTGTATTCTTTTGGATTATGGGAAGCAGTTAGCATAATGCCACCTAAGCAATTTAAATGCCTCACTGCAAAGGATAATAACGGTGTGGGTACGAGTTCTGAAAAGATATACGTATGAATTCCCATTTCGTTGAGAATTTGAGAAGTAAGCGTGGTAAAGGAAGTTGCATTTCGCCGATTATCATGGGCGATGACAACCCCTCTTTGTAATGATTTTGGATAGAGTTGGCGAAGCATCAAACCATAAGCAACTGTCACCTTCCTAATGGTGAATTCATTAATTCGGTTAGTCCCTAAACCCATAATGCCTCGCATGCCGGCAGTTCCAAATTCAATATCTTTGAAAAATGCATCATCGATTTGTTCAGGCTTAAATGCCTTTAATTGTAATTTTAAATTAGCAGCCATTTTAGGATGATTAAGCCAATGTTGGTATTGCGAATTCGGAGTGGTTTTCATGAAGATAATTTTACCAATAATTCTTCTTCTGTTCTATCTAATTTAATTGTAAAGGTTTTATTGGATAAACCTTTTAGAACACCTGAAATTTCCCCAAAACTTAATTCGGTCGCATGTAAAAATTGATGTTCATATTTATATTGTTCCAACAACCATTTATTTGCCTTAAAATCACCATATTTTCGATCTCCTGCAATCGGATGTTGTATCGCTTGCATATGCACTCTTATTTGGTGGGTTCTTCCTGTAATTAAATGGACTTTGATTAACGTGAAGTTTCCGTAATCTTTAACGACCTCATACTCTGTTAAAGCAGATAATCCTTGTTGATCACGGTTGGCAATAAACACCATTTTTTTAGCATCATCTTTTACGAGGGGTAAATCAATTTTACCTTGACCTTTTAACTGGCCGACGACTAAAGCAAGATATTGCTTATTCATATCTTCTTTATCTTTAAATAATCGGTGCAACGCTTGTAACCCTTCGATGGTTTTTCCATATAGAACCAAACCGCTGGTATTACGATCTAAACGATGCCCTGGAGCAGGAGTGAATCCAGGCTCATTAGGTTCAAATTCTCCCTTTGCATAGAGATGCTCAATGACCATTTCGGTTAGGGTATGCTGGCGCGTATCATCTTCACCTTGGACAAGTAATCCTTTGGGTTTATGAATCATCATGCAATGATCATCTTCGTAAACAATCGGTAATTCGAGTAACTTTTTTTGATAGCGTCGATGAACTGTAAAATCTTGTAATTGATCATCATGAACGTAAGCTTCAAGGATGTCGCCTTCTTTTAAAATATACTCAATCGAAATCCTTTTGCCATTAATTTTGACGTCCCTTTTTCTGAATAATTTATAGATAAATGACAAAGGTGCTTCTTTTAGCCATTTTCGCATAAATTTATCAGCTCTTTGGTTCGCAGTTTGAGCGGTGATGGTAATTTGTTTCATCTCCGATATTTTAACACTTATTGGTGTTGCCATTGGGTAAGTTTTGTTATAATCATTATCACGGAGAAATACCCAAGAGGCTGAAGGGGCAGGCTTGGAAAGCTTGTAGGTCCTTAACCGGGCGCGAGGGTTCAAATCCCTCTTTCTCCGCCAAATATAAAAGTGAATATCATCTTTGCCTTATTGTTGACCTTGTTTGCCGGATTAGCCTCTGGTATTGGTGGATTATTAGCGTTCACAAAACTTGCAAATAACGCTAAGTTTTTTGCTTCAAGCTTAGGTTTTTCAGCTGGTGTGATGATTTATGTTTCATTCCTTGAAATTATTCCCAAAGGTTTAGTAGCATTAAATCAAAATTTTTCCTCCTCTGTTAGTGAATGGATTGCAATCGGAGGTTTTTTTGTTGGCATCATTTTTATTTTATTGATTGATCAACTTATACCTCACGAACAAAATCCTCACGAAATTAAGGAAAAAAATCAAACCTCAAGTTTAATGAGAATGGGTTTATTTTCAGCTTTTGCGATTGCATTGCATAATTTTCCAGAAGGTATGGCGACCTTTTATGCTGCATTAGAAGATGTTCGATTGGGTATAGGGATTACGGTAGCGATCGCGCTTCACAATATTCCGGAAGGAATTGCAATTGCCCTTCCTATTTATCAAGCCACAAAAAATCGTGTGAAAGCCTTTAACCTAGCTTTGTTATCTGGTTTAGCAGAACCCATCGGTGCGCTAATTGGATTTTTAATATTTTCTTCGATTTTACCCACAAGTGTCTTCGGTGTAATTTTTCCATTTGTCGCTGGCATTATGGTGTACATATCTTTAGATGAATTACTACCTACATCTGAAAAATATGGTCATCACCATTTATCCATTCTTGGATTAATCGGTGGCATGGCCGTTATGGCATTGTCGCTTTTAATTATTTAGTTTTTTGATAAACAATTTGATTATCAATCACAGTCATCATCACTGCTGTGGTATTTAGTGTCGTTTCATCTTGTAAAAAATCTTGACTAAAAAACGTAAAATCTGCCAAATTTCCAACTTTAAAAGTTCCACGATGGGCTAAATCATAAGTGGGTGCATTCGCGCCGATGGTGTAAAGCTTAATCGCTTCAAGCATCGTTAGTTTTTCTTCGGGTTGATAAACTTGTTGGTTGTGATCACTGATACGCTGGGTTAAAGCCTTGATGCCTAAAAGCGGATTAGGAATTTCCACGGGTGCATCACTACTACCACACAATACAAGATTGGCACGATGATATTGTTTCCAAGGATAAATGAGTTCTGTTTTTGGTGAAATCATATCTAATGCCCAAGGAAGATCAGACGACATAAATTGGGGTTGGATATCAAAGATCAAGGAAAGCTTTTTTAATTTTTGAATGGTGGATTTTTTTGCAAATGAAGCATGAATAATCCGATCATGTAGACCAGTTTTTACAGGATATTTTGTTAACCAATCTGCAACTTCATCCAAGGCTTGGTCTCCAATCGTATGAATTGCAATCGGTAATCCTGCTTGTCGTATGCGAATTAATAAAGCTTCCCAATCCTTTAAACTAAATTGTCTTTCTCCAGAGGTATTGGTATGTTGATAAGGATGCGACATCAACGCTGTTTGACTTGAAATCGTACCATCATAAAAGGTCTTAATGGCACCTAATTGTAAATATGGATTCTGATTTAACCAGGGGCGTTTACTTTCAAGAAATGGACCTAATTCTTGATGGTGAATTAATAGATGGGTTCGGAAAGGAACGACTTTTAATGCATCTTCAAAAGCTTCTAAGGTTTCTTTATAACCATTAAAATAATAAAGATCATCGCTATGCCCACCAGTAATCCCATAGGCCTGTAATTGCTTAATCGCTCGCACAATCATTGAAGTAAGTTCAGATTTTTTATACTTGGGTATGCTTTGAACTGCTTTCATCGCATCAGCCTCGTGCAGGATACCAGTAGGGTGGTTTTCTAACCCAATTCGATTTAATAAAGCTTGATTGACCGTCGCACCATGATAATCCGCGTGTCTCAGTAAAATGGGGACTGTTGAGGATTGTTTATCAAGGTCATGCTTCGTCAAATTCTGCTCTACATGCCCTTGCACATATAAGAATGGACCTTTCAGATGTGTACGAATCTTGTTTAAGATTTCTTTTTTATCGATAGATTTATTTAATTGCAGAAGTGTAAGTTTTTCGCCATATCCTAAAATATGTAAGTGGGCATCAACCAAGCCAGGTAAACCCATCCACCCTTGGACATCAATTGAGGCTTGTGCTTTCCATTGCCGATGGTGACCTAAATGAACAATCCTTCCATTTTCAACCCACATTTCTTCAACGTAAGGTTGATCTTTCATTAAAGTATAAAAGCGACCATTGTAATAACGAGTTTTCATTGTGTTATCGAAAAAAAAGATTGCCTATTCAGCAATCTTAGCATCTTGTAAACGTTGCGCGCGACGTTGAGATTTTTCCAGTTGTTTTTCTTCTTCACTAGCAAGTCGTTGCATTAAAAGTCCAAAGATAAGGGCACCGAGACCCATGAATAAACTTCCCCAAATTTGCCATGAATAATTAGTGGAAAGAAATTCATTCATTGCGTTTTCGGCAATTCGAATCCAATTTTGATCATAAGGTAAATTGATTAAATCACGAAGAAATCCCAGGATGGCAAGGCCTAAACCTGAAACTAAGAGAAGTAATGATAAACCACCCCAAATTTGTTGTGGCAAAGTTAAACGGGTTTTTTTATTGTTGGTCATGATATTTTCCTATTGAGATTTTAGCAATTTTAACAGAGAATTTCAATTGAATTCATTTGATGATTTCTTTTAAGTTATAAACTCTTTTAATTAAATGTTTAGCATACTTTTTGACTTCAGGATGGGCGTGATCCATACAATAACTTTGAGAAAATGCTTTAAACATCGGAATATCATTACCAGAATCACCGACGACAATGACATCTTTTGGTAGAATGCCCTTCTTTTCAATCAATAATTTTAAAGCGGTTGCTTTATTGGTCCCTAACGTAGCCACCTCAATCAATCCGTTAATCCAAGCAATTTCAAGTTGAGGGAATTTCTTCTTTAATTTTTTACTTTCTTCTAAGGCTACCTTTTTGCCCTTTTTACTGATGCCAAAATAAATCAACAAGCGTTGAATGATAGCGTCACCTTTGACTTGTTTAATGAAATAAGCATTATCTTTTTTATAAGCCTCACGATACCGGCCTTGTAAAAGATAATATAAACGATAAATTAAATCTAAATACCAAACATAATTGGATGTATAGACAATATTGGATTCATTTTTGGTGTCAATTGAGAACATAAATCGTGGATGCCTATTTTGAATATATTGCGTTACATCTTCTACATCTTTGGACGTCATCGATTGATCAAGAATAACTTGATGATTGTGAACAACCATGCAGCCATTTCGACATACAAAATCAATATCTACATTAATTTGCTTTAAAACTTTTTCAACGAATTGACGATTTCTAGACGTGACAAAAACGACTTGATGACCTTGAGCAATGGCAAATTTTATGAATGCAACATTCTCTTTGGATACTAAGCGAATCCTTTTCTTTGGATAGAATAAGGTTCCATCTAAATCAATCGCGAACAATTTTGGCATGATTTATTGTAATTTATTTTCAGCTTGAATTAAACCAAAACCACCATCTTGTCGATGATATAGAAGGCTGATTTGTTTATCTTCGATGTCTAGGTAAATAAAGAAGTTATGACCTAAAGCTTCCATTCTTGTAATCGCTTCTTCCATCGTCATCGGATTTAAAAAGATGGACTTTGTTCGGACGACTTCATCTTTTTTGCTTTGAACTTTTTCGTTTTCTATGGCGTCCAAAATAATCGATTCACCTAAACTTGGATGTTTATAACTTTTGATGCGTGTCTTTAATTTTCGAAGTTGATTGTCTAGTTTATCTAAAGCTAAATCAACTGCAGCGTAAAGATCATCGTTTTTGACTTCAGCTCTCACGTCCATCATCGGCGTAAAAATCGTAATTTCAACTTTCGCACCAACTTTATAAGAACGAACCACGACTCGACAGGTTACATCGTCCTTGATAACGAAAAACTTATTAAGATGATCGAGCTTCTTTTGAATCGTATTCGAAATAGCACTGGTAACGTCAATATTCTTACCGACGATTTGGTATTTCATATGCCACTCCTTGTACTCATATTATCTCAAGTTTACTTTGAATAAGGTAGTGGTAACGCTAATTATTAAAATAATAAGTTTTGAATTTCACTTACTTTATCAGTTTTTTCCCAAGGAACATCTAAATCAGGTCTTCCGAAGTGTCCATATATTGCTAAATCTCGATATTTAAAAGTTGGACGATTTAAAGAGAAACGTTGAATAATCTCACCAGGTTTAAAAAAGAATACCTTTTTAACAACTTGCAGAACCTTTGATTCAGTTAATCCTTTTTTCAAGGTTCCAAATGTAAATAACGTTAAGGAAACTGGATTGGCTTGTCCAATAATATAAGCAATTTGAACTTCTACTTTTTTTGCCACACCTGCTTCAACTAAATTTAAAGCAATATAGCGTGCTAAGTATGCGCCCGATCGGTCGACTTTTGTGGCATCTTTACCAGAAAAGGAGCCACCACCATGTCGCGCATACCCACCGTATGTGTCGACAATGATTTTTCTACCCGTTAAACCGGTATCACCAGCAGGACCACCAATGACAAAACGATCGGATGGATTGATATAAACTTCATAATCAGAATTTAAGTTAAATGATTGAACAACTGGTTTGATTATTTTTTCAGATATAAACTCTTTAAATTCTGAAAAGGGAGTCTTGGGATCGTGTTGAATGGACATGACAACTTTATCAACCTTTATTTTTTTACCTGAATATGCAATTGTGACTTGCGATTTCATATCAGGTCTTGCATAAGGAAATTGACCTTGTTTTCTAAGTCTAGATGCCACTCTAACTAATTTTTGAGCTAGGACAATGGCTAATGGCATTTTTCCTTCTGTTTCATCCGTAGCAAAACCAAACATGAGACCTTGATCGCCTGCGGTCGTTTCAGCTTTTGTCACCGCTTGATTGATGTCTTCGGATTGTGTTTGAACCCAATCAAATACTTGAACTTCATTGATTGAAAAATCTAATTTGGGATCGGTATATCCAATTTCTTTCATCACTTGCTTAGCAATCGCAACCATATCCGGTCTTTTTATGGTTGGTGAAGAAAATCTTACCTCACCACCAATAAGTAGTTTTTGCTTAGCGGCGAAACATTCTATGGCAACGTGTGCTTGGGGGTCAAGGGCCAAACAAGCATCTAAAATTGCATCGGCAATTTGATCACAAACCTTATCAGGATGACCTTCAGAAACTGCTTCCGAGGTAAAAACCATTTCTTCTTTCATTCATGTATCCTCCTTGAATAAAAAAACTTTCCACGATGGAAAGTGTGTACGACTTTCGCTCATATCGTTCAGAGGTGGAACTCTGCTTGAACCAGCACTTACTAGAAATCTAGAGTTGCTACTGTGGTCGGTTCGTCTACACAGTGTCGGGATATGGCCTTAGAAATATTATACAAAAATACACGTAAAAATAAAAGCAATCTACTTGATTAATTCTCCCTGCGTATCACCATTTAAGCCGGCAGCATTTGCTTCATCGGTATCAATGTGCATTGCAAGTGAAAAATCTTTTCTTACGCGAATAATGACATCTCCAAAGATTAATGATCGTGAGGGTGAGGCAACCTTCACAGAAACGATTTGCTTATCTTTTACCTGGAAAGTATTCGCATCTTCAGGCGTCATGTGAATATGGCGTTTAGCAATGATGCATCCAATCATTAACTGAATTTGCCCTTTAGGACCAAGAATCGTGATAGGACTTGAACCTTGGATGTCTCCTGATTCACGAACTGGAGGATTAATGCCTAACATTCTTGCTTCGGTAGCAGATACTTCGACCTGTGACGCCGGTCTTACTGGACCTAATACAACGACATTTTCAAATGTTCTTTTTGGACCAACGAGTGATAATCGTACATTCGAAACATATTGACCTGGTTGCGATAAAGGTCTGACAGATTGCATTTGAAAACCTTTTCCACATAGAATTTCTAAGTCTTGTTGCGTAAGGTGGATGTGACGTGCAGATGTTTCAATTAAAATTGTTTTCATTTTTTTACCTTCAACATTATATATGATTCTTTATTTAGAGTAGTAATGATTGATGATTTCTTGATAATTCTTGATTAAGTCTTTTAATGTTTCTGGCCAGCGTATAACGAGGTCAATTTTAGCCTTAGCACCAATCAATTTGAGTTCTTTAGGGTTCGCTAAAATTTGTACAATTCTATTTGAAAATTCCCTAGCACTACCCGATTCTACAAATCCATTTACATTATTAGAAATTAGGTTAGCAATCGAGGTTTCGCTCAATACTAATGAAGGTAAGCCATGAACAGCCGCTTCTTTGAGTACAAGTGGATCATTATCATAAGCAGAAGGAAAGTAGAATAAATTAGAAAGAGAATATAAAGCAGAAAGAGTTTTATAATTTGATATTTTCCCAGTGAATATCAAGTGGGTTTTAATTGATAAATCTCTGGCATATTGCTTAATGTCTTTTTCATGACGACCTTCTCCAACCAAGATCATTTGGTACGTATCTTCTGCTTTATCGAGCTCTTTAATCGTGTCTAGGATTAGTTTTAGATTCTTTTGCCAAATTAATTGACCTACAAATAAAATTGTTTTCGTATTCAAGCGAATACCAAATGTTTTTCTTAATTGAATGATTTCATCTTCATCATTTGGAATGGGTTCGATATCTGTTCCATTGGTAATGACTTTAATCGATCGATCATGTAATCCATATTCCTTGATCGTATTGACCGTTGCCTTTGAAACAGTCCATATGGCATTTGATTTTGAGAAATAACGAATCGTAAAATACTTCAATATGTTAGCTAAAAATTTACTTTTTGTTGCAGCATAGTAATCATCATAATATTTGCTGTGAATAGTTGTCACAAGTGGAACTTTATTTTTATGAGCCATTCTAAGAGCAAAATGACCAAGTAAAAAAGGTGTGTGTGCATGATAAATCGTGGGACCTTCATAAGAGATTGCTTGCATAATTTTGCGACGGTTAAATCCATATGGAATTGGATAAAAAACACGCGGTATTTTAATTTGTGGAATTGGCAAAATACGATAAGGATACTTTGTGGTATCACCCTTAAAAGGTACGACCACTGTGACATCAATCCCCTTACTTACTAAATAGCGTGCATAAGCATCAACTGCTCTTACAACACCATCAATGAGAGGAAAAAATCCATCATTAAAGATAAATACCTTTAAAGGTAAGGTGAGATTCAATTGTTTCTGTTGCATTTTTTTCTGCAATTTAAATTGTTCAATTATCGTAAAGGAAACCCCTAAGATGAGCCAAATATAAAATAATAAAAATCGCCATAAAAAAATGGCAATTACAAGGAATTGCCCTGTTATAAAAACTGAAAACACTGTTGTAAAAGTAAATTCTGCAGCCCCTGCACTTCCTAATGTGGGAGCAATACCCAATACGACATTTGCCAGTGCCATCATCATCAACACATTCACATAATTGAATCCCATACTTGCTTGATTCAAATTGGTTTGAGGAAAGGTGCTTAATATGAAAAACGACGTGCTCAACAATGCAATTTGTGAAACCAAAGAAAATAACAAAACCATCCATAATTTATGACTTTGATGTCGATAGTTTTGAAAGACGATTCTATATTGAGTAAGACTTGATGAAATTGCAAAATTCCAAGTTTGACTTTGTTTAGGAAAAAATAGTTTGATAAAACTGAGAATCAAACTTTCAATTGTTTTACTCAACGATGCTAACACTAAGATGACAGGAAATAAACATGTAAAACCAAAACCAATCCATGCGAAGATTAGCAAGGTCGGATTTATCAAGGTTCCAAAGAAAATTAAACCCATCAAAGCAATCAAACTCATCGCTAGTCTCATCAATAACAAGTCGATCATCACGGTGGAAGTTGCCTTTCCAATTGTGATACCTTTTTGGTACATTAGACCTATCAAAATAGGTTGTGATCCTAACCCCCATGGTGTAATTAATACATAATATCTAGCTAAAATTCCAAAACGTAAACTTTGCCAAAAACTGATCTTATTGTCTTGATCCTTAAGCAAGATATGAAATCGAATACCACTACTCATGACGATAATCGTAAACATCAAGAATGAAATACTTAACATCACATCATCGTTTAACCATGTCTGTTCAAACATAAAAAAGTTTCGCCAATCAAAAGCTTCTAAATCATTAAAAATTGAGATAAATGAGATAACGATACCTAATCCAATCGAAAAAACCAAAAAAATGAGATTAAAAATGGAAGGGGTTCTTGATGGACTCACCTTTGGTTTAAATTGGTTAATTTGCATTCTATTGATTTCATTTTAACGAAAGTAGAGTAAAATAGTAAGATATGTCGGCAAAACTTATTCAAATTAAGACATTAAATCAGTATCTCAAACAAAAAGACGTCAAAAAACTTCGAGCGTTATTTGATCGTTTTCATATTATCGACCTCGCCACACTCGTTAACCACCTAGATCACCCAGAAGATTTACTTTTTATCTTCCGAACATGTAATTCTGATCATACAGCGGAGTTATTCTCTCATCTTTCTACCGAGCAACAAGAAAAACTCATTCATATTTTCACGGATAAACAGTTAATCGAACTTTTAAACCACTCTTACCAGGATGATATCGCTGATTTTCTTTCTGACATGCCTGCTAATTTAGTTTCAAAAATACTCAAGGTAGCAGACCCATCTCTTCGACAAGAAATTAATATTTTACTCAATTACAAACCTAATTCTGCCGGTAGTATTATGACAACCGAGTACATCACCATTCCCGAAAATTCCACCATCGGAGAAGCTTTAGAAAAAATTAGAAAAACAGGGCGAGATAAAGAAACGATTTATTCAAACTTTATTGTCGATCAAAACCGTTTTCTAAAAGGTATTATTTATATCGAAGACGTCGTTTTTCATGAATCCAATCAACTTGTAAAAGACGTGATGAATCAAGACTTCATTTTTTGCCAGGTGCATACCGATCAAGAAGAAGTTTCTCAATTATTTAAGCGATACGATTTATCCGTAATTCCTGTCTTAAATGAATCCAAACATTTAGTGGGAATTATCACCATCGACGATATCGTGGATGTCATTGAAAAAGAAGCCTCCGAAGATATTTTAAAGATGGCGGCAGTCCAACCTATTGATGATCAATACCGCCTCATCAAACCATCTGCGATTGTGATGAAGTCAATTCCATGGATTATAGGGTTAATGGTGATTGGTGCGATTTCTACATTTACCATCAATCAGTTCCAAGGTATTTTAGAAAGTGTTGTTATCCTTACTGCATTTATTCCTGGCATCATGAATACTGGTGGGAATACCGGTAATCAATCCGTAGCAATCATTACTCGTGCGATCGCAGTTAAAGAAATTACGGCAAAAGACTTTCAATTTGTAATTCGTAAAGAATTAAAGGTATCCATTTTCACTGCATTACTTACCTCTCTGTTTACCTTTGCCTTTATTTTATTTGAATTGGCAACAGGATTTATCCGATTGCCATTAGACATGGGAATAACCATGTATGAACCATCTTGGTGGTTATTTATAATCAGGATTTCTGGATTAGTGAGTTTAACCTTACTAATTTCAATTATTATTTCAAAAATGCTTGGAAGTCTTATTCCTTTATTAGCGCTGAAACTAAAAAAAGATCCAGCAGTTATGTCCTCGCCTTTTTTAACGACGATTGTGGACTTTAGTACCTTACTAATCTATTTTCTACTTGCGAACTTTTTATTCAATTTCTTTTAATTTTCAAGGGGTTTGGTTATAATACTATTCGCGCAGGTATGGCGAAACTGGTAGACGCGTACGTTTGAGGGGCGTATGGGGTAACCCATGGGAGTTCGAGTCTCCCTACCTGCACCAATGAATTAAAAAAACCCGCAATCGCGGGTTTTTA
>JBBAWZ010000002.1:0-16919 GCA_040396875.1 Bacilli bacterium
CGCATGTGACTTTGTGGCGTGACACCAGCACAAGCTTTTGCATCTACTTTAATATTTATATTGGGAAAAGCGGCTTTTAACATCATTACGTTCGAAATGACACAAATATCCGTACATATCCCCACCACTTCTAGAGATTGAATAGGTGAAATTTGGTGTTGCTTCTTAATGTATTTGACCAATTTTTCGGAACCAAATGTGGGTTTTTGAAAGACTTTTTTACCTTTTGTATAAGGTAAGATGGCAGCTTCAAAATGCCATCCTGGAGTGTTTTTAACACAATGGATGACCGGTAGTTTTTTTCCTTCAATGGTCGATAAATAACCTTTATCATGCGTGTCTTGGGTAAAGATAATTTCACCTTTAAAACCTTTAATTTTATTGACTAAATAAGGGATCATGGCGACCGCTTCTGGTGTACCTAACACCCCATCGACAAAATCTTTTTGAACATCCACGACGATTAAATAATTATGTTGTTTCATAGTCTAATTTTATCACGATTATTTTCTTATACCTTGCTTTGCCTTCATAAGATAAAATGAATTCCAATAGAGGTGAATTATGGCCAAACTTCCACTCCACGAAGAACATGTTAAATTAGGTGCAAAAATTGTCTTTTATGGTGGTTTTACCATGCCACAAGAATATAAAGGGTTGGTTGCAGAACACCGCGCGGTTCGTCAATCAGCAGGCGTTTTTGATGTCTCTCATATGGGTCGAGTCTATGTCACGGGCAAAGATGCCTTACCATTTGTTGAATCCTTGGTCACGAACCAAATTCAAGGTCAACCTGAAAACAAAGCTATATACGCCCTCATGTGCAATGAAAAAGGTTATCCAATCGATGATTTAATTGCCTACGTCTTTAATCCCAAGAAAATATTACTCGTCATCAATGCCATTAATGCGCAAGTGGATATCGAATGGATGAATCAACATAAAGGAAACTTTGATGTAAAAATTGAAGTCGTCACCAACACCCTTCTTCAACTTGCGTTACAAGGACCTCTTTCAGAAGTGGTTCTTCAAGACAAAATCACAAAGAAAGTTGAATTAAGTGAGTTAAAGTTCATGACCTATCAAATTACACGATATCAAGGAAAAGAACTCATCATCTCTAGATCTGGATATACCGGTAGTGATGGATTTGAGATATATGGTGATTTGAGCACAATCCAATCCTTATGGATTGCATTAGTGAATGATGAAAGAGTTTCTCCCTGTGGTTTAGGAGCACGTGATACGCTTCGTTTTGAAGCAGCCTTACCACTTTATTCCCATGAAATTTCAGAGCACATTTCTCCGATTGAAGCCGGACTTCAATTCGCGGTAAAAACTCAAAAAACGTTTATTGGTAAAGATGCACTGGTCACACAAATCCAAAAGGGCGTCAAACAAAAACTCGTTGGCATAGAACTGATCGGTCGTGGCGTTGCTAGGGCCGAGTATCCGGTTCTGGTGAATGGCAAACAAGTTGGTCTGATTACCACAGGTTATATTCTTCCAGATTCAACCAAAGCCTTAGCAATGGCCATTCTAGAAACACCCTTTACAACGGTAGGAACCAAGGTCACCGTGATGATGAGAACCACACCTATTGAAGCAGTGGTTCGTGATATGATATTTATGCAGAAACAATATAAACGTTAGGAGAAACATATGAGTGAAAAAAAATACTCACCATCGCACGAATGGGTTGTTTTAGAAAAGAATATTGCAACAATCGGCATCACCGATTATGCACAAGGAAGTTTAGGGACGATCGTCTTCGTTGATCTTCCCGCTGTCGGCAAAACATTTAAAGAAAATGATGTATTTGGAGTTGTTGAATCCGTCAAAGCAGCATCGGATTTATATATTCCTGTTTCTGGACAAATTGTTGAAATCAATAAAGCACTCGTCTCTAGTCCGGATTTGATTAACCAAGACGCAGAAAATCATTGGATCATTAAAGTTAAAATTTCGAATCCTGCTGAACTCAATCAACTGTTATCTAAAGCTGCTTACGACGCCTTACCTAAATAGTTCATTGGAGGCGTAAAGTATGTTTAAATATTTGCCTTTAACCGAGGCCGATCAACAATCGATGTTGAAGGTGATTCGCGTTCAAAAAATGGATGATTTACTCCATGATATTCCAGCATCCATTCGCTTAAAGAAACCATATCAAATCTTACCAAGACTATCAGAAAGTCAATTAAGAAAGCACTTAAAGGCTAATCAAGGTCAAGTCCTTCAATCGTTTAGAGGCTTTGGTGTTTATGAACATGAAAGGCCGGCGATTATCGATGCGGTGAGTTCTCGACAAGAATTTTTAACATCTTACACACCTTATCAACCTGAAGTTGCGCAAGGAACATTACAATATATTTTTGAGTGGCAATCGATGATTACCCAATTAACAGGCATGGATGTGTCGAATGCTTCGATGTATGATGGCCCAACTGCTTTATCCGAAGCGATGATGATGGCTGTTGCTGTGACATCCATTAAACGTATTATTGTGGCATCACCTTTACTTCCGCAAGCGGAAGAAGTGATTAAGACCTATGCGAAACACCGTGGTGTAACCTTAACCGTCATTCAACCCAAAGATGGTTTAATCGACCAACCTCAACTGATGAAAGAAATGGAAGCACCCTTTGCAGGCGTGATTTTCTCATATCCAAATCGCTTTGGTTTAATCGAATATTTTAATCAACTATCTCCAATGATTAAAGCAAAAAAAGCATTGGTGATTTCTTATAATGATCCCTTTGCATTAGCGAGATTAAAAACGCCAAGAGAATTAGGTGCCGATATCGTTTGCGGTGAAGCTCAATCATTAGGACTCAATCCTAATTTTGGCGGTCCGTATTTAGGTTATCTCACCACCCTCAACGAATGGGTGAGAAAAATGCCAGGTCGCATTTGTGGATTCACCAAAGACAATCGCGGGCAACGAGGATTTGTTTTAACCCTGCAAACCAGAGAACAACATATTCGTCGTGAAAAAGCCAATTCCAATATTTGTTCCAATCAATCCTTACTCGCCTTACAAGCAACCATCTATATGAGTACGATGGGCAAAAAAGGATTGGTTCAAGCATTTGATCAAGCTTGTTTGGTCACACGATATCTCGTTGATCAATTGATGCTAACTGGTTTATTTACCAAAACCTTTAAGGCCCCATATGCGTATGAATGCACCTTAACCTCTAAGGTTGATGTGAAAAAATTAGAAAAAGCATTGGTCCAAAAAGGTTATTTATTTGGATTCCCAATCAACACCAATCAAGTTGTGGTTTACGGAAGTGAAACCAAAACAAAGGAAGATATCGATGCACTCGTCCAAGCAATCAAGGAGGTGCAACATGACTTACACTAAGTTTATTTTTGAATTATCTTCAAATGGTCGTGTTGGTTACCAATTACCTGAAACAGGCATTACCAAAACCAATCAAGCAAACTTAGATGCTTCTTTGTTCCGTCAAGAAGCAGCATCTTTACCAGAAGTGAGTGAACTTGATATTGTTCGTCATTACACCAAAGTCTCACAAAAAAATATTGGCATCGAATCTGGATTCTATCCGCTTGGTTCATGCACGATGAAATACAACCCAAAAATAAACGATGAAATGGCAAGTTTAGATGGATTTAAACTCATTCATCCAACGCAACCATTGGACACCATTCAACCTTTATTGAAGATTTATTACGATATGGCCAATATGTTAAACGAAGTCACGGGAATGGGTGGCACATCTTTGAATACCTTTGCGGGTGCCCATGGTGAACTTGTTGGTTTAATGATCATGAAATCCTATCATGAGGCCCGTGGTGATGTGCAACGTACCAAAGTCGTCATTCCTGATTCTGCACATGGAACCAATCCTGCCAGTGCGATGATGTTAGGTTATGAAACCATTACCATTAAATCAAAGAATGGCATGGTGGATGTTGATGCTTTAAAACAAGTGTTAAACCATCAAGTTGCAGGCATCATGTTAACCAATCCGAATACGGTCGGTTTATTTGAAAAAGATATTTTAACGATTGCAAAACTTGTTCATGATGTCGGTGGCCTCTTGTATTACGATGGTGCAAACCTCAATCCTTTACTCGGATTAGCGCGTCCCGGTGATATGGGTTTCGATATCATGCATATGAACCTTCATAAGACTTTTTCCACACCTCATGGTGGTGGTGGTCCTGGTTCGGGTCCTGTCAGTGTTGCTAAACATTTAGTCCCATACCTACCAAAACCAGTTGTCGTAAAAGACAACAATCAATATCGCTTTGACTATCCTGCTACTTCTTGCGGCCAAGTTGGTGGCTTTTATGGTAACTTCCTCGTCGTGATTCGTGCGTATTCTTATATTCGAACAGTCGCCCAAGATTTGATGAATGTAGGTCCTAATGCGGTGTTAAATGCGAATTATATTCAAGCTTCACTAAAAGATCTTTACAAGCTTGTCGCCGATCAACCCTGCATGCATGAATTTGTGATGAATGGTCTCATCGATCAAACCACAGGCGTGAAAACCTTAGACATTGCCAAGCGTTGTTTGGACTTTGGCATCCATGCACCAACCATTTATTTCCCACTCCTCTTTGATCAATCGATTATGGTGGAACCAACGGAAGTTGAATCCAAAGAAACCTTAGATGAATTTATTAAAGTCTTCAGACAAATTGCCCAAGAAGCATCAACCAATCCTGACATCGTGAAAACAGCACCTCATAACACCCCAGTGGGTCGTTTGGATGAAGTATCTGCAGCTAGAACGCCTATCCTACACTACCAAGCACTCACCAAAATCAAAGAAAACTAATGTTTTCACGAAATCATTTTCTTTGCAATTTATCGGATGAATTGATAAATTATTTTTAACATTGACTGGAGGTTTCATATGAAACTAAAAAAAGAGTTAGGATTGTTCTCTAGTGTATCGGTCTTGGCCGGTATTATGATCGGTTCTGGTATTTATTTCTTTTCGATGCTGGTACTGGGACTTGCAAGCAATTCGTTAGGCCTTTCTCTTGTCGCATGGTTAGTTGGTGGGATTATCACTTTATTTTCCGCACTCACTTATGCTGAACTTGGAACCTTATTTCCTAAGACTGGTGGTTATTACGTTTATTTAAGAAAAGCATACGGTAAACGTGTTGCATTTCTTTCCGGCATTACCAACTTCTTCTTATCCAGTTCTGGATCAGTTGCCTTGCTTGCCATCCTCTTTGCGCAAGTTTTAGGTTATATGTTAGGTGTGAATGAAGGTGCAGGATTTGATGCCACAACGGTAGGCATGATTGCCGCTATTACCATCATCGTATTGTCGGTGATTAATTATCTTGGCATTCGCTATGGTAAATTAGTGCAAAATATTTTCTTCGTCGCAAAATTAATACCTTTAGTCACCATCATTTTATTTGGACTATTCTTTGGAACCGAAACCAATATTATCGCTAGCAATGGAGCAGAAAATGTTGAAGCCGGTTTATTGATTTCAGGTTTATTATTTGCAGTTGCTAGAACCTTATTTGCTTATGAAGGTTGGACGAACCTCAATACAGTTGCCGAAGAAATGAAAGATGCCAGAAGAGATTTACCAAGAGCTTTAACGATTGCCGTGGCTTTGGTGATGGGTGTTTATGTCTTATTTGTGGTTGGTCTATATCGCATCATTGATGCTGGTACATTAGCCGCACTTGGCACAGGCGCTGTTGCAGCAGGATTTGATTTAGGTGCCGTTTATAGTGCCTTTGGTGCCATCTTTACAGGTTTTGATTTATCCCTTTTAGGTTATGTGGTGTTTGGTGCGATTGCGATTTCGATTTTAGGTTCTTTAAATGGATCGATACTTTCATTCCCACGCGTTTACCTTGCGATGGCAGACGATCAAACCTTACCAAGTGTCTTCGGTAAAATTGATGCTAAATTTCAAACCCCTTGGGTGGCGATTCTAGGTCAAACCATCGTCTCCTTAATCATTGTCTTGCTTGGCTATAACAATGTTAATTACTTATTGTCGATTATTTTATTTGGTGCATTAATCTTTAATACACTCATTTTCTTATCCGTCTTCCAATTCAGAAAAACCATGCCGGAAGCAGAACGTCCCTACCGCGTTTGGGGTTATCCTTATGTTCCTCGATTAGCGATCCTAGGCATGTTAATCCTCCTCGTGGTGACATTCATCAATAGTTTTGAAGCTTCAATGTTAGGTGTGTTTGTGATTTTAATCGGCAATGGATTCTATGATGTCTTC
Organism: Bacilli bacterium; assembly: GCA_040396875.1. Taxonomy (GTDB): domain Bacteria; phylum Bacillota_I; class Bacilli_A; order RFN20; family CAG-826; genus UBA970. The sequence goes on from JBBAWZ010000002.1 coordinate 6,255, forward strand.
ATGGAAAAAGTCGCGTATGAACCTGCTGTTGCATTACCCCTTGTCAAATCGGCAAAAGCAAAAACAGATGTGACAAAAGTTGCGAAGAAGCCAAGAAAAAAAGCAGCTCCTAAAGCCTAAAACCATCAAACAAAAAACGTCTCTAAGAAGAGACGTTTTTTTATGGTAGATTGAATTTAACCTAATTGAAAAACGCTACCGTAGTCACCGAGTACGCTATTCAAGAAACTTAACACAATCGAATTGCTAGGATTTAAGGTTTCAAGGAATGTAGAGATGAATCGATTGGGGAAAATTTCTGGTAAATACGTTGAGATATTCCCTAATAAAACATTGAATAAGAGAACATAGGCAATGCCTTCTAACAATCCTACGGTAAAACCATAAGACTTCACTTTGATAACCACCATTGGATCTAAATCACGATAAGAATAATTTTTGCCTTTGATCGGAGTAAAAATTAAATAAATAAAACCAGAGATAATCCAACCGAAGAGTAAAACGGCAAGTAAGATTCCAAACATCGCCATGGTTCTAGACATATTAAGGTCAGAAAATACCAAATAAGCACCAGTTAAGTTGCTAACGACTCCAGTGGCAACATTAAGGAAGAATGTTAATAAGATAAATAAAACAACCGCAGAAAAAAATAAATTCCAAAGGGCAAACCAATATCCACGTTTAACCCCTGTTGTTGCCATGATCAATAAGAAGATGCCTAAACCAATATCAAGAATAATGGGGTTAGCAAGGATATCGAGAATGGCTAATTTAATAGGTTCAAGTAATGCATTAATATCCATGCTTCATAATATAGCATAATTGATGTTTGATTTTTACTTTTTCTCTCGTTTTTTGATAGTTTTAATTGAAAATAAATTTAAAATGTTTTCATAAAAAAATTAACGTGATTTCTAACACCAGCATTCGCTAAAATAAAAGTCCATTCATCTATTATGTTAAAAAATATTCAACCGACATTTAATTATCCTTCCGTGGTCGCAGTACTCGATCTCAAATCTTTTTATGCAGTGGTAGAATGCGTTGAAAGAGGCTTAGATCCATATACAACACCCTTAATTGTGGCAGACAAAACAAGGGGTACAGGTACGATTGTCCTGGCGGTTTCACCTTATCTTCGTTTGCAAGGGATTCCATCAAGATTACGCGTTTTTGAACTCCCCAAACGAGATGACATTATCTTTGCCACCCCAAGCATGCGTTTGTATTTAGAAAAGTCTGCGCAAGTGATGTCGATTCTATTGGATTTTGTCGGTGAAGATGATTTACATATTTATAGTGTGGATGAAGCTTTTTTAAATCTTGGTCCTTATTTAAAGTTATACCAACAAACGCCTCATGAGTTAATGAAGACCATCAAGGATACGATTTATCGTAAACTCAAACTTTTAGCAACAGTCGGCATTGGTGATAATCCATTTTTAGCCAAGAGTGCTTTAGATATCGAAGCCAAAAAAGCCAAAGACGGTATTGCCACTTGGCATCAACACGATATCCAAGAAAAATTTTGGCCATTACCAGTCGGTGACATGTGGGGCATTGCGTCACGCATGGAACATCGTTTACATCAACTAGGTATTATGACCATTCAAGATCTTGCTGAATATCCTGAATACAAATTAATTGCACTTTACGGGGTGATGGGTAAACAACTTCATGACCACGCCAATGGCATTGATCACTCCAATATTCGTGAAAAATATCAACCCAAAGAACCCGGCATTAGTATGGGTCAAGTGCTGTATCGTGATTACTCAGTCGACGAGGTCCCTGTTGTCATTCGAGAAATGTGTGATGATTTAACCTTGCGTTTACGTCTTCAAGGTCAGTTAAGTTCACTCGTCCATCTAAGCATTGGTTACTCTGCGAGTTTGGGTGGTTTTTCACATCAAATGAGTTTGATACGGGCCACAGATGATGAAGATACGCTTTATGAAGCGTTAATGAGAATCTATCATCGGTATGTTGAACCAAAACCGATTCGTAATATTACCTTTGCCTTTCGTAAATTAAATCCGTTAGATCATGAGCAACTGGATTTATTTACCGATGCCGAAACCACCGACAAAAAAAGACGTCTACAAGTGACGATTGCCCACATTAAAGAACGCTATGGACATAATGCTATTTTAAGAACGTCCGCTTTATTAAAAGCATCAACCACACGGGAACGACACACCTTAATTGGGGGTCATCGTAAATGAGCGACCGTGGTATGAAAAAGTGGGCAGCCTATGCTTCCTTAATTGAACAAAAAGGCACCATTGTGAGAATGAAACAATCGAAAGCACGAATTGAAAAACCTCACGTGAGCCAAGATCAGGCTGCCATTATCAACGCGAACCTTCTGATTGCCAAGGGTCAATTTGGATCGATGATTTATTTTGAAGATGGTAAAAAAATAAGTGAAAAAGGGTTGATTAAACAAATCAATTTTGATGAAAAATGGTTAAAAATAAACGAAAAAACAATTTATTTTTCATCTTTACTCGATATTCAAATCCAATCACCAATAAATTCAAGCACTTCTTTGTTAAATAAGTAGCATCTTAAGTCCCCTTGAGATGCTCCCTGTAAAGGGGTAGAAGTCCACATCGTTTGGGTGTAAAGTTATGCATAATGAACCCCATTAACGCATTACTCTTACAAATCAAAAAAGGGAAAAAGCAAGCGATGCAAGATCTCTACGAACAAACCCGTCGCGGGGTCTTCGCTTTCATCCTTCCGTATTTGCACGATACGCAATTAACCGAAGATGTGATGCAAGATACGTATCTAAAGGTGATGGATAATATTCATCAATACCAACTGACAACGAACGGGATGAATTGGATTCTCACCATTGCGCGGAATACTGCCTTAAACCTTATCAAGGTTCGCGATCGAGAAACCCAAGTAGAAAGAGAAACCCTAGAAGCGACCTTGCCGAGTAGCCTAGACATCTATGATTTAGGTTCTCCCGTGATCACGTTAGCGAAAAAAATCTTAGATCTCGAGGAACAAAAGATTCTCTTCTTATATGCGATTAGTGAATATAAGCACCGAGAAATTGCCTTAATCATGAACATACCCATCGGAACGGTAACGTGGAAATATAACCAAGCGATTAAAAAAATGAAAGGAGCCTTGAAAAAATGAACGAAAAAGATCTGTTAAAAAAGATTAAACAAGAAGCAGATGGTCAAATGCCTAACCTTCGTCCTTTCATGTTAAACAATTTTCCTAAACACGAAACGTTTTCATTCTTTCGGCTTCTACCCATCGCAACGGTCATCACCAGTATTTTTATAGTCGCGATGATCATTCAGAATGCTAATCCAATCGCCCCATCCAGTGATTCAACATTAACCTCGATTACATCATCCCAAACCTCTGAAACCTCTTTACCAATATCAAGCCAAGTGGTGTTACCACCCTTACGGCTCAACAATGAAAAAGAAGCAATCTCTATTTCAAGTATCACCTCCGCGACATTGTTAACCAACTTAACCATCAATAATTCTCAACCTCTCTTAAATCCATCTTTGCAAATCAAATTAAAACCTTCACGTGAAAAAGAAACCATCAACTTTGAAGAAACGATGACCTTACTGAATCCATACTTAACCGTCTTTGAACAATTTTTAGGCACGAATGAAGCACCGGTGATTGTGTCCCAAACTTCAGACGACATGAACTTTGAATTTCTTGATACCTTTGTGGTTTATGACATCGAAGGTTTGGCCGTCCCTTATGCGCTTTACTACAATGTTGAAAGTTCAGAAGTGATTGAAGAAGAAACCTATTATGCCTTTACGGGTGCCTTGGTCATTGATAACAACATTCGTTACGATGTAACCGGCAGTAAAACTCAAGAGGAAGATGAAACCAAAATTGTATTTCGTGCCAACCTAGATGAAACAAACTATATCGAAACGGAATATAAGTTTGAAGAAGATGAAACGAAAATCAAAGTTATAAAAATGGTGAATGGTGAACTGACCATTTCTGAATTCAAACTTGAAATTGAAGATGATGAAACCGTCGTAGAATTAAGTTTCTTTGAAAATAACGACACCAATCGTACCAAGGATAAGTTTAAATTCGAATATGAGATGGAAGACGGGGAAACGATCCTTGAAATCAAATTTGATATGCAAGGAAGTAGTGGCAGAATCAAAGGCAAAATAGCAGTCTATGTCATTCCCGTACTCAACGATCAAAATGACATCATCGGTTATCGTTATCAAGCAGTCCAATTTAACGAAGATGGTGAACGTGAAGATGGAGAATGGGAAGATGACCGCCACGGACCTCGAGGCGATCGTCATGATGATGAGGATGACAACGAAGAAGATGACGAATCCGAAGATGATGAAGATTAGCTATATTTGACTAATTCAATTAGTAATTTATAATAATGGCAACATCTCATAGGGGGAGTTAGGCATGGCAATCATGACGAAAGAAGACGTTTTAGCTATTGCTAAGAAAGAGGATGTTCGGTTTATTAGGATGCAATTTACCGACATGCTCGGCATGGTCAAATCTGTTGATTTGCCCATTTCACGTTTAGAGGACGCCCTCAATAACAAAATCATGTTTGATGGGTCCTCGATTGAAGGTTTTGTGCGCATCAAAGAAGCCGATATGTATTTGTATCCAGATTTATCCACCTGGCAAATACTTACGTTCGAAAGTCTTGCGTTAGGAAAAGTGGCACGTCTTGTGTGTGACGTATACACTCCAAAAGGTGAACCCTTTGAAGGTGATCCTCGTTTTATTCTTAAGAAAGCAATTAAGAAGATGCAAGATGCTGGGTTTTCTGCACTCAATGTTGGATTTGAACCAGAATTTTTCTTATTTAAAGTGAAAGACGGTAAACCCGTCATTGAACCCAATGACGATGCTGGTTATTTTGATTTAGCGCCGATGGATGGTGATAACTATACCCGTCGTGATATCGCGATTGAACTTGATAAATTAGGTTTAATGGTGCAAGCTTCCCATCACGAAGTCGCAGTGGGTCAACACGAAATAAACTTCCGTTTCCAAGATGTTTTAAAAGCTTGTGATAATCTACAACTCTTTAAAACGGTCGTTAAAGTCATCGCTCATAAGCATGGTTTACATGCGACGTTCATGCCAAAACCTATTGAAGGAATTAACGGTTCGGGTATGCACACGAATATGTCATTAGCAAACGCCAAAGGTGAAAACGCATTTTATGATCCTAAGGGCGAGATGCAATTATCCGATATTTCCCGTAAGTGGATGACCGGTATTTTAAATCACTCACGATCGATTGCAGCCTTAACCAATCCTACGGTCAATTCTTATAAACGTATTATTCCTGGTTACGAAGCACCTTGCTATGCTTGCTGGTCTGATGCTAATCGTTCCGCGATGATTCGCATTCCTGCAGCCCGTGGTGGTTCTACGCGAACTGAATTACGCAACGTCGATCCACTCGCCAATCCTTATCTTGCCTTAGCCTTTATTCTGACAGCAGGCTTAGAAGGAATTGCATCTAAAGATCCTAAAACCGTTCCACCAGTCTACGACAATATCTTTGAGTTAACACGCGAACAACGTGAAGCACAAGGCATTCAAAACCTTCCAGAAAATTTAAAAGATGCCATTAAAGAAATGAAGAAAGATCCGATGATGCTAGCCGTCCTTGGTAAACACACATACGATAAATACATTCTCGCTAAAGAAAAAGAATGGGACGAATATCGAACCTATGTTTCCCAATGGGAAATTGATCGTTACTTGCATTTATAAGTTTTAAGTTCATAAGTAAAAAACCTTCACTGATGTGTGAAGGTTTTTTTATTGCTTCATTTAAAAAACTATTTAAGTGAAGGAGCCCAGTTGCCTTTTTCAAAGATAGGAAGGGCAACACCTTTACGATTGTAACCGGTGATTTTTAAATCACGACTACCAATCATGAAGTCCACATGAATCATCGAACGATTACAACCAATCTCTGTCAGTTGTTGTGGGGTCATCGTCGCATAACCTTTAATGGAATTCACATAAGCGCGACCTAACGCAATATGGCAAGCCGCATTTTCATCGAATAAAGTGTTATAGAATAAAAGACCCGATTGTTGAATCGGTGAATCAAATGGGACTAAAGCTAATTCACCAATGCGGGAAGCACCTTCGTCCATTTTCACCATTTGTTCTAAAAGTTTTTGATTTTTCTTTGCTTCAACTTTGACAACTTTACCACCGGCAAAGGTGACTGCAAAATCTTCAATCAATTCACCTTGATAGGACAGAGGCTTTGAAGCCACAACTTTACCTTCAGCTTTGCCAGCTTTAGGGGTAATAAATACTTCTTCGGTTGGCATGTTGGGGTTATAGAAGTGACCATCAATGAGTTTTTCTCCCCCACCTAACCAACGGGCTTCAGGAATCATCCAAATCTTAAAGTCGGTTCCGTTCGCGGATTGGAAATGAAGATAATCTAAGTTCAACGCATCAAGTTGTTTACTTCGTTGTTGTAAGGTTGCATTATGACGATCCCATTCCTTTAAAGGATCGTTGGTGACACGGGTTGCTTTGATGATGGCTTCCCACATCGCTTCAACCGCTTTTTCACCCTTTAATTTAGGGAAGACTTTTTCTGACCACTTTAAGGAAGGTACACCAATAATCGTCCATTGAAACTTATTGTCCATTTGTTCGCGGTATTTAAGAATTTGTGGCGTGGTAATTTTTGCAACATTCGTTAATTTGGTTTGATCGGTACCCTTCATGCCATCTGGGTCAACCGAACGAATATGAATTTGAGCTGGTAAAGTTTTAACATTATGCGCCATTTCCGCATGTTGCCATTCCGGAATTTCCGCCATCACTTCTTCTTTCATTTCTAAAGCATTGACACGACTGATGGGCTGATGAGTCCATTTCACGCGAACTGAGCGTGCGCCAGCAGCATAGGCTTCTTCAACCACCATCGTGATAAATTCGGGTTGATCGAGTTCAGCGTGGACAATCACGTCTTGTCCTGGTTTGACATTGACACCTCTGCGCACCGCCAAAGTTGCAAATTGTCTTAATTTTTTAGCATCCATAAAAAGCTCCTTATATTAAGGGTATTATATGCTTTTATTAATTGAAGGCAAATCTAGATTACTAAATCAATCTTCTTTTACTTTTGATTTGAATTGTTGTGTGTAGGCTTCCCAAAGATTTTTTAATAAAGACAGACGCGTCAGTAGACCGACTCCACCAGGAACGGGTGTTTGTAACGCGACATGGCGACCTGGTTTAACATCCCCAAAAATCTGACCATCTTCTCGGGTGATGCCAATATCAACGATCCATGCCGTTGGTTTAACTTTTTGATTCGATAGATACCATTTTTTACCTACGGCGACACAGATGAGATCTGCATTCGCCAATAGATTCGCTTTATCTTCTTCTTTTGTTTTAGAATGGACAATACTCACAGTGGCATGACGATCCAGTAAGGCGGTTGCTAAGGGACGACCTACAATGTAGGACCGGCCAAGAATCAGTGCATGTTTGCCTACAAAATCAAACCCACTGGCCGCTAAATAATCAACGATGCCTTTCGGTGTGCAAGCCATCATTGGCGATAAAGGATGAAATCCATCCACATCTTTATGAGGCACAACAGCGCGGCGGATCACCGACGCATCAATATGCGCAGGTAATGGAACTTGAACAATCACCCCATGAACCATGGGATTTTGATTATGCTTTTGTATTTCCCTGAGTAAATCATCCTGGGTAATCGACATGGGTAATCGAAGATGAGTTGCTTGAAAACCGACTTCTTGGCAATCAGAAAGTTTGCCACGAATATAAATATTCGAACCTTCATTTTCATTAGCCTGAATAATCACCAAATGAGGTTTGGTGGAAAGCCCTTGAGCTAATCCTTGAAGACGTTTTTTTTCTTGTTGAATATATTGTGCAATGGTCATAAGCATAAAAATTATATCAAATTCAACCAAAGAAAAACGAGGGATATGGTCCCTCGTCGTTTACATTTGGTAATGAAACTAGGCTAAAGCGTTGGTTAACAAGGCTAGGAGGAAAAAGACCACAGCAAAACCAAGTGTTAACCAAGAAATGATGAGTTCAGAACCCCGTTCTTTGGTTTTGACAAACACATTCATGCCTGCACCGGTAATCGCTCCGGATGCCCCTTCAGATTTACCACCTTGTAACAACGATAAAATGATAATAATGAACGAAACGATAATAAAGACGATATCTAAAAATGTAAATTCCATAAATGTCTCCTACGATTCAAAATGATACCTTGTTTTGATGAAAATGAAAAGGGAAACTATCCATTGATTTCTGCTTTCAGTTCAAAAATAATATCGCGAAGTTCTGCTGCCCGTTCGAAATCATAGACTTTTGCAGCTTCTCGCATCAGCTTTTCAAATTCACGAACGCGTTGCTCAATTTCACTTCGTGAGGCCTTACCTTTGATTTGGGTTAACTTCGCAATATCATCATCGATTGCTTTCATCGGTGATTGAATATCTTTTTTAATCGTAATCGGCGTAATGTTAAATTGTTTGTTATGGGCCAATTGTTTATCTCGTCTTCGATTGGTTTCTTCGATCGCAGCTTTCATGGAATCGGTCTTCTTATCCGCATACATGATGACTTGACCTTCCGAATTTCGTGCAGCTCGACCAATGATTTGAATCAAAGAACGCGCTGATCGCAAGAACCCTTCTTTGTCTGCATCAAGGATGGCAATTAAAGAAACTTCTGGAATATCTAAACCTTCCCGTAATAAGTTAATCCCAATTAAAACATCATATTTACCTTTTCTAAGTTGATAAATAATTTGGCTACGTTCCATGGTTTTGGTTTCAGCATGCATATAGACCACTTTGAAAGAGCGTTGTTTAAGGTAAGCCGTAAGGTCTTCTGCCATTTGAATCGTAAGGGTGACAATCATCACCCGTTGAGATTTAGCAATTCGCTTTTGAATTTCTTGCATCAAATCATCGATTTGACCTGTGGTCGGTCGAATCACAATTTCAGGATCAACGAGACCCGTAGGACGAATAATCTGTTCTACTACTTCTTGCTTGGTTTGATTTAATTCATAATCACCAGGGGTTGCCGAGGTGCAAATTACCTGGGTCAAGGATGCTTCGAATTCAGCAAACTTTAATGGACGGTTGTCGAGTGCAGATGGTAAACGAAATCCATATTGCACAAGCGTTTCTTTTCGCGCGCGGTCACCGTTATACATCCCTCGAACCTGAGGGATTGAAACGTGACTTTCATCAATCACAAATAAAAAATCTTTAGGGAAGTAATCGATTAAGCAAAATGGTTTTTGCCCAGGTTGCCGACCATCGATATGTCGAGAATAATTTTCAATCCCCGGACACATGCCAAACTCTCTTAACGATTCTAGATCTTGCTTGGTACGCATTTCTAAACGTTGGTACTCAAGCAGTTGATTGTTGTCTTTTAAAACTTTTAAACGTTCTGCTAATTCAATTTCGATACGGTCACAAGCTGCAATCACACGCGCATGCGTCGAAGCATGCCCATAGGCAGGATAAATCGGATAACTACGGTAGGTATGTCGCACTTCTCCGGTTAATAAATCCACTAAAGAAAGCTTTTCAATTTCATCCCCAAAGGTATCAACCCGAAGCGCAGAATCCGCAAGCCCAGGTAAAGCAATTTCAATCACATCACCTCTCACTCTAAAATTACCTGGAGGTAAATCTAGATTATTACGTTGATATTGAGCATCGATTAACTTTCTAAAAAAATCTTTTCGATTAATGGTTTCACCCACTTTTAAATAAAAGGCTAGGCGTTGGTATTCTTGAGGATCGGTCAGACCATAAATAGCGGCCACCGAAGCGACAATAATTGTATCTCTTCTTTCTAACACCGAGTTAATTGCAGAAGTTCTTAGCATTTCAATTTCATCATTCATCATCGCGTTCTTTTCAATGTAGGTGTCAGATTTCGGTAGATAGGCTTCCGGTTGATAAAAATCAAAGTTTGAAACAAAGTATTCCACACGGTTATTGGGAAATAATTCTTTAAATTCACCGTATAACTGACCCGCGAGTGTTTTATTATGCACCAAGACAAGGGTGGGTTTTTGAATCCGTTCAATCACATTGGCAATGGTAAATGTTTTTCCGGTACCCGTTGCCCCAAGCAAAACTTGAAAGCGTTGTTTACGCGAGATCCCTTCAACCAATCGATCGATCGCGTTGGGTTGATCACCCTTTGGTTGATACTTTGAAACAATTTTAAAGGGATTATTCACGATGATTTTTTCTTGAGTGTTGGAACAGGAATCGTTAAAGGATTGAATCCTAAGCCTAAAACTGCCCTGGCTTGATTGATCATGACGAAAGCGGAAGGATCGACCTCTGCAATTTTTTGTTTCAATAAAAAATATTCCCGACGTTGAATGGCGACTTGAATCACGTCAAGTGGTTGTTGTTTAAAACCGCCTTTTGCCATATAAATCGTGGATCCTCGTTCAAGTTTTTCGATAATAAATTGATTAATGTCTTTGGGTTTAGAAGAGATAATGGTCACTAAATACACTCTTGAAAGACCGACAAATACAATTTCAATCATGATTGAGTTCACGATGGTGGCAATCACACCATA
>JBBAWZ010000002.1:17019-42665 GCA_040396875.1 Bacilli bacterium
GGAGAAAAACCAATCCAAAGAGGATCGACGTAACGTACAAATAGAAAAAAGAAAATTGGATAAAGCAATGTTGATAAAAATGTTTGAGCTGTAAAGGTTTTTCCCAAAAATAACAAACCAATCAAAAATAGGGACCAGGCTAAAATGGCGGTGGTGACATCCACTGGGATGTTAAACCAAGATAAAAACACAAGCGAAAGGCCATTCATTCCACCGTTGACAATATTCATCGGGACAAAAAACAAAGCCGAAGCAAATGCTAATAGCGCATTGGCAAAGACAATCATCATCGTGTTTCTTAAGGTATTATTTTTTTGCATGCTTTTTAGCCTCCATTTCAAGATAGGATCGAATGAATCCATCAATCGCACCATCCATCACCTTCGTGACATCACCTTCTTGATAATCGGTTCGGTGATCTTTAATCAACATATAAGGCTGGAAGACATAAGAACGAATTTGACTACCCCACTCAATATCTTTTTGTTCACCCACAATCGAATCAAGATGTGCTTCTTGTTGTTGTTTCTTTAATTGATAGACTTGAGCTTTCAACATTTGCATCGCTTTTTCTTTGTTCTGCAATTGACTTCGTTCAATTTGACATGAAGCGACGAGACCCGTTGGGATGTGTGTAATTCGGACTGCACTTTCAACTTTGTTGACGTTTTGTCCACCCGCTCCACCTGATCGATAAGTATCAATTCGCAGATCTTTATCTTGAATCTCTACATCCACTTCATCCACGATATCAGGAATCACGTTTACCGATGCAAAGGAAGTGTGACGACGATCATTGGCATCAAATGGAGAAATTCTAACAAGGCGGTGAACACCTTTTTCTGATTTTAATAAACCATACGCTCGCGTACCCTTGATCATCATCGTTACACTTTTAATGCCGGCTTCTTCTCCAGCCAAGTAATCTAGCATTTGTACTTGAAACTTATTGGCTTCCGCATATCTAACATACATCCGATATAACATATTTGCCCAATCGTGACTTTCCGTACCGCCAGCGCCAGGATGAATTTCGACAATGGCATTGAGCCCATCGAATTCACCAGAGAATAAAACTAATTCTTGAACTTGCTTACCTAATTTTTGGAGCCCTCTTAGTTCGATTTGAAAACTCGACATTAAGGATTGATCGGATTCCAAGAAAGGAAGTAAATCAAGTAATGCTTGATAACTTTGTTGAAGCTTTTCTAAAGATTCAACAAAAAATTTCTTTTCATTCATCCGTTGAATGACTGCTTTAGCTTGGCGTTGGTGATCCCAAAAATGTGGACCATCCATTAAGGCTTCATCGGCCTGAATTTGTGTTTTTAATTGAACGAGGTCAAAGAGATTCACTGACTTGCTGAATCAGGACAGCTAAGTCATTTAACTCCGACTTTAAAAAACTTAAATCAATCATCGTTTATGCTCCAATTTTCTTTGGATCTAATTGAATCGCTGAAGGTTTGGGTTTGACTTCTAATTTTGCTGTTAACATCGAACCAACAAATTCCACCGCAATCTTTTCATTTAGTTCTTTAAACATCTTAAATCCTTCGTTGACATAATCTTGTAATGGATTACTTTGGGCATAACTTCGTAAGTGAATACTTTGCCGCAGATGATCCATCGCATCAATGTGGCGTGGCCAATTCATATCAATAATTTTAAGTAAGACTTGTCTTGGTAAACCTTTTACCACTTCTGCTGGCCATTCCTTAATGGCTTGTTTATAACGGTTAATCAGTAAGACGGTCACATCTTCTGCAACTTCTTCAACGGGAGATTCACTAAATGCTTTCGCGTTAATCGTGCCTTCGGCAAGGAAAATAGGTTCGAGCATTTTCTTTAATTTTTCACCATCAATTGCCTTGGTACGATCTTCTGGATTAATCGCGCGAGTGGCAAATGAATTTCCTGCATTCGTAAAAGCTTCATTAATAATATCGGTAACATCACTTGCCATTAAAATCGCATCACGCTTTCGATACATGACACTTCTTTGTTTGGCGAGTACGTTGTCATAATCTAAAACATTTTTTCGAATATCAAAGTTTTGACCTTCAATACGTTTTTGAGCTCCAGTTATCGCATTCATCAATAAACGATTTTCAATCGCTTCATCACCCAGGGATTTAAACATATTGCGAAGCGCATCCGAACCAAATCGCACCATGAGGTCATCATCAAGCGAAACAAAGAATCGAGAGTAACCTGGATCCCCTTGTCGTCCAGAACGGCCACGTAATTGGTTATCGATTCGTCGAGCTTCATGTCGTTCGGTTCCTAACACACACAAACCACCAAGGGCTCTCACTTCATCATCAATTTTAATATCCGTACCACGACCCGCCATGTTGGTGGCAATCGTAATGCTACCTTTTTCACCTGCTCGTCTAACAATTTCAGCTTCCGAGGCGTGATTTTTAGCGTTCAAGACGAAGTGTTGAAGACCTTCATTCTTTAATAATTTAGAAAGTTCTTCCGACGCTTCTACAGAAGGGGTCCCGATTAATAAAGGTTGCTTCTTTTCATGTCGTTGTTTGATTTCTTCAAGGATTGCTTTTAATTTTGCCGTCTTGGAAGCATAAATTAAATCCACATCATCGTGTCGACGAATGGGAACATTTGTAGGAATACTTACAACCTTCATGTTATAAATTTTGATAAATTCTTCTTCTTCAGTTTTTGCTGTACCTGTCATCCCACCAAGCTTCTTATAGAGTCGGAAAAAGTTTTGATAAGTAATGGTCGCCATCGTAATCGTTTCGGCTCTGAATTTTGCGTCTTCTTTTGCTTGAATTGCTTGGTGAAGACCATCAGAGAATTCTCTTCCTTTTAAAATACGACCGGTAAATTGGTCGATAATTTGAATATTCTTTTCAGGATCCACTAAATAATCAACATCTCGAACCATAATAAAATTAGCCTTTAAAGATTGATGAATGCGGTGAACTTTATCTGAATGTTCTGGAGAGTATAGATTGCGAATATTAAAAGCCATTTCCGCAAGGTTGGCCCCAGAGTCGGTTAAACTTGCCGTTTTTGATTTGACATCAATGGTGAAGTGTTTTTCTTTTTTTAATGATTTTACAAATCGATCATACTTAATAAACTCAGATTGTGATGTTTTTGCACCACCAGAAATAATTAAAGGTGTACGGGATTCATCAATAAGAATCGAGTCTGCTTCATCGATAATCGCAAATGGTAACCCACGAATAACACGTTGCTTAAGATTGCCAGTCATATTATCACGAAGATAATCAAAACCTAATTCAGAGTTGGTTGAGTAGGTGATATCACATTGATATGCCAATTGTTTTTCTTCAGGTGATTTATCTCTTAGGTTGACGCCAACGGTTAAACCAAGGAATTGATAAATGACGCCCATCCATTCAGCGTCACGTTTCGCTAAATATTCGTTAACAGTAATCACGTGTACACCTTGACCTGATAATGCATTTAAATAAACAGCCATCGTTGCAGTTAAAGTTTTACCTTCACCTGTTCTCATTTCGGCGACGTTGCCTCCATGTAAGACGAGTGCACCAATAATTTGAACTTTAAATGGCGTCATTTTTAAGGTTCTAGTGGCTGCTTCTCTTGCAACTGCGAATGCTTCATATTTAATATCATCCAAGGTTTTACCTTGTTTTAATAAGTCTCGAAAATAAATTGTTTTTTGTTTTAAAGCTTCATCACTTAAGGATTTTACTTTATCTGCAAACGCTAAAACTAGATCCGCTTCTTTAGAAAGCTTTTTAAGTTGTCTTTCTTCAATTCTGAAGATTTTTTCTAACCATGCCATATTTGTTGTTTCCAATTCCTTATTTTATCATTTTTAGATTGGCTTGTAATCTCTATTTTTTCCTGTTTTTTTCTTGCTAACACAAGGATTTTAAGCTGTTGAACTGATATTGGTTTTAACAAACGAATCATCGTCTTCAAAGTCTCACCTGTTGTCATTACATCATCCACTAAACAAATACGGTGAGGAATATTGAGGTCACTTTTCAGTCTTACAACTTGCTGAATACCTTGACGGTTTGAACCATGTTGTTCTGATTGGCGATAAGGTCGGTTCTTATCAAATAAAGTTAACATCGGCAATCCCATGGATTTGAATATTTCAACAAGGGGATGAAAACCTCTCAACTTTAAGTCCCGTTCATGCGTAGGAGCGAGGACAAGGGTATATTGCCAATATTTTAATTTTAGATAGCTGGAATGTTGATTTAGGAAAACAGATCCTAATTCAATATCTAGATTGGATTTAAATTGATAAATCATTTTTTGAAAATTAGGTCCATATTCAAATAATGATTCGATAAGAATGCCTTGCCAACGCTCAATACGATGATGCCACTCAAGTTGTTGATAACATGGTCGACACAATAAAGGTGGATGGATGAGATGCCACAAATGATTAGGTTCAAATGTGCGAAAACAATATTTACAAAAAGGCATTGGCGATGGTTATTTTTTCTTGAGCAGCGTGCATGAAAGACGTAATTTTATTCACCATTAAGATGACATTCCCATTCGGATCGATTTTCTTACGGCCCACTCTCCCCGCCATTTGGATAATTGTCGACGTTAAAAATAATGGGTGATCTGCCATAAAGATAATGACTTGTAAACCGACCATGGTAATACCCCTCTCTAAAATGGAAGTGGTAATTAATACACCTGATGTCTTTTTCTTAAAACGTTCAACGATAGCTTCTCTTTGATCAATGGTGGAATAGGCCAATGAAACATCTTGCATAAACAGGCATAGCCATCGATATAACCTTTGACCGATTGCAATGGTTGGTACAAAAACAAAGATCGGTTTTTTCTCTTTGATGAGTTGATGGAGTAATGGGATAATCGTGAACCACTTGATAAAAAAAGGATGAATTTTATATTGTAAAGTTGGTATTGGAAATCCATGAAAGCGTTTAAATAATTGGAAAACTTTCCCTCCTTCTTTTTTAAATTGAATGAGTTCATCCTGCGTGAACGTTGCCGATAAATAAATGATGATGCCGTTTGTGGCACGTTTCACCATCGCTTTTAGAACTGGGTCACCGGCATAAGGGAAGGCATCGACTTCATCAAAAATTAAAACATCAAAATAATGTTCATAACGGTACATTTGATGGGTGGTTAAAATCACCAAATCTCCTTCTAAGACTGTGGTATTTCCACCAAAAACACCCACAACATCAATCGTTGGAAATACTTCCTTAAAACGAGGCATTAACTCTATCACAACATCTTTTCGCGGAATCACAAAGCCAATTCGTTTTCCTTCTGCAAGCGCAACTTGAATTAACCCAAATACAATTTCAGTTTTTCCACTTCCAGTTACCGCATCCACCATCGCGGATTGTTTATTTCGATAGCAATCAATTAAACCATTAGAAATTTGCTGTTGTGCTTCCGTCAAGGTATATCTAAGTTGGATACGAACTGCAATCGGTTTTCGTGGTTTCGGTTGCCATGATTCTTGTTGAAACTGAATACAAGCACGGCAATAAAACAATCCATTCCTTAGACCTATTTTGGATGGATTGTCATTAGAACAGCGGGGGCAAACGTAAGGGTTCACATCCTTTAATAGGATGGATTAAGTGTTATCGGAAGTGCTTTTTTTCGTAGTCGGCAATGATATCAAGTCTGGTTTGATGGCGACCACCTTCATATGGGGTATGAATGAACATTTGAATACGTTTTAACATTTCTTCAATCGTCATATAGCGTGCACCAAAGGCAATTAAATTTGCATCATTATCGATTCTTGCTCGTTTGACGGCTTCGTCGTGATATCCCAAGGCACAACGTGCACCTTTAACTTTATTCGCGGCAATCGAAACACCAATACCCGATCCACAAATCAAAACACCAAAGTCTGCTTCTTTAGCAACCACACGTTCTGCAGCACTCAAAGCATATTCTGGATAGTGACAACTTCCTTCATTAAAGGTCCCACCATCGATCATTGAAAAACCTAACTTGGTTAACGCATCAAATAATGTTTTTTTATTGGCAAAGCCTGCATGATCACTTGCGATAATTATTTTCATGTTTAAAAATCCTCAATTAAGTATAGAACAAAGCAAAACGAGTTTTACCATTAATGTCTTTTACAAAAGTCCATGTTCCTCTTGGATACATCGATAAAGTTATTTGATTAAGTGGTTTTTCTAATGAAGGATCGATTTCAAAAGCAAAGATACCCTTCGGAGATAATAATCTTTTTCCTTCTTCTAAATACTGCAGATAATATCGAGTGTTCGGTTTTGCGATTAAGGCCAGGTGGGGTTCAAATTGTTTCACCGATGTATCAAGTTGATCTTCATCTTCTACATAAGGCGGATTACTGACGATGATATTGATCTGTTGGTTATAAGAAGCGGCCATCATCTTCAGTCCATCTCCTTCAAAGAAAGGAATATCGAGTTGAAGTTTTTTTGCATTCACTTTCGCTACTTTCAAAGCTGGGCTACTAATATCAGTTGCGATGACGTGCCAAAGAGGTCTTTTGGATTTGAGTGCTAGGGCAATCGCTCCACTTCCTGTACCCACATCAATCACCTTAATATTGGATGAAGCGGGAAAAAGTTTACTGACATGTAAAACAAGTTCTTCTGTTTCTTGTCTAGGAATTAAAACGTTTTGATCGACCATGAGTTTTAGACCAAGGAAGCTTGTATATCCGAGAATATAGGCTAATGGTTCTCCCCTTTTTAATCGTTCAAGATGTTGATTAAAAGTTGGATAATTCATCATTTCATGATCAAGATTGGTTAGTAAGATATCTACTGTTGGAATATGATTATGAAATTGGAGTAATTGATGAATCGCAAAAGTATCAACCGCGCCAATGCCAACGGATTGTAGCGCGTGTTGGTAAACCGATTGAATCGTCATTGTCCACCTAAAAGTTTTTGTTGTTGATCGAAATGATTTAAGGCTTCTAAGATGTCTTCAACTTGACCTTCCATAACACGGTCAAGTTGGTTAATTGTAAAACCAATGCGGTGATCCGTGACTCGGTTTTGAGGATAGTTATAGGTGCGAATTTTTTCACTACGTTCACCGGTTCCAACTTTTAATTTTCTTTCATTGCCTACTTTTTCATCAATTTCAGCTTGCTTATGGGCTTCTAACTTTGCATAAAGCATCTTCATCGCCAGTTCACGGTTTTGAATTTGTGATTTTTCAATTTGGCATGACACGACAATTCCTGTCGGTAAGTGGGTAATACGAACAGCGGATTCTGTTTTGTTGACGTTTTGACCACCCGCACCTTGCGAACGGTATGTATCCACTTGAAGATCATTTGTATTGATGACAATGTCAACTTCTTCGACTTCAGGCATGACAAGTACGGTTGCAGTGGATGTATGAATTCGTCCCGAAGCTTCCGTTGCCGGAACGCGTTGAACACGGTGCGCACCAGATTCAAATTTAAGTTTGGAGTAAACTGCATCACCTTTTACCATGAAGGTAATCGTCGATTGTCCACCCGCATCTGAAAGCATTTGAATTTTCCAACCATTTTTTTCACAATATTTGGTATACATTCTAAATAAGTCACTGGCGAAAATAAACGCTTCATCACCACCAGCTGCACCACGAATTTCCACAACAATATTTTTATCATCATTAGGATCTTTCGGTATGAGATGGAATTTAATGTGTTCCATCAATTTCGCTTGTGCTTCCGTCAATTGTTCAACTTCAACTTTTCCTAATTGGGCAATTTCAGCATCGGCATCATTTCGCATGATTAATGCATCGGCTAAATTCTTTTCATTGGTTTCAAACGTGTTAAAAAGGGTTACCACTTTATCAAGGGTCGCTCTTTCCTTGGAAAGTGACTTAAATTGACGAGAATCATTCAAAACAGATTCTTGAACGAGTAAATCATCAATCGTGGTTAAACGATCACGCATCACTTTAAGGCGATTTCTTAAATTTTCTTCCATTTATGAGACCTTTCGTATTTTATCATAGGCATCGCATTTCTTAAAAGGTTTTTCTGTATTTTCCTATTTAAATAGGGTGATGAATTGGGTATAATTAACCCAATAAAACTTTATGGCATACAAGGCACTCTATCGAACCTATCGACCCCAACAATTTGCCCAAGTTGCGGGTCAACAAGCGATTGTAAGAACCTTACAAAACGCTTTAATCAATCAAAAGCTTTCTCATGCTTATTTATTTTCCGGACCTCGAGGCACTGGTAAGACGTCCTTAGCCAAAATATTTGCCAAGGCGTTGAATTGCGAAGTCTCTCAAAACGAACCATGTGGTAAGTGTGAAAATTGTAAGGCACTTCAAGAAAATCGCCATCCAGATGTCATTGAAATTGACGCTGCCAGTAACAACGGTGTTGATGAAGTTCGCGATCTGATTGATAAAGTTAAATATGCCCCCATTAAGGGAAAATATAAAATTTATATTATTGATGAAGTTCATATGATGACAGCAGGTGCATTTAATGCCCTGCTTAAAACCTTAGAAGAACCACCTTCCCATGTTTTGTTTATTCTTGCTACTACCGAACCACATAAAATTATTCCCACCATCTTAAGTCGTTGCCAACGATTTGATTTTGGTAAGGTGAACGCAACTGATATTA
This sequence comes from Bacilli bacterium, assembly GCA_040396875.1. Classification (GTDB taxonomy): domain Bacteria; phylum Bacillota_I; class Bacilli_A; order RFN20; family CAG-826; genus UBA970. The sequence goes on from JBBAWZ010000002.1 coordinate 25,661, forward strand.
AAGAACGAATTCAATTTATTCTGAAAACAGAAAAGATTCCATATGATGAAAAAGCAGTCCAAGCTGTAATCCAATTAGCAGATGGTGGCGTTCGCGACGCTTTATCGTTACTTGATCAAGTCATCGCTTATACCGGTGGTCGTTTTGAAGAAAAAGATATTTTAAATCTATTTGGGTTAGTGAGTCTTGAAGATAAAATTGAATTACTCACTGCAATTGGGCGACAAGACCAATCCACGATGATCGGCAAAATTGATTCCTTTGTTCAAAAAGGAGCGGATTTAAAACGCTTACTTATGGATTTATTGGTGATGTTAAAAGATTTATTAATTCTTGTCAAAACTCAAGAACCTACCTTGATGTCTTCACTCAAAGAATCTGAAGCAAATCGAATTCTAGAAGACTTATCGATTACCTGGATTCCAACCGTGACAGAGGCCATCATGTCCATTCAAGCGGATGTCCGTAATCCATCTGCGATTCCTGGAATGTTACAACTTAAACTTTTACAACTTGAAAAACCTGAAACCAAAACAAAAACTCCTCCCAATATTTTTGAAGTGATGAAAGGCAAATCAGAAAGCGGTTCGAGTCAAACACCAAAACCAATTGCCAATACACCTCCTGTGGCTATTGCAGAAACCGGAGAAGGTCTATACATCGACGATGTGAATATGATTAAAGTCATGGTGATGGGCGATAAAGATGCTAGACAAGATATTCTACAATCCTGGAAACAAATCGATTCCATGCTTTATCAACCTCAATTTGCCTCGATTGCAGCTTTATTAAAAGATGCTAGACCATATGTTTTAAGTAAACACATATTAGCATTGGAAGTGGATCAAGCTACGATTGCAACTCAATTAAACCTAGTGGGTAATCAACCTTTGATTCAAAAAGTGATGCAAATGATTTCCGGTTATGAAGGCGTTGTATATGCGATTAATCGTCAAGAAGCTGTCAAATTAAAAAAGTTATTTATGGATTTAGCGCAATTGAATAAATTGCCTTCGAAACAAGATACACCGCCTACTGTTAAAAATTGGACCTTCAAATGAAACCTTTAAAAAGTTTACAAGCCTTGATTGAATCTTTTGAAAAATTACCAGGCGTGGGCAATAAGTCTGCTGAACGAATGGCTCAGGCTGTTTTAGAATTCAGTGAAGAAGACGTCTTACAATTTCAAGAAAGCTTAGGTGCCGTCAAGCACTTGGTTCATCCTTGTCAAACCTGTGGCGTTCTTACAGAAGAACCCTCGTGTGAAATCTGTACGTCAACTCGTCCATATCAAACATTAGTGGTTGTCAGTTACTCAAAAGATGTCGCAGCATTTGAAAAACTTGAATCACCTATCTTTCGTTATCAAGTGCTTGGTGGCGTTTTGTCCGCCAGTAAAGGCATGGGTGTAGAAGATCTACGCATTGATGCTTTACAAAAGGAACTGAAGAAACATCCCTATCAAGAAGTGATTATTGCAACCAATCCAACCCTAGAAGGTGAAACTACTGCCCAATTTCTCGCCAATATGTTGAAAAAAAATGGCTTAACCATTACCCGTATCGGTTATGGCTTACCGATGGGTGCTCATGTTGATTATGCAGACGCCTTAACCCTTTCAAAAGCGTTAACCGGTCGAACAAAAATCAAAGGAGAATAAGATGTTTATCACCTTAGAAGGACCAGAAGGAAGCGGAAAAACTTCCGTGATGAAAGAAGTGATTGCAAGACTAAGAAAAGAAGGTTTTGTCATTGAAGAAACACGCGAACCTGGTGGTACGCCGATTGCGGAACAAATTCGCCAAGTGATACTTCAAAAAGAAAATACGAAGCTTGATCCAAGAGCAGAAGCATTGTTGTTAGCAGCAAGTCGTCGCCAAAATCTAGTAGAAAAAATTTGGCCTGCATTAAAAGCTGGAAAAATTGTCATCTGTGATCGATTCATTGATTCAAGTTTGGCTTATCAAGGTGGCGCAAGAGGATTAGGCATTGAAGCGGTTCTCAATATCAATCTGTTTGCAACCGAATCCTCTTATCCCCAATTGACACTCTTATTCGATATTCCACCCGAATTAGGTTTAAAACGTATCGCAGCGAATGCCAATCGAGAAATCAATCGCTTAGATCTTGAACAATTATCATTCCATCAAAAAGTACGTGACACCTACTTACAACTCGCAAAACGTTTTAAAGACCGCTATGTGATTATTGATGCTTCATTGCCTCTACAAACTGTGATTGATAATACCTATCAAGCAATCCATCAACGCTTGTTATGAAGATTGAAGCATATCTTAAAAACCAACAAAAACCAGTCTATGATTTATTTGCCCATGCTTTAAAAAAAGATAAATGGAGTCACGCTTATTTATTAAATGGATTTAATGGTCAACCTCTACAAGAGATTGCATTATATTTGGCACAATCCTTACTATGTGAAAATCCTCAACCCTTAGCATGTGGATCATGTTTAACGTGCGAGCGATTTCAAAAACAAGATTATACAGATTTAATCATCATTGATGGAAGTGAAGCTTCTATCAAAAAACAAGATGTCTTAAGTTTAGAATCTCGATTTGCAATTACAGGTTTGGAAAAAGCAAGTAAACAGATTTACCTATTACATAAAATCGAGGCGATGACACCAGAAGCGATTAATGCTTTATTAAAGTTTCTTGAAGAACCAACTTTAGATATTTATGCCATTCTTACCACCACCAACATTGATGATGTCTTGCCCACGATTCAATCAAGAAGTCAGGTCATCCAATTTAAACCCAATCAACCACAAACATTGATTGAAGGAGCGATCGCGCTTGGTGTTGCCCCTTCGATGGCCGAGTTATTAAGTTTTGAATGTGGATCGGCTGATGATATCAAAGAAAAAAGTTTGGATGAACATGTTTCACAATCGATGAAACAATTAGAAAATTTTGCGCAAATTTGGATACAAAGCCCGGTCGCAGCGATGCATGAATTTAGAATGAATTGGATGCCGTTACTGACTGAAACCGAACAAGTTGAGGTATTCATTCAACGCTGGTTGACCATCCTAACCGAACTTAGCAAAATGATCGCAAAACAAAATATTCTTTTAAAATCATATGTTAAAATATTAATGGGATTAAGTACGGTGATACACAACCCTTATCAAGCGATGAATGGCTTACAAAATAGGTTGTCGCGCTTGGATAAAAGTACCAATTTAACGCTTTTTCTTGAAGGCATGATGATAGAATTATTAGGAGTATAAATGTATGGAAACACAACAGCAAACCCCTTATTTTGTTGGCATTCAAGTTAATCATTTGCCTCGATTACAATACTTTTCTACCACTGCAAACGTCTATCAACCGAATGATATGGTGATTGTAGAAACGGGTAAAGGTTACGAATTAGGAGTCATCAAAACCAAATTAAAAGCGATGAGTGATTATCGTTATCCTTTTCAATTAATGCCGATTGTTCGTAAAGCAGAGACACGTGATTTAGCAGCTCAACAACGTAATGAAAAAGATGCAAAAGATGCCATGCTTTTTGCAAAAGATCTTGTCAAACAGATGAATCTTGATATGGAAATTTTTGCAGCAGAATATAACCTCGATCGTTCGAAGCTCTATTTTTTATTTCTTTCAGAAGACCGGGTGGATTTTCGAGATTTATTAAGAGCATTAGCAACACAATTTCACACCCGCATCGACTTAAGACAAGTGGGTGCTAGAGACCGGGCAAAACTTTATGGGGCAATCGGTATCTGTGGTTTACCACTTTGCTGCACCACTTTCTTAAATGAGTTTGATAACATCTCCATCAATCGGGCAAAGAATCAAATGTTAACGTTAAACATTCCAAAGTTAACAGGTCACTGTGGAAAATTACTATGCTGCCTAAAGTATGAAGATGATGCATACACCGAAATCAAAGCAACCTTACCTCGGGTTGGCGATCGTTACATGATTGATGGCATTAGTTTTAAAGTCACATCCATGAATGTCTTAACGCGCGTCATCAAAATCGAGAATCAAAACCGAGATATTCAATTCCTTCATGTCGATGAATTAAATAAACATCCTAAAGGAACTGCTGTGTCATGAAACGCCGTAAGTCATTTAGTGAAGCTAAGCAAACCAAAGGCAAACTCTATTTAGTGGCTACGCCCATCGGAAATTTAGAAGAAATCACGCCACGTGCAGTTGCAACCTTAACTTCCATCGATGCGATTGCTTGTGAAGATACGCGTGTCAGCAGTAAACTTTTACTCCACCTCGGCATCAAGAAAACGTTAATCGCTTGTCATGAACATAATGAATTAACTGTCAGTAAGCAACTCGTGGATATGATGCTAGAAGGTCAATCCATCGCCTATCTTTCGGATGCAGGATATCCTGGTATATCGGATCCAGGTCAACGTCTAGTTCAAGCTGCGTTAACGGAAGACATTCAAGTGATTGTGATTTCAGGTCCATCTGCAGTTTTTAATGCACTCGTGGCCAGTGGTCTTGATAGTTCCAAGTTTTATTTCCATGGATTCTTAAGACAAAAAGAAGCGGCAAGATTGGATGAGATTAAAGATTTGTATCGTCGACCTGAAACCTTGATATTCTATGAAGCGCCTCACCGAATCGACGTTACCTTACGAAACTTATTCGAAGTTTTAGGCAATCGCAAAGCTTGTATTGCTAGGGAATTAACTAAGTTACATGAAGAATATATCGATGGGACCTTACAAGAATTATCAGAAATGGATCCAACCACACTGAAAGGTGAAATGGTGGTCCTTGTCGAAGGCAATAAAGATGAATTCGGTATTAAACTTTCCGATGACGAAATTAGAAAAGCAGTGGACTCCTTAACGGCAACCGGCATTTCAATGAAAGATGCGATTCGCCAAGTTTCAGAGATGACGAAAATGGCGAAAAATTATATTTATAAAGTCGTGCATCATAACTAAGAACGCTGTTCTTTTTCTAATCTTTTCTTTTCAACGAGATACGCTGCACCGACAATTCCACCAAACATTGCAAACCCTGTTAAGGCAATGAGTAGACCTTCTGTTAAATATGGTGTCCAATAGGTCACTTGATAATCCGTGGGTCCTACACCCGATAAAAATCCGACAAATCCACCTTGAGATAGATACACCGGTGTGGTGTCTTTGATGCCACCGGCTTGGATGCGCGTCACTTTCCATCCCGGATCAAATGGGGTATTGAGGACAATCATTCTTGTAGAAGCGAAATCAGTCGAGAAAGTTCTTGAATTAGCGGTATGTTTAAAATCTTCTAATGGGTAGGCTTGTAATGAAGCGAGGCGTTGTAATTGGGCGGTATACGGTTCTCTAAATAGCACAGGATAATACATATTACCTTCGTTAAATTTAGGGACAATCACAATGCGGGAAACGGGTCGCGTAGGATAATAACCACGCATAAATTTAAACGATGTGTTCACAAAGGAGTGTGCATCGCGAATGATGATTTCACCTTGTTCATCAAAGAAATAGACTGTTGCATAATGCGATAAACGAAATTGTAAGGCAAAGAAATAGTCATCCGGTTCTTCACCAAAATTGGATCCAGAAGTCGGTGTAATGTGAATCGGTAAATACTCACCGTTAAATTGACCTATGCTGTTGTTATTGGCAACCGGTGTCGCTTCACACGTTTCTAAACGATCAATGTGACTAGGACTAAAGATCAGTGGATTACCAAGATTATCATCGCAACGAATCAAATTAACATTGGTATTGATACGAGCAATGGAACGCGTGGGTGAAGTACTTACGTTTAAATGTGAGGCTTCTTCTAGAATGGCATCCACATCATCATTAGCAAGGATGACCCCTTGTAAATAAGCTTCCTCATTCGTTAACACTTCTGTGGTGGAATTGGTGAAAAAACTATTCGCAAATTGACCTTCAACTTGGTTGTTTGGATATAAGGTGTTGTAACTAAAACCACCTTCGATGAAATTCTGATTCACATAAACGGAGTTTTTATTCGTCGATAATGTTGTACTTTTGATAAAACCATGTGGCACATTTTGATACAAGTAGTCATACACACCCGTTTCCGGATCCGCTTCACTGGCCCTTGTGTAAGAGTCATAGACATTTTGCATGATGTAATACTTCACACCTAAAAAGGTATCGAGATTATAACGTTTTTCATGGTACCCCATCGACCAACCGCGATAGTTGTAATTCATATGAGAATAGTTATTAAAATCTGAAACATAAAAGTTATAAAGTGAGTGGAAAGCTGTCATCCCGTTATAACCTAATCGCATACCAAGATTGGTGGATTCACCCGCGTTCAAATTGTAAATGCGGAAGAATTGATCGTCCTCGTCTTGAATCTGATTGACAATCTCTCGTTGATCACGAATTAAATCAAGACCGTTATCAATCCGATTAGGATAACTAATCAGACCGTGCATATTCATGATTAAGGTTCCCATCACAATTGCTTCAAAGAAAATCGCCGTTTGTAAAGTATCGGGTAAGGATTTCTTTCGAAAGGATTGTCGTAGATACACATAAACAACAATCATGTATACAAGGGCAAAGATGGCGACATATTGACGTTCACTCATCTCGGAAAAGAAGAATCTATTTTCGTTCGCTAATGCTACTAAGACTGCGTAAATGGCTAAAGAGAAAACACCGACAAAAGACACATCATAATACCAACGTTTAAATTTCATTCGTTCTTCAAAATTAACCGCAATATAAGTAATGAGAATTGTCACCACAAAGATTTGCCAACGGCCGTAGTCAATCGTAAATCCATGGACGAGTTGATACGTGATGGGTGTGAATAGCATAAAAAGAATCAAACCTAATGCTAAGAAATGCGACCACTTTTTCTTCATATAGTTATGAATCAAAGAAGGGATCAATAGCATCGTTAAAGGTGTATATACAAACAAACTGGAAATCGTATTGTCATAACTACCCGTGTTAAATAAGGTTGAACTTCGATTACTAACCGTTGGGAATAAAAAAGAAATCAGTGGATAAAACTTATTGTAAGGTTCTTCTGTTCCACCTTGATTTCGCCAAATGGTTAACAAAGACCAAAGCTCTTGCCAATTTTCTGATTCGAATGCCGTTACAAGTTGATCTAAATACCAAGCCTCACCAACGCGGTTCGAGGTAATCGCCACCATGACGGATGGTAAAAAGACAAATGCAGACATGATAATGCCTATCGCAAAAGCAAGGAAACCAAGTCCAGCAACGTTCGCGTTATCCAACCATGAACGTTTAGAAGCGGTTTGTAAATAACGGAACACCGCATAGAACACCGCGGTAAAACTCGTTGAAACCAAAAAGAAATAATTGGTGATGCCCATCAAAAATAAACTCAAAGCTAAAAAGCGAAAGTTTTTTTCCTTTAATAGTTTTTCAACACCAAGTAAAACGAGAGGGAAAACAACTGCCACTTCCATAAAGTGATTGAACCAAAGATAGTAGGCCATCCATCCAGAGAATCCATACGCCATCGCAAAAATGCGAGCATGATTTTCTTTGACGTTAAAATATTTCAACAATAGTCTAAAAGTTAAAGATGCGCCCACCATTTTGCCAATCATCAACAATGCCAATCCTTGTGGAACTAACCCACGAGGAAATAACAAAATCGGCATAAAGAATGGATTCAAATAATAATAAAAAGAATTAGAGCCAATATGATTGGCACCCAAGTACGTGGAATCATCCCACAAGACAAATTCACCGGTGCGAAAGAAATGCGTCCAATCATCATAACCATTTAAATAAAATGGAATTTGTTGAAGGACATAATCTCCACTCAGTGGAATCGTCAACAAATTGGTCACCAAAGCATAGGCATAAAACATCACACCCATAAAGGTGAGGTAACCAATATATCTTAATAAGGATTGAGGGTCTGCCCAAGCATCACGAATGGGTTTCGTAAACATGAGCCATTGGCGATGGAGAGAGCGCTGTAGTGTCAACCAATTCATAGGGTTATGATACCTTTTCTTCTTTGGTTGATTTCACTCCGTGTCGACCTTCAATAAACGCTTTCATTAAACCCGGTAAAGGCGAAAAGAAACTGTACTTCTTCTCTGTCACTGGATGAATGAATTCTAAAGCATAGGCGTGAAGACCTAAACGTTTGATTGGATCAGTAACTGCGTGGTATTTATCGTCTCCAATAACCGTATGGCCTAACTCTTTTAAATGCACACGAATTTGATTCTTTCGTCCTGTATCAATTTTGACATCTAAAAAGGCATGACTTTTCATTTCTTTTTTGACGACATAATGGGTGATCGCTTCTTGACCTTCATCGTCTTCATATTGCCGGGAATACATGATTTGGGTAGACGTCTTATGAAGCCAAGTATGAATTGTTTTTTTCTTTTCGATTGGTATGCCGTCGACAATCGCGTAATATCCTCGTTTGGAAACAATACTATTCCATTGCTTTTGCATTTCATCTCTTAATTCTTCATTTTTACAAAACATCAAGATACCGGAAGTATCTCGATCGATACGATGAACAACATACAACCTTGCATGCGTGTCTTTTTCCCGAACATAGTCCATCATCACGCGAAAGGCCGTTTGACTCTTTTCGTTATCGGAGGCAACGGTAAGTAAACCTGTTGGCTTTTCAATCACGAGAAATTCAGCATCCTCGTAAAGAATCTTGGGAGTAGGTAAAGGTTTATCTTGAGGGTTATATTTACCAATCATGACGATGTCACCGGGGGTTAACACAAAGTTGTATTGACTAATGGGTGCACCATCCACCATCACTTGTTTTCGGGTGAGGAGAGATTTGATATTATTCCGACTCATGTTTTTTAATTCAGCACGTAAAAAATCTATCAAAATCATGGATTCTTTAACTGGATAACTTTGTATCGCTTTAGCGACTTGTTTTTGTTTTCTTAAATTTTGCATATAGTTTGATTGCTTTCATCGGCATCCTTAACCCAGAGAATGGTTGATTAAGTGTATCATTTTCATACCAACCGATAAATCGATAACCCTTCTTCTTTGCTTTCGGTTGAACGGTAATGTCTTCACCCATATAGAAGCGACCAGGTGGTAATACTTCTCCACCATCTACTTCATAATAGATTGACCTTTTCATTCTTAAAAACCAGATGAATCCTACTAACAGTATTAAACTCAATGCGATGATATAACCTACTATCGTTTGTTGACCATAAATGCTAATGGTAGCAACATTAGAATAATAGCTGACATAGTCAATGATCGTGCCACTTCCACTATAGATGGGTAATCGATATCGCACTCGATATTGAAAGGTTCCATTGCGAAATGGGGAGAAGTGATCCAAATTAGCACCACCAATGTTATCGAAATCTGAACTATTTTGAGGGGCAGCTTGCCATTGAAATCTAACATCCTCTTTAAGAGGTGCATACAAAGGTAAAGTTAATGTCATCGTCGTTGACTCAAATCGATCACCCACGATGGATTGAGTTAATTGAGCAAGGGCGATCGCTGGATTTAAATAATCCCAAGTTGCATAAACACTTGTGTCCTGGAGGATGGGTAAATCAAAATCATGAAAACGTGTTAGGTTTTCATCCTGATACCAACCCTTTAAACGAACATTATCACGGATGATGAAATCGGTTGGCGCGTTAAAATAAAAATCCCCCTGATTCAAGGTTATGACTTTGGTTTGATCATCATTCAAAATGATAAAAGATACAGTGACGGTTTCTTGGACCGGAAGTGGTGTTGATAATCCAATCAAGAACGCTGTCGACAAAGCCAATAACGTCATTTTAATCCACCTGATTAAATCGTTGAACTGTTAATGTGATTGTTAAATTACCGTTGCGTTGTCTTAATTCATCGACCATCTCTTTTTGTTTCGTCGATTTTTTAATCACAATATGATAGGTCAATTCAAAGAGCGTGCCAAAGTCAATCGTTCTAACACGATTAATCGCATAAGATAGGCAATATTTTTTTAATAAATCATCAAAAAGATTTTCATAGTTTAGACTTTCTGGAACCACAATTCTTAAAGCTAAATTCTTTTCAGAAGTTTTGCCAAATCTTAAGAAATAGAGTACAAGAATGACCGCCATCATGAATAAAGTAAAGATTAACGCAAAGGCGACATATCCCGTCCCTGCAATCACACCAATGACAACGGTTAAGAGGACATATGCAATATCTTCTGTATTCCGTTGATTGGAGCGAAAACGAGTTAAGGCAAATAAACCACCAACGGCAATACCGGCAGCAAGGTTATTCGCCAACATAATGATTAATACTGCTACAACTGGGGGCATGATGGCCATCGTCCAAGGAAAATCCGAAACATAACCATCTTCTCTTTTGATAAACATATAGAAGTAAGCTAAGGCAATTCCAAGAATCACTGATGAGATCATCACTACCAAAGCAATGACGACTAAACTATCTAACTGCGTATTCAAATTGTCAAACATCGTTGCCAATCTCCTTTGCTAGGCTACGTTCGTAAGCCTTGCCATATTTTGAAAAGGTATTGAGATAGATTTTCAAGCGAGCGAGTGTTTTAGCAAACCATAAAGGCATTGCCTCGCCAACCTTCACTTCCATCAGCACCATATCTTGAGCTAGCAAAAGTGTTCCTTTTGCTTTGCTTTCAAAATCAAAATTATCATAACGCGTATAAATCTGATGGTCAAACGTTACCCGAAATTCAGGATCTTTCTTATCAAAAAACGCCAAACGATCATATTCAATAAATACAGCTTTTCTTAATTGATAAATCTCGGTCATGTACTTTAACTCTTTGAGAATTTGTTGATCATAAAAACTTGTTCTTTGAGGGATGACCCCTTGGTGCATAAATTGTTCAATTTCATCAAGAGTTAAGGACGCTCTACGTTTTGTGACAACACCTTTAATTTTTCTTTTAACTTCAAGAAATACGATATTCGTATTATCGCCTTGCGTTCCATATTTTCGAATGCGTAACTTTTCTTTAAAATCAGGTTTTAATAAGGATAAGGAAATCAATTGGTGATCGGGTGTATCAAAATAAACATTTCTTAAATGGTAGGTTTTGCCACCTTTACAAAATGGATCAAAGGTCATATTTCGTTTGATCGAAATTAAAATCTTTTCATATTGTTCACGCGTGAGAATGAACTTCTTCTCATAGCGTTGAAATACACTTTTACTATCTGTCATAAACAATATAATTATACCTTTGTAGTGAGCAAAAATTCATCAAAGATTGACACTGACCTTTTCGGTCAGTATACTTAAATCAATGGAAGTAAGTAATCGTAAGTTAAGCATTATCAAGGCTGGTTTTGTTGTTTTTAGTGAGTTGGGTAAGTCCAAAGCTTCCATGTCCAACATTGCTAAACTTGCAAACGTTTCAAAGCCGCTATTGTTTCATCACTTCGGCAACAAAGAAAAGCTCTATAAAGCTTGTCTGCATTTTGCAAATCAACAATTATTAGGCCTTAAGAAACCCACGTTACAAAACCAATCGTTTATTCAGGTTCTCAAGGATATCCAAGTTGCTAAATTTACTTTAGAAAAAACATATCCAGGAATTTTTAAATTTGCCTTACTTGAACAAACTAAGATCCCCGACATTCCACCAACACCCTTTACACCTGAAGATCTTAAGCGTATGAAAAAGTCCGTTCATCCTGATCAGTTTTGGAAATTGTTGTATTACTTATCGTTAGGTTACCAATCTGCCCTACATGGACACAAGGAAGCAGATGTATTAATAAAGGATTATCAACAATCCTTTGCAATATTAGAAGCCTTCGTGTTCGCCAAGGAGGATTAACCAATGGCAAATGTATACGAAATTCGCGGACTCCATTATCGTTATAGCTTAAAAAATGATTACGTTATCAAAGATTTAAACTTAGACATCCAAGAAGGTCAAATCTTTGGATTACTAGGCCCTTCCGGTGCTGGAAAATCGACAACACAAAAAGTTCTCATCAAATTATTACCTGGTTATGAAGGCAATGTAACGTTTAAAGGGAAACCGTTAAAAACGTTAAACCAATCGTTTTATGAAAATATTGGCGTCGGATTCGAAATGCCAGTGCACTTTAATAAGTTAACAGCAGATGAAAACCTAAAATATTTTGCCTCTCTTTATAAGAAGAAAATAAACTATCGCGACTTACTTGTTCGTGTTGGTCTGGGCGAGGCGATGCATCAGCCTGTTGGCCAATTCTCAAAAGGCATGAAGATGCGACTCAATTTTGTAAAAGCATTATTGAATGATCCTCAAGTATTGTTTCTGGATGAACCGACGAATGGTTTAGATCCAAGTAATGCAAGAATCATTAAAGATATGATTTTGGAAGAAAAGAAAAAAGGGAAAACGATTTTAATTACAACCCATTTAATGGGTGATGTTGAAGAATTATGCGATGAAGTTGCTTTTATTGCTAATGGTCAATTACTTGAAACCGCCTCTCCTAAATCCTTGAAATTGAAGTATGGTCGACGCGAAGTAAAGATTGAATATAGTGAAAAAGAACAATTGAAATCCTTAATCCTTCCACTCGATGGTTTATCCAATCACTCACTGTTTCAAACGATTTTAAAAGACAATCGAATTGTGACGATGCATTCTCAAGAAACGTCTCTCGATAAAATCTTTATCGAAATCACTGGAAAAAAACATGGGTAAATTTTGGTCCTTATTCAAAGGTGAAATCCTTCGATTATGGCGTTATAAAATTACTTTTTTTGGTTTGCTTGTTAGTTTAATTTGGTTGGTAATTATTGTCCTTGTCAGTGAAGTAGAGGCTAATGCATTATTGCCTCAGATCCTGATGCTTGATAGTGGTCTCATGGCCATCATCTTACTGGCTGCAGCTTATTATTACGAAAAGCAAGAAGGGACGATGAAGGCAGTCTTAGTTTCTCCCACTTCACCTATCATTCTTTTAATGTCAAAAGTTGCCGGAGCTTTGCTGGGTAGTGTGATCTCACTTGTTCTGATTTGGCTCACGATGCTCATCGTTCATGGCACGATGTTTCCCCTCTTGCCAGCATTAGGCATCATCGTTCTGGTCACGATCGCCCATCTAAGTTTAGGTTATGTTTTGATATATCTTAGTCATGACTTTATGGATTTGTTAATCAAATATACCTTTGTGGTGCTCCTTCTATTTGTTCCGATTATCTTGGTCAATCTGGATATCATTCCTTCATCTTGGCAATGGGTGGCATTGTTCTCTCCAACGTTTGCAGGCCAGCAAGCGTTATCACATTTATGGCTTCCACTCTCGGATGGTACGTTCATCGTAACGTTGATATTTTTAATTGGCTATCCAACGATTTTGTTCCCTCTTTATGTACTTCCAAAATTTAGAAAGGAAGCGATCAGCGCATGAAAAAATACTGGCAACTCTTTCGTTATGAACTCAAGACACTCTTACGGGATCCATTAAATTTATTTATGCTCATCTATCCGTTTTTTATGCTTGGTTTTGTCGGATGGCTAATCCCCACCATCCTTGTCAGAAGTGGATTAGACACACAAGGACCAGAATATGCTCTCAGTATGCTGCTTTTATTTTTACTAATTCTCGCCATTGGTGGTTTTATGTCGGGTGTGATTCTTGGTTTTTCTTTATTAGAAAATAAAGATGAACAAACCATCAAAGCTATTGCCGTATCTCCCATTACGGTCCAAGGTTATACCTTGTTTAAAACGACTTATGCATTGGTCTTTGGTGTGCTTGGAAATTTTGTGATGTTATTTGGCATGAAATATTTATTTGGTGACACCTTTTCATTTACGTATGGAGAAGCTTCGTTTGGTTTGGTTTCCATTGATAATGGTTCGATTATTTTATTTTCAATGGTATCGAGTTTGATTACGCCAACCGCAGGCGCACTTATGGCAGCCCTAGCAAAAAATAAAATTGAAGGTTTTGCCCTGATGAAATCTGGTGGGATTGTCTTTATGGTACCTTTACTGATTTTATTGGATGCATTTGGTGATTGGAAACAATTCATTTTAGGTATTTCGCCTAATTTTTGGGCGGTGAAGGGTTTCTATAATTTAGCACTCAACACCCAAGGACCTGATGACTTAACCTTTGGTTGGTACCTGCTGATTGGAACCGTTTATATGGTGATTATCGCTTCATTTGCTTTACGCTTTTTTATTCGGCGTGTGAACGCAGAAAGGAGCTCATAACATGCCTTGGTGGGGTTGGATATTAATCGCCGTTGCCGTGGTTGTGATTGGTTATCTCAAATTAAAAGTTTGGGGTACCATGACAAAAAGGAAATCACTAAAATCAAATCAAAAAGAAGAGGACTAATTATCCTCTTTGATAGGGTTTCAACATGTGCTCAGGCGCATGTTTTTTTATTTGTTGTAATACAAAATAAGGATTGAGTAATAACTCTCTACCTAAATAAATTAAATGACAATCTTGGTCGAGTGCAGATTCAATTTGTTCCAACGATGTTACTAGTCCACCACCAATGGTGTGGATGCCTGATGCTTGAATCTGATGGGCAAAGGGTAATTGGTATCCTGGTTTAGGTTGAATCGGGTAGGGAACAACACCGCCACTACTAACGTTGACGCCTGCGATATAAGGTTGAATGAGTTTGAGAACTTGAATGGTTTCAGGAACATGATGACCACCTTCTGCATATTCTTCTGCTGATAAGCGAACCCATACCTCACCTTTAAAAACTTTGCGAACTGCCATTAAAATTTCTTTTAAAAACCGGGTACGATTTTCAATCGATCCACCATAAGCATCTTGTCGATGGTTACTCAACGGAGACAAAAATGAATTGATTAAATAGCCGTGTGCACCATGAATTTCTACGCCATCAAAACCAGCAAGTTGAGCACGTTGAGCAGCTTTTTCAAAGGCACCAATGACTTCCTTAATATCCGCCAAAGTCATGGCTTTTGGCGTTCCATAATCTTGAGAGAATGCAATCGCACTTGGGGCAATGGAGGTTTGATTCTTAATCCCGCTTTTTCTTCCAGCGTGGGCAAGCTGTATAGCGATAAGACCACCTGCTTGATGGACATCTTCAACTAATTTTTTTAACCCTGGAATATGACCATCATCATAAATACCTAAATCACGATCTGAAATTCTAGCTCGTGATTCCACGGAAGTTGCTTCTATAATCACCAACGCCACGCCACCATATGCTCTTGCGGTGTAATGAGCATAATGAAAAGGTTGAATGATACCGTTTATATCCGCTTGATACATACACATCGGTGCCATGACAACACGATTCTTTAACTGTAGTTTTCCCCACTGTGTGGGTTGTAGTAGCTTAACCATTCAGACTGCTTAGGCCGATATAAAATCCCATCGATAGGTCGTTATAATCTTCCGTTTGTGTAGAAATACAAGATAGTACCCAAATATCGAGGGCAAAGGTTGTAAATGCGATTTCGACCAATAATTCATTTGGATCTTGGATGTTATTACGTTCGTTTTCTTCAAAACGAGTTTGAAGCACCTTCGCAACATCTTCATATACATCAATTGTTTCGGAGATATCTTCACGGGTGACGGTCAGTAAATATTGATGAATGCTTCGATCGGTTTGATAACTGAGTTGTATGGTTGGACCATTAAACGGGGTTTCTTCTAAATTATCAATCGAACTCACAAAGACTAAGGATTCATATTGGAGGTTCGATAAATCAATAACATTTAAGCCCAGACTATAGAATAAAAATTCATTATCGGGATCAACTGGATCAATTTCACGCGCTCCAAATATCGTTTCAAAATCTGCTGGGTGACTATAATCGACAGGGACTAATGGGAATCGGTTCATGCCAAGTTGATCCATTTTATCAAGTGTTCCTAATAAGTAAAAATACGTTTCATCTTCGAGAACGTCTTTTCGGATGATTGAATTGTCTTCGCCTAACATATCGTTAGCTTGTAACGTTTGTTGAAATTGAGCATTCAATAACATCGTGGTTAAACCGACAGCATTCAATCCGGGAAAAGCGGCGATCACGACAAATGCACCTGTGAGCGCAAGTAGACCACGTTGAACCGCGGCTTGATGCTTACGAATCATAAAGAATGCATACATGAGTGGCCATACCCCAAGCATCAATTGAATCGTGACATCCAATGAAATACCATCAAAGGCAATGGTTTTGAATTGTTCTAGGTAATAACCTAAGATCACCAAGACAAGTACGTAATGAAAATAAGTTACATATATTTCAACAAATTTATTGGCTTTTGAAAGCGGTGCTAGCGCAACTTGGGCACTAATACCAACAAAGGCAATCACCAAAGCAGAGAAAGTATATACCGTCGCTTCATATGTCGCGGAACTAAAGAATCCTGTAACAAGATAAAGTACAACGAGTAAAGAGAAAACGGCAATGACGGGAGCGATGACAAACATAAATGCGCGTTGCCAGACCATGTGGTAGTCCTTTTTAATGGTAAGTTCTTTACTGGTTTGGGGATATGAATCCAATAAGGTTGGTACGAAAATATAGGTAGCAATCACGATAAAGATATTGAGATAAAGAATTAGATCAATTTGTAAGGCGAATAGAACATTAATGCTAATTAAGACCACGAATATTCCAATATACAAAATGAAAGCATAAAAGAAACTCGTAAATAACTTGGTGAAAAAAAGAATGATGCCGATACCAATATCCGATCGATTCATCAAATATGGCAAGAAAATAATCAAAGCATAAAATGCATATCCTAAGTTTGAAAAACGATTAAATTCGACTAAATCAACCGTTTCAAGCATCAGGAATAGGTATAAACCAACCCCGATAAGCATTACCAAACCGAATCCATACCAATGCAATTTTTTAAGTTGTGACCAACGTTCACCCGTGAGTCGCAAGGCAATCATCAAAGGAAGGATTAAAAATAAAACACGGTTTATATCCATTAACCATACAAGATCGGTTTGGAGTTCTTGAATAAGTTCAAGATAGAGCACCATAGAAAA
>JBBAWZ010000002.1:42765-77756 GCA_040396875.1 Bacilli bacterium
ATACAAGATCGGTTTGGAGTTCTTGAATAAGTTCAAGATAGAGCACCATAGAAAATCCCAAAAGAAAACTAACAATGATCGCTTCTGGAAAACGAGGAAAGCTTTTCTTTAAGGGGTTAACAATGAAGGCTAAAACTTTTTGTAAAAGTTTTTTCATCGGCGACCTCCTCCTTTATTTGCCCCAGTTGAAGAAGCGGCAGCAGCTGCTGCAGACGCTCTACGTTGATCATCAATAAAGTCATCAATCATCAACACTATACTAATTGCCAAAGCCGTATCAAACTTGTCTTCGACTGCAATTTGATAGGTATCACCCCAACTCAGAAATTTCTTGGTGATTTGAACGACCAGGCCAGCTTCATCACTAATGGAGAAATTGAAGCCAAAGAAATCACCTTTGATATCGTATTTCTTTTCTTTAATGACAAGATTAAATTTAGCACCAAAGAATGCCAACAATTGTTGTGCCATCTTTGCTACTTGTTCATTGCGAGAATCATATAAAAAATAGGTTGGAACAAAGGTTAAAACCTTTTGCTTCATCGTATACATAGGTTGAGTTTCTCCAGCTTTAAACAAATCACGACGACTGTTTAACGTTAAAATCTTTCCTTTGGCTTCATAAAGTAAGGTTTGATTTTCATCATAGACTTTAAATTCATCACGAATTGAGAATACCTTTTGCTTTAAATAAACATATTTCATACTAGAAATGCCTCCACATGATGCATAAAGTCTTCAAAGTACGTATCAAAGGGTAGATGCCCTGCATTCGGCATGACCACTAAGTCGGCGTTATCACCGAGTTCCGTTAACAATAATTGACCTGTACTTAAAGGAATGAATCCATCAAACTCACCCCAGATCAAGAGGATGGGTTGTTCAACATCTTTAAGTTTATCATTAGTGGAGCCTGAATCGTTATCACGCGTGAATTCACGTAACACTTTTCCTGGAATGGTGCGATTCACAATATACATTTCATCAAAATCTTCTTGGGTCACACGTTGACTTTGGACTTCATCATTCGAGTATGCTGTGAAAAAGACGGTTCGTTGAATAAAATAATTTTGAGCAAGGTATTCATAAACGAATAAAGGTAAATCCGTTGGCATTAAACCTCCACCACTTGAAGGTACAACATACCCACCTGATCCAATCAAGATCATCCGATTCACATAGGTTGGGTAATCATGGGCAAGGTGAAAGGAAACTTCTCCACCCATCGAATGCGCCATCACGGTTACATTAGAAATATTCAATGCATCTAAGAATTTAACAAGATATGCTGCTTGATTCGCCTTTGCATAATCAAAGGTTAACGATTTTTCGGATAAACCATATCCAATCATATCGACTGCAATGATGTGGTAACGATCTTTTAAGGATTCCATCACGTTGATGAAATCATAACTTGAACCTAGAAAGCCATGAATCATTAACATTGTTTCGCTGTTGCCTACACCCACTTCTCGATAAAAATAAGTATAGTCTTCAACTTCAACCGTCTTGGCATATTGGGTCTTTACATACGCATAGTCTTGTTCAATACGATTCACTTCAAGGCCTGTTAACACAAGAGCCACGATGATAAACCCATAAGCAACGAAGCCGATCCATTTAAAAATGTGTAAAAAAACATTGAAGATCTTTTTCATTTTTTCTTCATGATTTCAATGCCTGCCAAGGTTGATTTACCCTGATAGAGGATTGTTTTGCCTCTCATTAACCAAATTAAAATTTCACCAGATAGACCTTCTTTAATCGTATGGTCCATTTTGCCAAATTTGGGTGAAGGTAAATTCACCACTTGGTCAATGGATCCAACGATTCTTAATCGATACGGACCACGACTTAAGACATACTCAACTTGTTTGTCTTCAATGAGTTCTGAACGAACACGTCCACCGTTATACGTTGCGAATCGATAATGTTTACCTTGTAAATAAAGATGACAAATGAGTCCTTGAAACTTTAAACCTACATAAGGGATATTCGCATATGAAAAAAAGAATGAGGTTTTGTCTTCGGGGAAATGATTACCTTGCATCCATACATATGAGGACGGAAAAGAAGTTCCCCAATCCTTTTCTAAATATCCTTTACCACCGGTAAAATCAATCCATTCTCCGTTGACGTTTAACTTCCCTTTGAATGTATGCATGAGCGAAATAACACCGTGATAGCATTCCATATTTGGTAAATAAGCAAAAGGACCCATGATGGAAGGGTTTAAGAAACCTTGATTCAAAGGAGTAGGATTCAGAATTTGTAAATCGCCTTTGATTGCAAATCCTTCTTGTTTTAAATCGAGATGGAGATGGTCAAGAGAAAACTGATTCATGCCTACGGCAACTTTAAATTGATTTTTTTCAGGAAGAAATTCCGCAATCGGATATCGTATATAAACATTTTTTAATGTTGGTTTGGCACCATGACGAACTAAAAAGACTTGGACAAAAGCGTGTGGATCTTTTTTTGCAAGTGAGACGCCAGGAATAAGTGCGAGTGATATTAACTGGTCTTTTGACACCAATTTAAAATACCAACCCTCAAAATACTTTTGAGTTTTATCGAAGCCTTGATAGATTTCGGGTTTGTTTACGTTATTCATAAAAAAAGCTAAGGTTTCCCTTAGCTTTATTTTACCTTAATCGATGTTGATTAGACTAAGAAGGTTGGAAAGCGCCGAACAAGACTAACCAAGTAAGGATGGTCTTGGCGACGAGTGATAAGACGATATAGCCTCTTTCACCATGTAAGTAATCTTTAAATTTACCAACACCTAAATATTGTAAGAGCATATTGACTGGGAAGGTATTGAAGGCAATAAAGTAAGTGGCTAAGATGGCCCAGACGAACACTGGAACTGCATCTAAGTTAGGGTTAACACCAATATAGAAAGCAATCGCAACCCAAGGAGCTAAGCCAATAATCGTACCAAAAATGAATGGTAACCAATTGACCTTCTTACCAACTTTGGATTCGCCTTGGTTTAATAATTCCATGTCTAAACCGAAAAGGTTCATCGCAGCGTTTGATAAGGCAATAAGGGCAAAGACGGCCACGTCACGAACACCAAATAATGCCGAGATTAAAACGATCATTAAGGATGAACTTAATGCATATTCATACCAACGGAATTGGTTGATGCCGACTTTTAATCCTGCACGATATTTTTTCTTGAATGGGAACGCGATTAAAAAGTGGAAAATGGCCGAGAGCAGTAAGAAGCTTGCGGTCATCGGTAAGAATGGTAATTCAAATAATGTATCCGTCACGGCAAGGACTAAACCTTCACCAGGAACAAATTCAAGATAGTTACCGATCACTGGAATGGTAAAGGCGGCTTGAGAATCATTGAGCGTCGGATAGATAAAGAAAGCGAACAACATCATCAATACACCTTGAATGAGGTGGACGAGACCCATCGTCTTATTGAATTTGATCAACTTATCAACTTTTTGATCAAAGGTCGCTAGTGCTACTTCTGCCATACTTTGTTTTTTCTCCTTTTTACTAAGTATTAACAACCCTATTATAGAGTAATCCTCTTATAATGTTCCTAGGAAGCATGCATGATCCATAAATTTATCAAAGGAACGAATCCAAATCGACCTACTCTTTTGCTTTTACACGGCACTGGTGGGGATGAAAACGACTTATTACCTGTCGCTAAAATGATTGATCAGGAAGCCAATTTATTGTCCGTACGCGGTGAAGTAATTGAAAACGGCATGCCACGATTCTTTCGTCGTCTTTCTCCTGGGGTGTTCGATGAACAAGATTTAATGTATCGAACGAGTCAACTACATGATTTTATTGACCAAGCGAGTAAAACTTACGACTTTGATCGTAGTGATGTCATTGCGGTTGGTTATTCTAACGGAGCGAATATCGCTGCAAATATGCTCATGCAAATTCCATATAGTTTAAGAGGGGCCATCTTGATGCATCCAATGTTGCCGCGAAAAGATGAACACATTCCTGAACTTAAAAATACGACTGTCTTAATTACCGCAGGCAATAATGATCCAATTGTGCCTTTAGAAAGCACACAAGCTTTGAAAACAGTTCTAGATCGACACGGTGCTAACGTCTCATTAAGTTGGTTCAAATTTGGTCACAAGTTGTCGAGTGAGGAAATTCAAGTTATTATCAAATGGTATCAACAATCTATGGTTCACCACAGCAAGCATTTAAATTAAAGGAGAAATGATATGGGTCCATTCTTAGGTTTTTTGACGGTGTTCTTTATTGTGATGAGTTCAACAAGAAAAGGTGTGAAGATATTTCTTGAAAAAGTTTTAATTCGTAATAAGAAAAAAGAAGTTAAAACTTCTTGGGACTTAGAACTTCTTCTGACACTACAAAAATATCATCGATATTTCGGTATCGGTGCATTATTAAGTGCCTTACTCCACGCCGCTTTACAATTCTCTATTACAGGTGCACCAAGTTTAACCGGTGGCACCATGGTTGGATTATTAGTGGTTCAAGGTGTGACTGGCTATTTACAAGAAAACAAAAAAGGAAATTTAAAAGTGTTGAATGCAATTCACGCTATTATTCCACCGGTTCTTATTCTTCTCATCGTCTTACACATCATTTTTAATTCAACATTCATTGCAGGGTTAGGCATCGGCGGATAATCTAAATTTATTTGGCTTTAGGAAACCACGGAAAGAAAATATTCGTGGTTTTTTCATATGCATCAAATCCCGGTTTCGTTTTCATATGCTTTTCTAATAAGGGGACCCCAGATACAAATCGTAATAACCAAGTGACAATTAATGGTGAAATTAAAGCAATGATTGGGTATACAAGTTCAAACGAATTAGCAAAACCTAAAATGGCAATGCCCCACCACATCATCACTTCTCCAAAATAATTAGGGTGACGTGTATATCGCCATAGACCCGTTGTGATCAGTTGACCTTTATGTTTGGGATCTCGAATGAAGGTTGCAAGTTGTTGATCACCAACGGCTTGGAAGTAAAATCCGATGAACCAAACCAATAACCCTAATCCTAGTAAGACATATGAAATGGGTTGAATAGGTAGAACAATATCAGACATGATATTGGCAATTAATACGATGGAAATAACGAGCATAAACAAAGCCTGAACAAGAAAGATTCTCACAAAACTTTTAAGAAGAACATTGGGAGGTTGAATTTTAGCACGCATCGCAACATACCTTTTGTCTTCAGGTTTACCATGATTGCGTTGATGAATATGGCTGGAAAGGCGTAATCCCCAAATCGTCGTTAACACGAGCGTGAGATAACCAATGATATTTGGATTCACACCTAGAAAGAAAGTTCGAGTGAGCATGAGGATCCATGCTACCAAGACGAAACCTTGTCCCCAACCAATATCAATAATGCCAAAGTTGTTTTGTCTAACCGCAATCCAAAAATAATTGAGGAAATGAAGGAAAATGACAACCAGTGAAATCAATAAACCTGTGGTGAATAAAGTGAGTGCCATAAGTTTATATGATTCCTAAGATGAGAATGACGAGTCCGGATGTGGCTGCCGTCACAAATGTTCCCCACACCAAATCAATAATGGTAATGGTGACTGGCCATGCCTTCAGTGTTGCAAGGTTGGTTAAATCATAGGTTGCATAGGTCACTAAACCAAACGCACCACCATAAACCACGCCTAATAGTAAATGATCACGGTGAGGATAAATTACGAATAAAACCAATCCAACAATAAACACGATATAAAAAAGTAAGGCACCAACTCGATTAATCTTATCGGCCATTAAATGACCTATATGTTTTCGATAAAGTTTGGGTGCCACTTTGACTAACCAAAATAAATCAACAACCGTAAAGACAACAAATGTAAGGATGACTTGAAAGAAAAAATCCATAGGTTTACCTCTATGGATTTATTATATAAGGTTTAATTAACGAGAGGCTTTTAAAGCACGGACAATTCTTAAAATTCGCGCAAGGGTGATAAGGGCGAGGGCAAAAAACAAACTACTCGCTGCAATGACTGCGGCAAGTTCTAAGGCTAATGGACCAGCATTGTTATACACGAGGTAAGCAGCATATCCGCCACCGCCAAGACCAGCAAGACCAACCAAGACTAGTAAAATTCCTAATAAACTGATGGGTAAACCGGGTGTTTTACCTAATGGCTTTTCGATAGACTTGGGATCCAATTTTGTTGAGGTGTCTTGATTCGTTTTTGGTGCCATCGACATTAACGTTTGAATTAAGGTAAAAATTTGATCAACTTCTCCATCGGTCATTGGGGCAGGAGTATATCGATAACGCTTACCTAAAAATTTCTTTAATTTAAAATCTTTTTTATGATGACCTAACTTGCGATCATAAAATTCTTTTCGTACTAATCCAAATTCAAATAATTTTTTACCTACAAAATCACGTTTCTTTTCGGTAAGGAAAGAACCTAAAACCACAAGAGGTGGTAAGTTTGCATTTGGATTTTTAACAGGTTGTTTAGCCATGAGTTTATTTTATCAAGATTTCTTGATAAGTTTGTATATTTGTTTTCTTAAGGTCCAAACAATGGCTAAGATTGCAAGAATAACACCGATTAAAGCGGTATTCGCAATGCCGTTAATGCCAAATGAGGGTAAGTTAACCGTATGTCTTAAATAAATCCCAAACAGTGCCCACACAATAACTGCCCCATAATAAGCATCCTTTTGTCTGATGGTGGTCAGAACCCCAATCAAAATGGTAATGACCAAGATGATGGTGGTCATGATTTGTTGACTAACTTCTCCGCCATTCCAAATCCAAGGATATGAATTTGCATCGGCGACAATCATGGTGGTCACATTAGCGACCGTTGCAACGGTAATCCAACCAAAATAAATTCTAAATGGGATGGTGGTAAGACCAAGATCGCCACGGAAGGTTAAATTGATATAGACAAGAGAGGCAAATAAAATCAGCATAAGGACTAGAGATAAAGGGAATTGTAAGTAATGCCAAGCAAGAATCCAACCAGCGTTAGCCAAACTGGAAATCGTAAAGGCAATATCAATTTTAAATAAGTGACGATTCATCGGCGTTTCAACATTATCTTGAATATGTTTTAATCGCCATCCAACATAGATTGCCAATACCGTATAAATCACTGCCCAAATTGAAAATGTTAATCCAATCGGTGCGAAGTAGTTTGCATACGTATCAGAAATCACACCCGTTTCTAGGCCGTTAATGGGTAAAATGTTTGCTAAACCATTGAGAATTAAGGCAATCAAAAAACTTAAAGCAGAGACGATATTCATGATTTTGGCATTACGTTTTGTATATTTCATTTTGATTGACTCCTTAGCGATAACCAAGTTTTTACTTGGGTTACTTCGTGAGGAAATCCTAATCCTTCAAATTTGAGAATCAGTGGTATTCCATACCTTAATTGTATTTTATCACCTGCAGCACCAAAGGTTTTACCCCATGAGCGATTTCCGCTTACGGCAACACCAATAACAAATTTAGAGAATTGATGAAGAAAATTCGATGTAAGGTCTGTAATCTCACCGAAATTTACAGATCGGGTGATTAAGAAAATGTCGTGTGTTGAATCGGGTTGATAGCTTTGAATATCAAAAACAGGATAACCTAATTTATCCGCGAACTTTTTTCCTAAGCCTGTCATCGAATCGACGACGATGACAATCATGGACTACTTCTTTCCAAAGTGTTTAACTAAAAAATTAACAATCGGTTGTGGCTCAAATCCACGAACGACGTCTTGTTGATAAATCACGGCAGGCGTACTCATAATATTGTATTGTTTGGTCAATTGAGCAAATTCATCAGCCTGTTGGGTTTGATGAACCTCTCTTAGGTTGTCTTTGTATTGATCGCGCATTGCCATTTTTAAAAACATCTTCAAGTTTTGGCAATTGGGGCAGTTGTCCTTTGTTAAAATGATGGCCTTATCCATATTGATGACCTATTTATTAATTTTGCTCTTATTAAAGTTAAAGTCGTTATCGTCAAGGGCGACGGATTTCATTTTTTGATAGCCGTTACCTTTCATCGAGAAGTAGTCCATCGTTTTGGTTTCAGTATTGAGACCATTTAAAACGACAGGGTTGACTTCTTCGTGTTCAAATTGAGGTTCAAAACCTAAGTTCATTAATGCTTTATTGCAGTTATAACGAACAAAGACTTTAACGTCATGGGCTAAATCAACTGGGTCATACACGCTTTCGGAGAGTTCTTCTTGTTCTTTATAAAGTTTTTGTAATAATTCTTGCATCCAAATGGTTAATTCATCTTGTTTGGATTTGGAAAGTTTTGCAAAAATTTCTTGAGAGATTTTTCCAATATAAAGTCCATGAATCGCTTCATCGCGAAGAATCAAATTAATGATTTCTCCGGCTTGCATCAACTTACCTTGTCCATAAAAATAAAGCGGGTAATAGAAACCGGAATAAAATAACCAAGTTTCTAAGAAGACGGATGCGACCATCGCCTTCCATTGGGCAATAAAAAATTCTTCTTCGCTAAAATTTACTTTATCGGGAGAATACTTCTTCAAATAATTCATTTGATCGAGGGTCTCATATTGACCGACGATTAAATTCATAATCGCTTGCAAGTTTTTGTTTTTCTTTCCCCATTCAAATAATTCGTCAATTTCATGAGTGGATAAAAAGGTCATAAAGATGTTGGAGTAGGATTTAGCGTGAACAGCATTTTCCATTGCCGCCATCCAGTTAATAACAGCTTTACGTTGGTGGAGAGCGTCTGGCATGGAACGCGAAACAACTGGCATCCCAATATCACCTTGATACGTATCTAAAAAAGTAAGAATGAGTAAATTTAAAGAATATGCCTTTTTAACTTGTTCATTCAATAATTTCCAGGTTAATAAATCCGACTGTAAAGAAACGTCTTCAGGACGCCAGAATTGGGAAAGGTTTTGTTCGTAGAACTGTTGGGTAAAGGTGTCTTCAGTTCCATTCCAATTGGCACCAGAGAATTCTTCCTTGGGTTTAAAAATGAGGGGTTTAAAAGTATTGCCAGGTTGTTTGCTCATCGTCTTTCTCCTTTTAGATTAATTTATACGACGCAGGATTCGCATTCTTCAATTTTCAATTTTTGCGTTCGCGTATAGTATAGAGTTTTGACACCTTGATAGTGTGCATAGAGATAATACCTTACGAGTTCCTTGGTTGTCACGTTTGAGGTAATGCCTAATTCAAATGAGATACCTTGATCCACATGCTTTTGTGCAGTGGCAATGACATCAATAACCTTGAAGTTATCAATGCGATATGCACTTTCATACATAAATGCAGCGGTATCCAAGGAAGGCATTGGGAAGTAAGTCTTTGAATTGCCATAGGTGCGTTCTTCAATGAGCTGTTTGATGGGGGTTAAGGAAGGAGTAGCAGACATAACGTAGGCAATCGAACCATTAGGGGCAACTGCTAAACGGTGAGAATTATATAAACCATATGTCATGACATCTTTTTTTAATTGTTTCCAGTCCGCATCGGTTGGAATATAAATGCCTTTGAAGATTTCTTTAACTTTATCGGATTTCGGTAAGACTGCTCCACGACCTTCAAAATAGGTTCCGTCGGCATACTTACTGGTTTCAAATTGATAAAACTTTTGTTTGGTTTCTTTTGCTTTTTGCATCGAGTGGACTAATGAATAATAGTTTACTTGGGCAAAGAATACGTCAATTAAATCGATGTCTTCTTCAGATCCGAATAAAATATAATTTTCTGCAATATACCCATGGTGACCCATGATGCCAAATCCGACAGATCGGTTAAGGCGATTAGCTTTTGCAACGGCTGGGACATAAGAAATGTTCGTGCGTGTTGAAACAGAGTTCATCACATCCATCGCTGCATACACTGTTTCTTTGATGGTATTGTGCTTAATCATATTACCCATGTGACCGCTTGCGAGATTGCATGAGATGTCCATCCCAATTTCATCTTGTTCTTTTTTATCATAATCCGCATAGTGGGATGTAATGGTGGGTTGGAGAATTTCAGTGCACAGGTTGGAGAATTTAACCGGTAACTTTAATGGGTTAACTTTGTTGACGTTGTCGACAAACATAATATAGGGATAGCCAGATTCACCTTGTAAAGAGGCGATCATATCTAATAATTTTCTTGGGCTGACTTTACGTTTTCTTATATCAGGATTTTCAACAAGTTTGTCATACCAGTAATCCATATTGGTAGAAACATCCGCAAAATCAATGCCATATGCTTTATATACGGTGTGTGGATAAAACACATACATATCTTTGTTTTCTTTGGCGAGTTCAATCATCTTGTTTGGAATAACAACACCCATGGACAACGTTTTGACACGGACATCATCATCAGCGTTTAATTTCTTGGTATTCAGGAAGTCTTCAATGTCTGCATGGAACACATTTAAGTAAACCGCTCCTGCGCCAGCGCGTTGACCCATTTGATCAGCGTATCGGAAATTGTTATCGAGTAACTTAGCAACACCGACAACACCTTTCGAAACATTCGGTACATCTTTAATGGCTTCACCCTTAGCACGTAAGTTGGTGAGGTTGATGGAAACACCGCCACCGATTTTTGATAGTTGCATCGAGAATTCGGAAATGCGAGCAATATCATTTAAGGAGTCGCCAGCTTCGAGAAGGAAGCAAGACACAAATTCACCACGTTTTTTCTTTCCGGTATTTAAAAGGGTGGGAGTGGCTGGAACGAAGTCCTGAGCAATTAAACGTTTGATAATGTTTTTTGCGAGTTCAAAATCCCCATCCGCATGATAAAGGGCATTAATGGAAAGGCGATCTTCGTAACGTTCAAGGAAGACCTTCTTATCACGGCTCTTTAAAGCGTAGTCGTTATAGAATTTAAAGGCGCCCATGTAGGTGGGAAAACGAAACTTCGCATTGTAAGCAATGTTAAAGATTTCCGTCACTTGTTCGTGGGTATATTTCTTTAAAAACTCATCTTCGTAGTAGTCGTTTTCGACTAAATAATCTAATTTTTCCTTTAAAGAGTGAAAAAATTGAGTTTTTTTGTTAATTTCGTTTAAAAAGTAAGAGCGTACCGCTTCTTTGTCTTTTTGTAAGTCCTTTAATTGGCCTTTTTCATCAATCACCTGATTGTTGAGCAAGACCCATTCAGGAATATAATTCTTTTCCATTCAAATGGCCTCCGAACTAAACCTAATGATGGGGTTGAAAGATGTTTCACACTTTCATACCTTAATCGCCTTAGGTGAAAACCATTTTTGTCTAACCAAGGTGTAATAGTCAATACTATTTTGGGTGTGGAATTACTAATTCTTTACTATTACATAGTAAACATCGTAAGAATAAAGCCTTAAATTTTATTGTTAATTTTTACTTTTTCAACGCGAAAATTCGTTTTCAATTTGTTTCAACTCTAGTAAGATATGGATAGGAGAAAAACAAAGATGAAATTTACCTTATCGCCACTGCCTTATGCCTATGACGTTCTTGAACCGATCATTGATGCAAAAACGATGGAAATTCACTACAGCAAACACCATCAAGCCTATGTGAATAACCTCAATGCGGCTTTAGAAAAATATCCAGCATTACCAGAACAATCGATTGAACAACTTTTAAATAACTTGGAAAAGCTTCCAGCGGATATCCAAGCTGCTGTAAGAAACAACGGTGGTGGTCATTTTAATCACACGATGTTTTGGTCTTTATTAATTTCAGAAAAAAAATATCTCGCTCCAAGTGCGACGTTGATGTCGCGCATCCAAAAAGATTTTGGATCATTTGATGCAATGAAAGAACAATTTAGTAATGCTGCCAAGACTCGCTTCGGATCTGGTTGGGCTTGGTTAATTGTAGATACAACTGGAAAATTAAAAGTTACATCAACACCAAATCAAGATGTACCATTTAAAGAAGGTAAACCGATTCTTGGTTTAGATGTTTGGGAACATGCATATTATTTAAATTATCAAAATCGTCGACCAGATTACATCACTAATTTTTTCAAAATTATTAATTGGAAAAAAGTTGAAGAAAATCTTCGTTAATTTTTTAAAAATTTTTTAAAATAATCCTTGTATTAAATTCCTAGCGTGTTAAGGTTATACATACAAGGAGGAAACCTCGCATGGCCACAAAGCAAAAAGCAACGACAAAACCTGCTGCAAAAGCAAAGAAAGCAGTTGCTACTAAGAAACGTTAATCCTTAAAAGGAAAAATGAAAAAAACCATTTGTGAAAGCAAATGGTTTTTCTTTTGTATAATGAATTTAAGATGTATGAATCACCCACATTTAAATTAATTAAAAAAATAGGTAATCTCGAATGGAGAGAGTATCAAGAGTTTTTCACCGTCGCGATTCATGAACCTTCTTTGCAAGGTTATTCAGGCTTTGGTTATTTATTCAATTATATTTCTGGCAATAATCGTCAAGGTGTGAAAATGAAAATGACCGTGCCTGTGATTAATGATTTAGATGAAAAAGAAAAAAGTATGGAATTTGTGATTCCAAAAATTCACACACAAGACATTCCTCAACCTCTTTACCAACAAATGAAAATCAAACATTATCCTTCGCAAATGGTGATCGTCTATACGTTTTCTGGTTATATTCCAAAAGAGAAAATGGAAGACATCACAGAAAAGATGAAAGACTTTGCCAATACCGAAAAATTAACCCCAAGCGGTGATTTAAAAATTGCCCGCTATAACGGACCTTATACATTGCCATTTTTAAGACACAACGAAATCTGGCTTAATGCGTCGCCTGCTGGCAAGCTGAGCAAAGACCATAAAGCGTAAATTGGTGATGATGCAGTGCAAAATGATGTTGTTTTGCCATTTTGTTTTCAAACCCTTGTAATGGACAATCTTCAATTAAAACTATTTTTTTACATTGCGTACAAACAAGTTGGTGATGATGACTCTTTTCTTTGAGTTGATAGAGAGGTGTCGTTTCGGTTTCTAACGTTAGTTTTTCTACGATGCCAACTTTTAAGAATTGTTCAATGATTCGAAATATAGTTGAGTGAGAAATGGATTTGGCTTTATTCTTTTTTGAAACAAGCTGAAAAAGACGATCAAGGGTGATGGGGTGGGTGTCTTCTAGAATATGGAAAACCAAATCTCTCGCCGGTGTATTCTTTAAAGCATAATCATGAAAGAAATCTTTGTGGCAATCTATTTTCTTACTCATACACGTTTCCTTCCTTGAATGGAGGTAATTGTTACCGTCAACGCCCAGACAACGGTATAGGTGACAACCAGTGTGCTACCCGTTGGTAAATCAAACCAAAGTGATAAACCAAATCCAATGATAAAATTAGCAATCGCGATGAGAATACCGTAAAGAAAACTTTGCTTAAATCCAAATTTAAAATTCATCATAATTAAAGTTGGAAATAACAAGAAACTCGACATTAATAGCGATCCTGTTGCCCGAATACCCACAATCACTAACCATGAAGTGAGAACCGTAATACCCAATTGAAACCACTGAGGTTTAAGGTGATTAACTTTAGCAAAATCACGATCAAATGACATGGTCATTAATTCTTCAAAGAAGAAAATGAATAAGACGGTTATCAGAACGAACAAAATGATGATGATGAAAACATCAAGTTCTCTTAATAAAAGTAAACTGCCAAATAAGAACTGTTCAATTCTTAGATTTTGATTTGGATTGGTTGCATTAATCAGGGTTCCAAGTGCAATCGCCGACGTGGCAATACCACCGATGATGCTATCGCTATACCCCTTATTACTTTCTACAAGTACATGAATGGTAAACGAGGCAAGAGTAGCCACCAACAAATTTAACCAAAGAGATTGTTCAAAGAATGTAATGGAGATCGCGATAGAAAAGTAGGCAACGTGTGATAATCCATCACCAATATAAGCCATCTTTTTAAGCACTAAGAAATGCCCGATAGCGCCCGCTAAAATCGCAACCAAAAGACCAACGAATAAACCTCGTAAAACAAAATCATATTGGAAATATTCCAAAAATTGATTAATGGTCATGATGATCTCCGTGTGTATGGATAAAAGGTGAGAACTCTGGATGTTCGCAGAAAGCATCATAGGTTCCATCAAAAAGTATTTTATGTTCTAGGTAAATAACGCGTTTGATATGGCTAGAAAAACTTGGTAAATCATGGGTAATGATGACATAGGGTGTACGTGCTTTTTTTAATTGAGAGAGAATGTCATAGATAGAGTCCTTACGATTGACGTCTAACGAACTTGTGGGTTCATCCAAAAAAACGATGTCGGGTTTTTGCACCATCATACGAGCAAACAAGACCATTTGTTTTTGACCTAACGATAATAAAGAAAAACGATGGTTTTGAAAAGCTAACAAAGAAAACTTTTTTAATGTGTTTTCAATTGCCTTCATATCGGTTTGATTAAGCCACCGTGGGAAAGATTTTTTAGCAATCAATCCTTGGCTTACCACTTCTTTAACGGTCATGGGAAATAATCGATCGCCCAAAGATAGCACTTGCGGAAGATATCCAACCGATAAATTCTTTTGAATGCTCACTTCACCAGCATCCGCTTTGATTAAACCTAAAATCACTCTTAGCAGCGTTGTTTTTCCTGCACCATTTGCACCGATTAAAGCCACTTGATCTCCTGAATGAAAAGCTAAAGAAACTTGATCAATCACGTGAATTTGATCGAAGGTGATTTGTAAGTTGCGGATTTCAATCAATGATTTAGATTTCACTTTGTGCAATTGCCTCATAATTCAGTAATAGTAATTCTTGATAGGTTACATCGGCTTCAAGTTGAGATGCACTAATCGTTTCTAACGTATAAAGTGTTGCCGTTTCTAAAGTTGAATCACTTTCTAATAATGTTTCAGTGACGGCAGCATTATCTGTGGAAGAAATATAAAGCAAGTTTGTATCCAGTGCCATCATTAAATTTTTAAAATCAATGATGGATTGAGCAGTTGGTACAACTTCAGATGAAAACCCAGGATAGGGTGTCAAAACATGGATGTCATAGTTCACTAAGTACCCAAGGGCATTATGGCCAGCAAAAACAATGTCGAGCTCTTCACCTTCAGTCACGAGTTCATCATAAAGGGAAACGGCATCCAGCAATGCTTCCTCAATTAAAATTTGTCGGGATTGAATGAGAAGTTCGTGTTCGGGTAAAAGCGTAATCAATTCTGTGGCAATGATTTCAAGCATCATTAGTCCGTTTGCTGGATCAACCCAATAGTGAGGATCACCTTCATGGTCATGTTCATCTTCGATAGAGGTAGAATCAGTTTGCGTTTCATCTGAAGGTAGCGTCGTTAACAATGAAACATAAGTTGATAGATCAATCAGTTTTCCTTGAACTGTGTCTTCAATCAGATGAATCCAAGCCTCAAAATTTTCACTGGAAAACAAGACAAGATCAGCTTGATTTAATTCCAGGCGCTGACTTGGAGTAGGTTCATAGTCATGGGGGTCAACACCGGCAGGTACCAACCACTTCACATCCATCAAATCGCCCGCTAGAGAGGATGCAAGACTATATTGAGGAAATAACGTTGCAATAAGCAAAGGTTCGGTATTCACGGTGGGACCACAACTTGTTATGAAGAAGACAAAGAGTGCGAATTTGAGTTTACGGAAAACCATATACATAACCCCTTACGGAAGTATCATATCAAAGAATGATGCAAATGCAAACTATTTGCGTTTAGTTTGATTTAAATCAAGTGGAATTCCTAAAATTTGATCAATCTTAAAAACAACCCAACTTAATAAGAACACGACAAGAAGGATGGCTGTTGCAACCCAAGCAAACGTTTCAAAACCAAGTGTTTGAACATCCAAAAAAAAGTATGGATAAATGGTTTCTCCACCGTTTAAATGGAAACGACCACCCAAGTTAATATAAGTAAAAAGGTAAAAGACATATGTCGAGAGGGTGAATAAATTCCCTCCGATATAGAAATTTTTTAAACGACCTTTTTTGTCAAAAAAAGCATAATCAAGAACCACAAGGAATGGAACTGCAAAATGAATAAAGATGTCCTTTAAACTAAAGATTTGATAGGCAATTTGATGATCGGCAATATAAGGAATTAACACAAAGGAATACACAATCGTGGTTAGGGATAAAAAGACAATTAACGTTTGTTTAAAAAAATGAATCCAATTAGAGCGTTGGGTTCTAAAAATTTGATTCAATAGAAAGATTGTGTATAAAAGTGCCGTCAGCAAATTTACGAAACTTGTAAAGTAACTTAAAACCTCTAAGACGTTTACGGCATCGCTAATAGTTAAATACAATCCAAACAACGTAATGGATAGGATAAGAAACTTAAACGCAATGGAAAGAAAATTTTTCACGAGATTTATTATAAATCAAAATAGAGCTTCTTATTCTGTTCTTAAAGCAATGACTGGATCTTTTCTTGCGGCGATACCAGAAGGAATCAAACCAGCAAGTAAGGTTAAGAATGTCGATAAAACAACTAAACCACCAGCATAAACAGGAGATAACGATGTGAAGTTGGCAATATCAATTAAATTAAGAATGATGATATTAATTGGAACATTGAGAACAAGGGTAATGGCAATACCTAATACTCCGGAAACAAATCCAATAAGAATGGTTTCTGCATTAAAGATTCTGGCAATGTCTTTCTTTCTTGCTCCAAGCGAACGCATAATCCCGATTTCCTTTGTTCTTTCGATGACAGAAACATAAGTAATGATGCCAATCATGATTGAAGACACCACAAGTGAGATAGAAGCAAAGGCCGTTAATACAATCGCGATAGTATTAATCAAGTCAGTAATCGTGGAAGTAATATTAGCGGCCAAATCGGTGTATCGAATCATATCGAGTTCGTCTCGTAATGCTATTGTTCCATCGTAGTTGTAGGCGTCGATGTAGGCTTTAATTAAATCTTTTGATTCAAAGGAACTTGGAAAAATTTGAGCAGAAACTGGCGTCATATCACCACCAATTTGACGCATTCTTTGTTGATATACAGATAGAGAGTTGATGGCCGTTCCACCAATCACGAAATAACCAAGATTCGTTTCGCTATTAAAACCACTGATTTGATCCTGAACCACTTGTGAATTAAGCGCGCCATCAATTGAATCTTCATAAGCAAAATCTGTTAATAAAGATGTGTACGCTAAACCAGCGTTAAGGAGCTCAGCACTTGCTGAAGGTTTAACCCTTAAAATACCGACAACTTTTAATGGTAAAAGTGCTTTTTCGGTAGATGCTTCGGCATCAAATACACTTTGAACATCATTGGTTTTATAGATCGGTCTTTCTTCAGTGGATTGGTCTTGATCGATTTGATAATAAAGATCATTGGGTATCCATTTAATTTTAAATAATCCTTCATTAACGTCTTCAGAAACAACATCGTTTAAATCAATACCTTCATTGGCATTAATATCATAGAAACTAAAGAAACTTTCATCAATGCGATTTTGTTTGTCGACAATTAAAACAAGTTCATCTTTTGCTTCTGGATAACGACCATTCAAAATGTCATATTGTGTACGGATAAACGTTTCATTGTTTGGTAATTCATAAAAATTACGTGAAAATGCAAATTGGCCACCGGTTCCTGGACTACGGATAATATTGGTGTTAGATGAGGTTGTCACCATTAGGTTCATCGACATCGAACGGGTATAAGTAATCGCGTTGTAATAACTTGAATCCATTCCTGAAAGATAATTCAAAAATTCATCATCAATTTTATTGTTATGAAGTTGGACTTGTCCGGCTACATATTCTGTAATGGGTGTGTTGGGATCTGGGAAATCATTTTCTGAATCTCGAACGGCTGCGGGTGGACCAAATGCCGTAATCGATTGAGGAATCGAGATTGGAAAACCCGCCAAGGTATCACTTTGTAAAGAACCAACATAAATGTTCATCCCTTCGGAGATGGATAAAACAAGGGCAATACCAATGATGCCAATACTTCCCGCCAAAGAGGTGATCAGTGTTCTACCTTTTTTAGTAAGTAAGTTATTGGCAGACGTTTTTAAGGCAGTTGTAAAAGGCATCGTGGTCCGTTTTGTCATTAATTTTCCAGAGGTTTCTGAATCGATGACTTCAGGACGTGAATCATCAACAACGCGACCATCTAATAATTTCACAATGCGGTCAGAATGCGCAGCAGCAAGTTCAGCATTATGCGTCACCATGATGACAAGTTTGCCTTTGGCAATTTTCTTAATTAATTCAAGAATTTGTCCGCTGGTATTCGTATCAAGCGCACCGGTAGGTTCATCCGCTAATAATATTTTTGGATTGTTCACTAAGGCACGAGCAATCGCAACACGTTGCATTTGTCCGCCGGATAATTGGTTGGGACGTTTGTAGACATGGTCCTTTAATCCAACTTCGATTAAAACATCTAAGGCACGTTTTCTTCTTTCTTTTTGACCAACACCAGAAAGTCTAAGGGACATTTCAACATTATCAAGAACGGATAAATGAGAAATTAAGTTATACGTTTGGAAGACGAAACCAATCGTCGCATTTCGATAGCTATCCCATTCTGATTCAGTAAAATTCTTAGTGGATTTGCCATCCACAATTAAATCACCTGATGTATATCGGTCTAAGCCCCCGATAATATTCATCATCGTGGTTTTACCACAACCTGAAGGACCTAAAATAGACACAAACTCATTATTTCTAAATGAAAGATCTACCCCTCTTAAAGCTGGAAAGGGTTGTCCTGCTACGAAGTAATTTTTAACGATACCTTTTAAAACTAACATTGATTTGACCTCCAAATACAAAAACCATTATACGAGCAATTATTTGCATTGGTATCTCAAATACAAATTAAGTTGCGTTTATGTTTGGTTTAGATGCAATCTTAACGATAAATTAAGAAAATAAGAATATAACCAGTAGACAAAGCTGCCATCGTGATTGGAAAACCAATTTTAAAGAAGTCCCAAAATTTGACTTGGAATCCAAGTTTACGAAGAAAACCAATGCCAGCAATGTTCGCAGACGCTCCAATCGGCGTCAGATTACCACCAAGCGTTGCCCCAGCGAGTAAACCAAATAGTAATAAGTAAGGTGGTAAACCTAAATTTAATGTTTCACCTACACCCATCATGACGGGCAATAGGGTTGCTACATATGGAATGTTATCGATAAAGGCAGAAATGACAACCGAAATGAGAATAACAAAGGTATAAATCATGAACGGATCATTGTTGCCAACGGATTCAAATATTTGTCCCATTGCATCAATCACACCTTGATTATCTAAACCAATAATGAGAATGAATAACCCAAATAACAAACCAAGCGTTTCAAAATCAATCGCTTTAAAGGCTTCAACAATCGCTTTCTTTTCTTGATTAAATATCAGACGGTAAGCAACAAAGATCAACGCAATACCGATGGTAATGTAGCCATTGATCTCATCTGGCGTGTTAGGAATAAAGGAAGCAACAATTAAAGAAATTAAAATCAATCCAAGAAACAAGGTGGGTGCTAAATCTTTAACACTAGTCTTCTGCGTAAAGTTTAGCTTTTCATGATGTTTACCGAGTATGAACCAAAACATGATTAAACCCATGATCGTTCCAATTTGCACAATAAAGAACGGCCCTATTTTTCCTTCAACAAAAAAGAATTCGAAGAAATTCATATCCGCATATTGGGCGCCCGCTAACATCACCGATGTGGTATCACCCACTAACGTTGCAAATCCTTGAATATTGGCAAAAACGGATACGGCAATAATCAATGGAACAGGAGACATTTTTGTTTTTTTGGCAATGTCTAATGCGATAGGTGCCACAATTAAAACCGTTGCCACATTATCCACAAAAGCAGATACAAGACCCGCAAACGTGGCTAACAAAATAATCGCCCATTTCGTTGAAGACACACGACGCATCATCCAATCCGCTAATAAAGCAGGCATGCCAGATTCAATAAATTGTGAAACGACAATCATCGTCCCAGCAATAATCATAAAAACATTCCAATTCATCTCTGAAGAAAATACATCGGTTAATGGGCTATATCCTAGAATGATAAATAAACAAGCAACTCCGAGGGCAATCCAAGCTTTATAATTTGAAAAAATAAGTAAGGCTATATAAGTTAATAAGAATAAACTGAGTGCAATTTCCATAACGCTTCAATTTTATCATAATTTGGTTTCATCGCCATCTTTCGATATGATGGTGACATATGAAGATTGCATGGATTGGATATGGTGTGATGGGAAAGCCAATGGCGACCCATTTGAGTCGTAATCACCAAGTGACGGTGTACACTCGCAGCCAAGATAAATTATTAAATGCTCCAAGCAATATGACTGTTGTTTCAACCTTACAAGCTGCCATTCAAAATCAAGACATCATCATGACCATGTTGGGAACACCTGAAGATGTTGAGCAGGTTTATACAACCATCCTTCAAACAATTAAACCCGGAACGATCTTAATCGATTTAACAACCTCGAGTCCTTCGCTAGCCAACAAGCTTTATTTGAAATTTAAAAAACAATCGATTTCCGTGCTAGATGCTCCCGTAACCGGTGGCTTAAAAGGCGCTCAAGAACAAAACCTTACGATCATGGTTGGCGGTGAATCATCGACATTTGAAAAAGTTAAAGTGATTTTAGAAACCTTAGGTAAACGGATTTTATATGTGGGAGAAGCGGGACAAGGTCAATTTGCAAAACTTGCTAATCAAATTGCGATTGCAGGTCAATTGGCAGGGTTAGCTGAGGCGATGGCGTTTGCCCAATCCAAAAACTTATCTTTATCTCAAATACTCAGCATTCTTTCTTCGGGTGCTGCGCAATCCTATAGTGTGACAGCCTATGGGGAAAAAATGATACAAAAGGATTGGCAAGCCACCTTTTATCTCAAGCACTTCTTAAAAGATTTAAGGATTGCGATTCAACATGCAACCACACCAGTTCCAATCGCGATTGTCGTTGAAAATTTATTAAAGCAACTGGTAAAAGATTATGGCGAAAAAGGTGTTCAATCGATTATTCAAGCTTATCTAAAATAAATTACTTACCGTAAATTTGATACAACAACCACTGCACAAGTTTAGTAGGCAATAACCATTTTAAGAATTGTAAAATTTTATATTGCAATCCGACCGTCACATGAATGGGTGGATTTTTTTGAGTTACCAATCGAAGGCAAACCTTGTAGACCGATGATGCAGGTAAACCACCTTTTTCATCTTTTTCCATCACAGCGAGTGAACGTTCAAAGCGAGTTCGATAAGGAGATGTTGGTTTGGTCAATCGTTGTCTTTGATTGGAAAAATTTGATTTTGTATCACCGGGTTTGACATTAACTACACGAATACCAAAAGGTTTGAGTTCTTGTCGTAGTCCTTCTGTATACGTTGCTACACTTGATTTTGTCATAGAGTAAAACGTTTGAAAGGGGATCGTAAAATCACCGGCAACAGATCCAATATTGATAATCAATCCTTTTGTAACTTTAAGCAGAGGAAGCATTGTTTGCGTGACTTGATGAAGACCCATAACGTTAACGTCAAAAAGTCGTTTCACTTCTTCAACTGGGGTTTCTTCAACTGCACCAGCAATACCATAACCGGCATTATTAATTAACACATCAAGTTGTTTGTAAGTCGATTTAATGTACGTTAACACTGTTTGAATGGATTGAGCTTGTGTGACATCCATGATTTGCGCATCAAACATAGGTTTGGTCTTGGGTAAATTGCGAGCGACCCCAATGACACGGTAACCAGCTTTAGCAAAGCCTTCGGCGACAGCATAACCGATGCCTTGAGAAGCACCTGTTACTAAAATGACGGATTGTTTACTGAATTTCATGAAGCATGCTCATCAATGCTTTTTCATCCATTGGAACTTTTTTTAACACTTCATCGATGATGGCAACCGCTTCGTCAATGAGTGGCTTGGTATGTGTTGCAGTGTAACTCGTACGAATTAAACATTGACCTTCTGGTGCTGCTGGTGGAATCACCGGGTTTACATAAACACCGTGCTTATAGAGTAACTTTGCAATCACGAAGGTTCGCATCATTGTGTAAGTGTAGATTGGGATAATGGGCGTGATCGTATCGTTCGCTAATGGAAATTTCTTTTCTATCATTTTTTTACGAGCATATGCGGCAATGTCCAATAAAGCTTTAGGACGTTGGGGTTCTTTTTTTAGAATACGCAAGGCGGCCAATGCACTTGCAGTTGATGCAGGTGTTAAGGCTGCGGAGAAAATAAACGGTCTTGATTTATGTTTGATGTAATTGACAACTTCTTTTTTGCCAACCATAAATCCACCAATAGAGGCAAGTGATTTTGAAAAAGTTGACATGATCATATCGACTTCATCATGCAGTCCAAAATATTCTGCAGTTCCTCTTCCTTTTGCGCCAAGCACGCCAAATGAGTGAGCGTCATCGACCATCACTCTTGCGCCATATTTTTTAGCAAGTGCAACGATTTCAGGAAGTTTCGCAATATCACCAGACATCGAGAATATGCCATCGGTCACAATCAATTTTCCAGCTTTGGGATCAGCTTCTTGCAGCAATTGTTCGAGATGTTTCATGTCATTATGGTTATAACGAACGGATGAAGCAAAACTTAAACGGATGCCATCATAGATACACGCGTGATTTTCTCGATCAGAAAAAATAATGTCATCGCGACCAGCAATTGCAGAAATAATCGCTAATGTAGATTGAAAACCGCTTGGAAAAGTTAACGCTGCTTCTTTTTCCATAAATTCAGCGAGTTCTCTTTCTAAATCTAAATGTAGCGTTAAGGTTCCATTTAAGAATCGTGAACCTGAAACACCGGTTCCGTATTTCTTGACTGCTTTAACCGTCGCATCAATCACTCGCTTATCACCCGTTAATCCTAAATAGTTATTGGAACCGATCATCACTCGGCGTTTACCTTCCATTTTAACGACGATATCTTGTTTACTTTCCAACGCGTGGAAGTAAGGATAAATTCCTAAATTAATTGCATTATCAACATCTTTGAATTCATATGCTTTTTTAAATAAATCTGCCATATTTTTCTCCGAATTTTCTTTAGTTTAACAATGCTACAATAATATCATTATTAAGCTAAATTATGTATATGAAGGGCAAGGAACCAACGATGAAAAAGAAAATCGATCTTAAAAAGTTAACCCCTATCCAACGGGCTGTTACGCTTGAAAGTGCAACAGAACCACCCTTTCAAAATGAATTTTGGAATCATAAGGAAAGAGGACTCTACGTCGATGTCTTAGATGGAACGCCTTTATTCACCTCAGAAGATAAATTTGATTCGGGTTGTGGTTGGCCAAGTTTTACAAAACCCATTATTGAAGCAGTTGTTTTAGAACGTCATGATTATTCCCATGGGATGATTCGCACAGAAGTAAGAAGCCAAGATTCTGACGCTCACCTTGGACACGTTTTTGATGATGGCCCACAAGATAAAGGTGGTCTTCGTTATTGTATTAACTCTGCTTCGTTAAAATTTATTC
Organism: Bacilli bacterium; assembly: GCA_040396875.1. Lineage (GTDB taxonomy): Bacteria > Bacillota_I > Bacilli_A > RFN20 > CAG-826 > UBA970. The sequence continues at coordinate 66,294 of JBBAWZ010000002.1, forward strand.
CTTTTGATCAACTCGAACTTCATGGCTATGGTGAATTTAGAAAATTCTTTAAAAAGAAATAGAGGACACTATGGAATCAATTAATCTAATTATCAGTGAATGGATTCAAAGTTTCCGAAATGAATTTTTAGATGCATTCTTTTTATTCATCACCGAGTTCGGTGATGAAACTATTTTTTTAATTGTTGCCGCGATTCTTTATTGGACCTTTGATAAACGTTTTGCCTATCGATTGGTCCTCTTTTTCCTTTATGGTGCGGTCATCAATGGAAGTTTAAAGTTCTTAACCAATTCTCCTCGTCCCTATGTTGAATATCCTGATCGAATCACTTTAGTTGGTGAAGGATCAGGTGGTACGTCATTACCAAGTGGTCACGCTCAAAATAGCTCAATCCTTGGTTTAACTTTAAACGAAAAGTCGACATCATTCGGTAAATGGTTCTCTGCATTTTTATTCATGATGGTTGGCTTGGTCATGGTATCAAGACTTTATTTAGGTGAACATTATTTAAGCGATGTCATCTTTGGTTTAGCGATTGCGTTTGCTTACTACACCCTTGTAAATCAAATTCAAGCAAAAGGAAAAGTTCCTACTTGGTTGACTTGGATACCATTAGCGCTTTTGATACCAACCGCTTTATTAACGAATGATAAGAATGTTTATTTGGCCTCAGCAAGTATTGTAGGTTTTACAATCGGATTTCCACTCGAACTAAAACATATTGGTTTTTCCATCAAAGGACAATGGTGGCAACAAATGCTAAAAGTCGTCATTGGTTTAGGTGTCGCTTTAGCGTTACGCATTGGTATCAAGGCGATTTTTGAAATGGGATTATATTCCATCGACTTTGAAAATAATCCATTATTAACAGATCAATTGTTAGACTTTACAAGATATCTCATCATCGCCTTGTGGATGACACTTGGTGCGCCATTATTATTTAAATTGTTATTTAAAACAAAAGCTCAACAATAAATTAACGTTGTTTAGCAGGAGTTGGTTTGATTCCTGCTTTCATCATGGGTTGATTCACGAAATATAGTAATCCGAATAGGAGCATCAAACCACCAGAGGCAATCATCAGCCATTCGATATCGATGATATCTGCTAAGGGTCCAAAAAAAGCAATCCCGATTGGCATGGCAATTGAATTGATCATCGTAGAAATACTGGTGACCCGTCCCATATAGGCTGGATCCACTTGTTCTTGAAGAATGACTGTCACGGGGGTGTTATAAAACGGTAGAACGATACCTTGCATGAGCATAAAAGCGAAATACACATAAAAATTAGAAACAATCCCTAACATCAACACACCAAATCCCATGATGGAAATGGCAATACCGGCTGTCACAATACGATTTTTAAATCCACCCCACCAGGCAACAACAAGCGCACCGATCGTCATTCCGAGTGAAAAAGAAACTTCAACCATCGTTAATCGGAACACTTCATCTCCATAATTTTCAAACGATCTCACCACTTGCAGTGGCGATAAAAACGCGACGGGTGAAACCAGAATCAAAACGAAAAATAAATAAATGAAAAACGGGATCAAGAATTGATGGGTTTTAACATACTTCAATCCTGCAGTAAAATCTTGGAATCCATTCGTTGTTTTTGGTTTTCCTTCGTTAACGTGCTTAGGAATGGTGACCAATAATAGAAGCGTTAACACCCCAATCACCGCAGTGACTGTATCAATATAAAATAAAAATCCAATGCTAAACCACGAGATTAAAATGGCAGCGACAATCGGACCCAAAACGTTAAATGCAGATTGAATGCCAGTTTGAATACCTTGAACTCTCATCAACTTATCTTGTGGCACCATTAATGGAATAGCTGCACCAATCGCAGGTCCATGAATCGCTTGACCGATACCACGAACGGCAGTAACAGCAATCAGCATCCAAATTTCAATATTTCCTAACGAAAATAGAATGGCAGTAATCAAGGTTACCAAGGCAATTGTGCCATCCGCAATCACAATTAAAAGTTTTCGATTCATTTTGTCAGCAAGCACGCCAGCAATTGGAGAAAAAATAAGTAACGGAATAAAGGAAGCAATAATCGAAATCGTTAAAATAGTTCCGGATTCAGTTTCAAGATTGATATACCAAAAAATCGCATATTGAACCAATAGAGAACCGACAAATGAAATCATTTGACCAGCAATAAAGAATGTAATGTTACGTTTCCAATTTTTCATCATTTTTTACCCAGCGAATTATAGCACAGATTATTTTTGCGCCATGTCCCAATCTTTTTTTAGAATTGAATAAAGACTGGAGTCTTGAAATCCATCATTAGACCGATAGTATTGCCTAAGGACCCCTTCATGTTGAAATCCAGTTTTAATTAAGACAGCACCACTTGCAGGATTGTAAATGGAATGATGGGCTTCTAAGCGATTAAAACCAATCACACCAAATGCATAGTCCTGAACAGCATCTAAGGCTTCGGTCATATAACCTTGATTCCAATATCGTTTCATCAAAGCATATCCAACTTCACCGCGTTCAAAACCATCATGAACGGAATGAATACTAATCGTTCCCACTAACGATCCATTTTTTAATTGAATGCCCCATACATAAAATTTAGGATCTGGATAATTACTCATCCAATAACTGATGATTCTTTTTGTTTCATCGACTGAGATATGCGGTTTCCACGATAAATATTTCACCACATCCATATCAGTAGCCCAACCTAAAAACATACTTTCAGCGTCCGCTAATTGCAAGGGACGTAAAATTAATCGATTGGTGGTTAGTTTAATGGTTCCTTGGTGATTCATCAGTGTTGCAAGATTGTGATATCCGAGAGTATAAGCGAATACATCTGCTCTTCTATTTTAACAAAATTTTGGAATTGAATGGTAAGATTGCCCGGTGTAAGCTGCACCCATCCGTGTTGATAGGTTTGAATTAGAGCGGTGATGTTGATACAAATTGGCTTTTGATTGATGAGCATGACTAATGAAGGTAATCCTAGATCGACCTCATCCATAATCGTTCCACCTGAAAATGTAAGAGACATTTGAAATAAACCTTGTTTCAGGTTTGAAATGATTAAGGTTTCATTGAGTTCTTGAAAGGTAATGGTTTCTTCATCCTGATTGATGTTGGCATTCGTTTCAACATTCAATGGATCAAAGGATAAACGAAAAATTTCAACAGGAAGAGGTTTGAGTAGATAACCAAGGTATAGGCTGATCAAACTAACAAGGAACAAGGATAGAATAATGATTGGAATGGGTGCCTTGGATGGTTTCATTAATATTCTTTGGGAAAAACAAAACCACTACGTTTGGTGTTGAGTGGCTTAATCATTTGTTTTATTAAATCACTCTTTATTTTTAAATGCGGAGGAATGGATAACGCTTCGCCTAGTGTTTCATAGGGTTCTTCTTCATCAATAAAGCCGGGCCCTTCGGTGGCAAATTCAAATAACACTTTTGGATAAATTCGCGCATAAAGGGATTGGAAATAATAACGGTCTACAAAACCAGAATTTGGAATTTGGTTTTGTAATAGATGCACTCTCCATTCATCTAGTTCTTCTCTATCTTTAATTCGAAAGGCCACATGATGGACACTACCATAACCTTGCATCGCTTGACCCATCATTCTTTGATAATCGATCACCACACCGGCACCATTGCCTTTAGGTGTCATTTCGTAAAGTGTCAATGATCCTTCTTTTTTAATCAACGATAAACCCATGACTTGGGTCAATTGACGGTCCATTAATTCCAATTCATTGACACGAATAAAAATGGGACCTAAACCGATAATGGCAAATTCATCGGGAACTGGACCAAGGTGCCATGGTTCACCACCGGCAACACCTGGAACTTTTTCATCAGATACTAGCGTGTACATTTGTTCATCAAAGTCCATAAAGTGAAGCCATTTTCGACCGAGTAAAGTTTTGATGGATTCATGTTTAATTTGATAACGTTGAAAGCGTTTGAGCCAGTATTCTAGACTTCGATCATCTTTCACTCGGAAGGAAGTTCGATAAATTTCATTGGTGCCACGAACCGCTTTAGGAGATTTTGCAAAATCAAAGAACGTCATATCCGTTCCAGGATTACCACGGTCATCTGCAAAAAATAAGTGATAAGCGCGGACATCATCTTGATTAACTGTTTTCTTCACAAGTCTTAATCCCAAAATTCTGGTGAAGAATTGATAAATCTCACTCGCGGATGACGTGATTGCCGTGACATGGTGAATGCCACCTAATGGTAATGGTTTTGTATTCATATCGTTAATTCTCCTAAGACAAAAAATGTAAGGGTGCCTCTGGTTAAAAGTTCACCTTCAGCATTGAATAATTCCACAACGGTTCTCAATAAGGATCGACCCGCTTGTATCACTTTTCCTTTGGCGATGATTTTGGTTGTGATATTAGCAGCCTTAATATAAGACACATTTAATTCGATGGTGACGATCCTCTTCATCTTGGTGAGTGAGGCAATTGCAGCAACGGTATCAATCAAACCGGCTAAGGCTCCACCGTGAACGGAACCAAAACGATTGAGGTGGTCTGGTTTAGCTTGCCAATGGACTTCAGCTTCTCCATCTTTCAGTTGAATGATCTGTGGATCTATAAAATGATCGAAGTTTTTCCCTTCAATCATCGACAAATATTGTGATTTTAATTTATCAATTTGATCTTTTTTTATCATAAAAGCATTTTAGATGCGTAAGTTTTCCTTAATACATATAATAATCGCAACCAACTGAATTTACTATTGGTTTCCACAATTTCATTAGGTTTTTCAAAAGGAGATCATACAAATGATTAAAAAATTCTATCTTGTAGGAATAGGTTTGTTAGTCGCAAGTTGCAGTAATACATCAACCAGCGAACTTTCATCCATTCAACCTTCGATAAGTTCTGCCACAGTTACGTCAACTGATGATCAATCTAGTAATGTAAGTGTTTCATCAAATCAACCCAGCAGTGCGTTGGTCACGTTGAATTCTAAGTGGTCTATTGCAATGGGTAATGCAAATGTCACCCAGTTCTACTCCATTTCTGAAAATCTAACATCTGATTTAACTTCTACCAAAGTCATTGAAGTTCAAAAAGTTTTTAATTTAGATGGTAGTTTCTATGGTTTTGTTTATGAGGCTCTTGTCGATGGAAATGGTGGATGGAACTCCAATCGTTTCAGAGTTGGTTTAGCCAACTCTACGTATCTTGGTTTTCAATCAGTGGAAGATCGGGAACACGGAAACTTTGGAGATATCATCATTAACGCTCTCAAAAATTCCTTAAAAGGAAAAGCTGCCGTTTATTCAAATGCTTGGGAAATTATGATTAGTGCCAACGAAACCGTTGCTGCTGGAACCGCTTCAGAAACCATTAATCCAATTGCCGACGCACTTGAATCCATCACCACTCACTATTTATCCCAAATTAATGTAGAATAAAATTGAGGAAACCAATATGCCAAAACCATTTATCCCACCCATGAAAGGTAACAAAGGTCCTTTCATTCCTAACCAACCTAAGCAAGTGAATCGTCCTACGGTCACCGTTCCTAAACCATTGAATCGTCGTCCTGGTGGTCGTGGCGGTTAATACTCATTCTTTCTTAACAATTTTCGGTCATCTTTTCATTGAAAGGATGACCTTTTTTATTTATGATTAACAACAATGGAACGAATCATTATTGGTATTGCAGGCGGTACAGCTTCAGGTAAAACAACCTTAGCAGACGTTCTCTTATCTGAATCAGGTAAGGGTAATGCTGTGATCATTCGTTTAGATAACTACTATCGCCACCGTATTGATTTAACGTTTGAAAAACGTGCCGCTCTTAATTATGATCACCCTGATGCCTTTGATGTCACCCTCGTCATTGATCATTTAAAAGCGTTAAAAAATGGAATATCCATTGAACAACCAACCTATGACTTCGTCAATCACCTTCGCGCAAAAGCAACCGTGAAAACCAATCCTGCACCTGTGATTATTGTGGAAGGCATTCTCACCTTTGCGATTTCGGAAGTGTTGAATTTATTAGATTTTAAAATATATGTTGATACACCAGCTGACATCCGTGTCTTAAGGCGTGTGCAAAGAGATATTGAAGAACGCGGACGAAATTTTAAAAGCGTCACGAATCAATATATTCAAACCGTTAGACCGATGCATGATTTATTTGTTGAACCATCCAAGATTCACGCCGACATTATTGTTCCAGAAGGGGCATTCAATCCTAAAGCTACCGACTTATTGTTAACGAAAGTTGCTTCTTTAGTCTCTGAATTTCATCAAGCAGAAAAGAAAAAAAAGAAATAATTACTTCTTTTGCATTGCCTTACGATGAGCTGCTTCAATTTTGAGTCTGACTCTTTCAAATTCTTTTGGATCATTTAAATCATCGAGTTCTAAAAATAATACTTTATCACCAGCAACTTTATAATTTTTATAAATGCGATTAAGAACATCATAATAATGGTCATAATGGAAATTTAAATAATCTTCTTGTCCTTTTTCAATGTTTCTTCCACGTTTTTTAACATAACGGAACAACTCCTGTTTGGGTCTCATCAACACGACTTGCATATCAAGATCAGGTAAACGCTTTAAGTGAGCGTCGGCAATCGCATAAGTTAAGGCAACTTCAGTGGCACTCATAAAACCTTCTAGTCTTAACATTTCTGCAAAGACGAGGTTTGAGTAAAGGGTTGAATCACAGATGACGTGGGGTAGATCTTTTGTTTTCCACATTAAAAGGAACAAAGCGCTATAAAAAGCATTTTGAGAAAGCAGGGCAAAGGTTTCTTTATCTTCGTAAAAATAAGGTAGATAAGGATTCTTTTCAACCGGTTCCTCTAATAAAGGATAACGATAATAATCCGCTAACATTTTGGCTAAGGTTGACTTACCTGAACCGATGGGTCCTAAGATGCCTATTCTCATATCTTTACCTCTAATTCATTCATATTATAGTCACTTCACGAATAAGTGAATCGATAAGTTTTCAATGCAAAGAAAAAGGACCAGTTTTGGTCCTTTATGGTCGAATAAATGATAATTGTAAATTTTTAACCTAAGTCGATTTTTTTACCCTTTAATTTAAAGATAACGGCTTCACAAATATTTTTTGTATGATCGCCTGCTCTTTCAAGGGTCCGAATAATGTTAAAGGTGTCTAATAGACTCATGACATTGGTGGTGTTAACAACTTTAGGAATTTCGTTGAAGGCTTTTTTAAGTTTGGCGTCAATAAATTGGTCTTGGTTCGCAATCGTATAGGTGTCTTCTAAAACTGGTTTAAAGAACAAACTTGTCGCTTGTTGGAACATTTTCATAAAATCATCAAACATATCATTGATGTAGATTTTGAATGGATCATAGAGTGGCTTCGTTAAAATAATGAATTGAGAGATGGTTTTAGCATAATCGCCAATTCTTTCAACGTCGTTTGCAACACGAATCATGGCAATCGCAGACCTTAAATCTTTTGCAACCGGAGCTTGTGTAGCTAAAAAAGTAAGCACGGATTCGTTAATCAGTTCATCCAAGTTATTAACTTGTTCATCACGTTTGATAACTTGAAGGGCCAATTTTATATCGGTTGTTTCTAAAGCCTTCTTGGCGTCACGATGCATCGACGAGACCAAATCAATCATCTCTTTAAGATTTTTTTCAATTTCACGAATTTCGGTTTCAATTAATGTGGTCATAATCGCTCCTATCCAAACCTTCCGGTAATATAACTTTCTGAACGTGGATCTTTTGGTGTTGCAAAGAAAGTTCTAGTTTCCTCAACTTCAATCAAGTCACCCATTAAGAAGAAAGCGGTTTGATCAGAAATGCGGGCCGCTTGTTGCATTGAGTGGGTTACGATTATTATTGTATAGTTTTTCTTTAATTCGACAATCAATTCTTCAATTTTTGCAGTGGCAATCGGATCAAGTGCTGAAGTTGGTTCATCCATCAATAATACTTCTGGATTCATCGCCAATGCCCGGGCAATACATAAACGTTGTTGTTGACCACCAGAAAGTTCAAGCGCAGAACGTTGCAGACGATGCTTAACTTCGTCATAAAGAGCCGATTTAACCAATGCTTCTTTTACCAAAGCATCTAATTCCTTTTTACTATAACTTCTTTGGCACCGTGGTCCATAGGCCACATTGTCATAAATGCTCATTGGAAATGGATTGGGTTTTTGAAACACCATCCCAATCCGTTTGCGAATATCAATCACATCTGTTTTTTTATCATAAACTGAAATATCACCAAACCATACAGAACCTTGAATCGTCACATCAGGAATTAAATCGTTCATACGATTTAATGTTCGTAGAAAAGTTGATTTACCGCATCCAGATGGACCAATAAGAGCAGTGACACTCTTTTCAAAAATCGTAAGATTGATATTTTTAAGAGCTTGATTTTTCCCATAAGACAACGAAAGATTTTGAGTATCAAATATTTTTTTCATGAAACCATGCCTCCAAGTTTACCCTTTAAAATTTTTGTAGAAATAAATTTTATCAATAAGTTAAGTATTAGAACGATCGCAAGGATAATGATAGCAATCGTGGATGATAATTCAATGTTGGCAGGTTCATCCGTCATCATGGAATAAATATGAACTGCAAGTGATGTAGATTTATCCGTCAAGGTGATTTCATCTCTAACAATGGATCCTACGGCAAAGATTAAGGCTGCAGACTCTCCTACAATCCGACCAATACCTAAGAGTACTGCTGCTAAAATGCCAGGAAGTGCATTCGGAACAACCACTTTGAATGTTGTTTGAGTTCTAGAGGCACCAAGGGCAAGCGATGCATTTCTGTAATCCATTGGCACCACTTTAAGACTTTCTTCTGTCGTTCTAATAATAATCGGTAATAAAATAACAGATAGCGTTAAAGCTCCAGAAATTAAATTTCCACCTGTGGCATCTGTTAAGGTAACCGTTAAGGGAATAAAAATCGCGACACCTAGCAAACCAAAGATAATGGAAGGGACACCTGTTAGCGTTTCAATAAAGGAACGCATCGCCATGGTAAATTGAGATTTTCTAGCATATTCATTGAGATATAAGGCTGCACCAACACCCACAGGTATTGCAATCAAGAGTGTCAATCCAATTAACCACAACGTTGTGATAATGGAACCCCCAATGCCACCACCTTTGGTAATGACTTCAATTTCAAAGATTGAATTCGAAGATTCAAGTTCGTTAACCATCCGTTCAACACCACGTCTTGCCAATGATGTAGCACGATCGTTATAGGAAATTTTTTGGATTAAATATTCTGGTAATAAAATAAATTCATCACCTTCAATACCTTTATTTTTCAAAGAAGCCAAAGGTGAATCTGGGTGAATATAGGCAAGTTGTATGGAGGCTTGTCCTAATAAATCAACACCCTCAACTAATCCCATTCCCCATTTGGGTGAATAAAAGACATTTTGATCGAGTAACGTTTCTGGTTCACACAAACAAAACTCAGTTTGGTTTTCTAATGGCTCACCCAAAATGGTTGTGGATTCATACGGATAACGAATGAGATCAATATTAACCAATGACCAACCTTGATTAAACACAAAAATGAGAATTGCACCCAATGTTAAGAACGATACCGAGGAAAAGAAAAAAGTCATACCTTGTAATAATCCATCGAGAATCAATCTTAATCTGAATTTAGACATGCACTCTTCCAACCTTGGATTTAACAAAATTTAAAATGAAATTAACCACTAAGATAATCACCATTAACACCAATCCAATCGAGAAACGAATCGTGTAATCTAGACCCACTGTTTCTTTCATCCCTTGTAACATCGTTGAGGTAAGCGTGGCAGTGGTTTCGAATAAGGCAAACGAAATACCCGATCGCCGCGAACCTGCAACTAAACTAACTGCAGTGGCTTCACCAAGCGCACGACCTACGCCTAAAATCGCCGCGGTAAAAATACCTGATTTAGCAGAAGCTAACACAACTTTAAAATTCGTTTGCGTTGGTGTGGCGCCTAAAGCAAGTGACCCTTGAATTAATTCCTTTTGTACAGACCGAATCGCCACCTCGGCAATCACAGTCATGGTCGGAATAATCATGATCGCCAATACAATCACCGTGGATAAGACTGAAAACCCTGCAGAGGATTGGACACCCACTACTAAGGATAAGTTATAAACCAAATCTAAAATCACACCCGCGCCAAATAAGCCATAAACAATCGAAGGAATAGCTGCGAGTATTTCCGTAACGGTCCGCAATGTGTTCCCTAAAGGTTTGGGGGCAATCTTGGCGATAAATAAGGCAGAAAAAATCGAGACTGGCATTGCAAGGAGTAGACTCAATAACGCGATATAAAGGGTACTGATAATTAAATATCCAATACCGTAAGCATTGGACGCAAAGGTGGGCCCATCTAAATACACAATGCCAGTTAAAAATCTTAAAAGATTAACCGAACCCAAACCATCGTTATTAGAAAAAAATGGAGAAAGTCCTCTTTCAATGATCACCAATACCACCATCACAATAAAAGATGCTGATAATAAAGCCATGAAAAAAAGGATTTTTTCAACGAGTTGATCCATCCATTTTTTGGCTTGGTTTGTTTTCATAAGCTTAAATAAATTATACCGAGGGGGTCTCCCTCGGTATAAGGTCTAATTTGTTATGATTTGGTTAGATTTATAAAGCGGCTTCTGCGGTTAAGGCTTCAGCCCAAGTTCTAATCGGACTTGCTGATGCTTTTTCATACATTCTCTTTAAAATATCTGCATTCACATTTAATAATGGGTTGTCTTTGTGAACGATTGCAACAATTGCATCCCAAGCTAATTGACCATATTGCTCAGTTGGTAAGTCAACATCTCCAACTTTCTTTTCTGCATCCGTAAAGTTTCTGGAAGCAAAGCCAACGTCTTTACCAACGGCCGTATCTTTAATGGCTGGATCATTGGTACGCTTATAAGCATCCCCTGAACCTGTGTGTTCATGTTCAGCGACGAAGTTACCACATCGTGGTTTGAAAGATGCAGTCACGGCTTTAGCAACTTTTTCGATAGAATCTGAACCACCAAATCGGACGGTTACAGCACTATTGTCTTGGTTACAAACTGGATAACTAGCTTTGATATCATCCCAACGTTGAGTCGCTTCTAAGGCAACTGCACCCGCACCCGCAATGGTATCTTCACCTTCAATGGTCACCATGAAGGCAACAAAGGCATTGGCGATATCTTCAACGGTTTCAGTTGGGAAGTCACCTTCTGCTCTTAGCATCCAGTTAAAAGGTCTCTTTAAACCATAAGAGTTATCAATAACAGATTCTTCGCTTGCGACAACGTTATTAAATTTTAAAGGTTTGATGTTGTTGTTCACGGAAGATAAAGAAACGTAACCGATACCATACTTATCGGATCCACTCATCGCTGTTAAGATAGCGGTGTTGTCTGC
>JBBAWZ010000002.1:77856-114807 GCA_040396875.1 Bacilli bacterium
GACGATGAAACCGTTGTACCGCAAGCAGCCAAGATGACCGCGAGTGAAGCAAACAAGGTTCCTTTCTTTAATTGCATGTTCATTGATTTTCCTCCTCATGAATTCATACGCCTTCAATATAAGAGGAGTGGTTGTTAAGATGATAAAGTTATCGTAAAGATTTGATAAGGATTAGGTTAAATGCGGAATCGTAAGTGTAAAGGTTGTGCCTTTACCTAATTGGCTTGAAACTTCGATGGTGCCTTGATGAGCCTGAATAATCGCTCTAGTTATCGCTAATCCAAGGCCTGATCCGCCACTCACGCGGGTTCTTGCAGCATCAGTTCGATAGAAACGATCAAATATTCTCGCTAAATTTTTGGGTTCAATACCGCGTCCAGTATCGGTAAAATAAAGAATGAGATTTTGATTCTTTAATTCGCTTGTTATTTGAATATAACCCTTATCTGTGTAACGGATTGCATTCGACATTAAGTTAGAAAATATAAGAAAAAACTTGTCACGATCGACAAAGATGTTTAAATCCTTGGGAATTTTTAATTTGAACTGGAGTTCTTTTTTTTCTAATTCTAATTGATGAACTTGTTTCACTTCGTTTAAAAGCTCAAGCATAGAAAACTTAGTTTTGATCAGGGTTTGAAAACCATGTGTGCCAATTTTCGATAGATCGGTCAGCTCATTGATAAGACGTTGCAATCGAGATGATTCACTTGCAATCATCTCTTGAAATTCTTTGGTTTCTTGGATCGTGAGTTTTCTGGTGGATTGATTAAGAATTTCTGAAGCACCCAATATCGCGGCAAGTGGGGTTTTTATTTCGTGAGATATATCAGCGAGAAAATCGCTTTGGATTTGTTCTAATTGGCTAATCTTTGTAATATCAACTGCCGTTACCATCACCCCGTAAAAGGTTTGGTTAATGATGATAGGACTCAAAAGAGATTGAAACGTTTTACTTGTAAGTTCCCATTGGAATTGTGCGCCTTTTTCAGTCGCAAGTCCTTGATTAATCGTTGACCAAAGTTTTGGAGCGATTCTAAGATCTTTCATGGAGATGCCTTGATTGTCATTTAGTGTTAGGAGTTCAAGCCAGGGTTGGGTGAATTCAGCAATCTTTCCATCTGCTTGAACGATTAAAATATATTGATCAAGTTGTTGAAATATCTTTGTTAAAAGATTGATATCTTCAACTTTTTTTGAAGAAGAACTCTCATTATTGGGAAGTAAAATCTTGGGTAATTTTAAAACATTAGGAAATAAATAAATTAATAAAAATAAATTCAAAACAATCCAAGTGGTGCTCACCCAAGGGATGGATGGTAAAAACCAAACCATACCAATCAAAACAAACAAGACAACACTCAAATAAATGAGATAAAAAATGCGCGGACTTTTCATCACGTCTATTTTACTTTAAAAGTAAAGAATATCCTATGCCACGAACTGGTTTGAAGAAACAAGCAGAGTTTTCAATTTTTTTCTTTAAGTTGTAGACGTGAACATCAACAATTCGCGTTGTGCCATCATAATTAAAACCCCAAATAGAATTTAAGATCGCATCTCTCGATAAAGCTTGTTCTTTATTAATGATAAAAAACTTCAATAAATCAAACTCCATTTTGGTTAATTCAATCTCAGTACTTTTTATCATGGCTTTGTATTGCTTTAAATCAAGGGAGATGTCACCAAAGGATAATAAATCCGCATCATTTAACTTATCTTCCTTGAAGTGACCAAGTAAAGCTTTAATTTGGGCAATTAATTCTCGATTTGAAATTGGCTTTTTTAAGAATAGGTCTGCGCCCGATCCCAAGCCTTCAATCGCATCAAACTCAGAAGTCTTGGCGGTCAACATCACAAATAAGGCTTTATTTTTTTCTGCTCTTAACTTTTTAATCAATTCAATACCATTCATGGAAGGTAACATCCAATCAATCACCAGACAATCAAAAGATTCTTTTTGAACCAAACGATAGGCTTCTGTTCCATTTAAGGCAGTTTTGACTAAAAATCCAGCAGTTTCAAGGTCAAACTTCAATATTTTAGCTAAAGATGCTTCATCTTCAACCACTAAAATCTTTTTTGCCATGAAGGATCTCCTTTGCTTTTGATCGGCGGTGCAAGCTATCCTCAATATATTAAAAACATTTTACCAAAGTTAAGTTAAAGAAATGTAAAGACTAAGTCAAAAAAATTTACAATTCAACTTTGTATAAAAATCAACTTGCTTAGCTATAATGAAATTATTAATAAGAGCAAAGTGTTGATGTAGTTAACTTTTGAACAAGAAATTAACTTTGAAATCAACCTTTGACTTGGTAATTTCATTTAAAGGAGGAAAATAAATGAAAAAGTTTACCACAGTCGCCATGCTTGCCGTCGCTGGTTTTTCTTTGTTACTTTCGTCTTGTGGTCCTACTGGTGAATATGAAATTGCGCTTGTGACGGACGTTGGTGATATTGATGATAAATCATTTAACCAAGGTGCTTGGGAAGGTGTTGTAGAATTTGCCGATGAAAACAACAGAACTTACCAATATTACAAACCAACCGCTGTTGACAACACTGAATACGTAAACACGATCGATCTCGCCATTGAAGGTGGAGCTAACATTATTGTTACTCCAGGTTTCTTGTTTGAAACGCCAATCTTCTTAGCGATGGACGAAAATCCAGAAGTGAGTTTCATCTTACTTGATGGTGTTCCACACAGTGCTGATTATTCAGTATTCCGCCAAGGCAGAAACGTTTTATCCATTCTATATGCAGAAGAACAAGCGGGTTTCCTTGCAGGTTATGCTGCAGTTGCTGATGGCTATCGTTCCTTAGGTTTCATGGGTGGTATGGCAGTTCCTGCTGTTGTGAAGTTTGGTGTTGGATTCATGCTTGGTGCACAAGCTGCAGCAACTGATGAAAATGCTGATGTAACGATTCAATATCACTATACTGGTGATTTTGCTGATACCCCAGACAATGCTGCAACTGCTGAAACCATGTTTGATGCAGGCGTTGAAGTGATTTTTGCTGCTGGTGGTGCAGTTGGTTTATCCGTCATGTCAGAAGCTGAAAAAGCTGATAAAAAAGTGATTGGCGTTGACGTTAACCAAGGCCCAGGTGGTGCTAACTTATCTGATACCGTGATTACTTCAGCAATGAAGGGTTTAGGTACCTCAGTTGTTCAAGCCTTAGAAGCCTTCTATGCTAATGAATTCCCAGGTGGAGAAGTTTGGGTTTTAGATGCATCCAATGATGGTGTTGGTTTACCAACTGATACAGCATCATGGGGTTTTGAAAACTTCACAGTGGAACAATATAATGACATTTATGAAGAATTAGCGACTGAAGCTACGACCGTAGCTTTAATCTTAGATGGTTCAACAGTTACTGGCGCAACCGAAGCTCAAATCGAAGCTTACGATACAGCCATGGACCGAGTTGCCGTTACCTTTGTTGCCTAATTAAAGTTTTCTTATTGAAAACACAGGGTGTTATGCACCCTGTGTTTTTTGTAAAATTAAGATATGGAAAATAATGCCAAATTACCGATTATTTCAATGGAGGGGATTACAAAGATCTTCCCAGGTGTTGTTGCCAACGACAACATTTTTCTCAATCTAAAAGAAGGTGAAATACACGCTCTTTTAGGAGAAAATGGGGCCGGTAAATCAACCTTAATGAGCGTACTCTTTGGTTTGTATACTCCTGAAAGTGGACAAATCAAAAAGCACGGTCAAGTCATTCAAATTAAAAATCCAAATGACGCTAATCGGTTTGGGATTGGCATGGTGCATCAACACTTTAAGTTAGTGGATGTCTTTACCGTCCTGGATAATATTCTACTTGGTGTTGAACCCATGAAAGGTCCATTTATTGATCGATCTGTTGCTAAAAAAGAAATTGTTGCCTTATCGAAACAATATAAACTTGCCATCGATGTAGATGCAAAAATTGAAGATATATCCGTTGGGATGCAACAACGAGTTGAAATTTTGAAAATGCTTTATCGCAAAAATAATATTTTAATTTTTGATGAACCAACCGCGGTTCTTACCCCTCAAGAAACTGAGGAACTCATCAAAATTTTAAAAAGTTTAAAAAAAGAAGGAAAATCTATTTTATTCATTTCCCACAAACTAAACGAAATCATGGCAGTTTCTGACCGCGTCACTGTTTTAAGAAAAGGAAAATCGGTTGGCACTTTATTAACGGTTGATACAAATCCACAATCCCTTTCAAATCTAATGGTGGGTCGAGATATCACCTTTGAAGTTGAAAAACCAAAAGCAAATTTTGGAGAGGTTGCCTTAGAAGTTTCAAAATTAACGTATATATCAAGTCGTACCAAAAAGAAAATTGTTAATGATATTAGTTTTCAAGTTAAAAAAGGTGAAATATTAGGCGTTGCAGGCATTGAGGGTAATGGTCAATCTGAACTTGCTTATCTTATTGCAGGACTATTAAAACCAGATAGCGGGGACATCCGTTTATTAGGTGAAAACGTAACCCATCATTCAGTGCGATATCGTAATGATAAAGGATTAGCACACATCCCAGAAGATCGTCATAAATACGGTTTAATACTTGATCATCCATTGTATGCAAATTTATCGTTAAAAAAATATCATCAACGACCTTACCAAAAGAATGGCATCGTTCAGAAGAAACAAATTTTTAAATTAGCGAATACCATCCTTGAACGATTTGATGTTCGCTCTGGTAAAGGCATTCAATCCTTAACGAGGAGTCTAAGTGGTGGTAATCAACAAAAAGCAATCATTGGTAGAGAAATTGATAGTAATGCTGGTGTGATGCTTGCGGTGCAAATGACGCGTGGACTGGATGTGGGTGCTATTGAATACATTCATTCTCAAATTTTAAAACAACGTGAAGAAGGTAAAGCTATCTTAATGATTTCTCTAGAGTTAGAGGAAATCTTAAAACTATCTGATCGAATTATTGTCATGTATGAAGGAAAAATCGTAGCAGAGTTGAACCCTAAACAAACCACCAAAGAAATGATTGGTTTATATATGGCTGGGGGTAAACCTTCGTGAAGAACCAAGCATTTATCTCCTCATTCATCGCAATCTTACTTGGATTATTGTTTGGCTTAATCATTATGATCATTGCCAATCCATTTACAGCACTTCCTGGTTTTACAACCATGATTGGGGGGTGGCTTTTTAATAGTGAATTTCTAAGACGATTAGGTGATTTAATTTTCTTAACCGGCCCGATGATCTTAACGGGTCTTTCTGTTGGCTTCGCATTTAAAACTGGTTTGTTTAACATCGGCGCGACTGGGCAATATACCTTAGGTATGTTTGCAGCCATCTTTGTTGGTATTTATGGAGGATTTCTAGGTCCTACTCAATGGATTTTTGCATTCCTAGCGGCCATTATCTTTGGTGCCTTATGGGGACTATTACCAGGATTATTAAAAGCTTACTTTAATGTTCATGAAGTGATTAGTTCAATTATGTTGAATTATGTTGGCATGTATACCGTCAACAATCTGATTCAAGGTGATGAAAATTTATTCAATGTGGCGTTTTCAAAAACAAAAGCAATTAACCTCAATGCCTACATCCCAACAACAATTTTAAGAGATATTTTTGAACGATCTTCTATCGATCTGGGTATTCTGATTGCAATCGGAATTACGCTAGTGATTTATTTTGTCTTATACAAAACAACATTCGGTTTTGAACTACAAGCTGTGGGTTCAAATCGGTTTGCTGCCAAATATAGTGGCATTAAAGAAAATAGAAGCTTAATTCTTTCGATGGTTATTTCCGGAGCTCTTGCGGGTGCAGCCGGTGCTTTGTATTTCTTGGCAAAGGGTTCCGTCAATAGTGGTAATCAGTATTCCGTTGGAAATGACTTACTCACCGCTGGTTTTGACGGTATTGCGGTTGCACTGCTTGGACAATCTCATCCTTTTGGAATTGTATTATCAGCATTCTTTATTTCATTTATTCAACGCGGTGGTTACTTTATGCAAACCCTTGGAATCAAAGTGGAAATTATAGATGTAATTATTGCTGCAATCATTTACACCTCTGCCATGGCAATGCTAGTCAAAGATCAATTACTAAAGATTTTTAAGAGGAAACAACCATGACCTTTATGGAACTCTTTATTCTTGTTGCGAACTCAACATTATTTTTTACTGTTCCATTATTGATTACCGCGCTTGGTGGGATGTTTGCAGAAAAAAGTGGTGTGGTGAATATTTCCTTAGAAGGTACGATGGTGTTTGGGTCATTCTTCTCGATTTTATTCATTAACTTCATTCAAGAAAATGTCCCTGGCTTTAATGCTAGTTTACTTTTATTATTAGCCGCTGTTATTGCTGCGATCACCGGAAGTTTATTGTCTTCACTACTAGCATTCTCTGCCGTGAATTTAAAAGCAAATCAGGTTATTGGTGGGACCGCCATCAATTTATTTGCAGCTCCAATGGTAATCTTTATTGCACGTACCCTAAACAATGTTAAAAACATTCCATTTGATCAAGACTTTAACATTCAAAAAGTTCCTTTATTGGGTGATATTCCTGTTATCGGAGAAATCCTTTTTCAAGACATTAATATTCTAAGTTTTTTAGGTTACATCATAGCCATCGTTGCCATCATTGTGATTTATCGAACTAGGTTTGGTTTAAGACTTTCCGCAGTCGGTGAACACCCATCTGCCGCGGATACCGTTGGTATTAATGTTTACAAGATGCGCTGGATTGGCACTTTAATTTCAGGAGCCTTAGCCGGTTTAGGTGGATTAGTCTTTGTCGTATCAAGTTCCGTAACCTTCTCAGGTCAAGTCGGTGGTTATGGATTTTTAGCTCTTGCAGTGATGATTTTTGGACAATGGAAACCAGAAAAAATATTTTTTGCGAGTTTGTTTTTTGGTTTAATGAACGCACTAAGTGTCAAATATACTTTGATTCCTTGGTTTGATGGTTTATCTTTAGGTTACTTCTTTACAGTCTTGCCCTATATTGCCACCTTACTTGCTTTGATGCTGACAAGTAAAAAATCCAGAGCTCCTAAAGCAGAAGGTATTCCTTACGAAAAAGGAAGCCGTTAATTGATTTCGTTTAACGTCTTTTGTAATTGATTGATCAATAAGCCTAAGTGATAGCCATCAACAAGACCGTGATGGACTTCGACAGATAGATTCAAAATCTTTTTACCGTTTTCTTCAACAAATTGACTCCAACTCACTCGAGGAACGGAATCTGTAGAACTTAATCTCGTTGCATGGGTAAAGTGAGTAAACTTTGCCCAAGGAAATGAGGTTATATAAACGGTATTCAAAATTTGTTCCGTGCTTATGTTAATCAATTGTGCACCTTGTTTTTTTGATGTTTCAATGGCAGTTCTTTCAAACTCAACAAAATTGGAATGGACTTTCGTAAAGACCATTTTAAATAAATCCGTTCCTTCAATCAGATCGGTGAAGGAAACATGTTCAATTGGTTCGTCAAAAACATTTTTATTTTCAATACGATAACGAAAATTCTCAATTTGGTTCATCGCCATCATCACGGTATGCATCAAGTAGAAATAAAACCGGTATCCCTTACGTTTACAAAGATGATAAAGCTCTGTAACATCGATCGGGAACGTCATGTTATATCTTGGTAATTCGTAATCCTTAAAAAATAAGTAATGTTGATAACGAGGCCAGGTTTTAAAATCAATACGTTTTTTCACAAACTAATTTTATCACGCCACTTCTATTGATTGGGTTATAAATTTACCAATTCTATACAAGTCCTTAACAATAAATTTTTACAAGTGTTCTATATTATTAAAGGAGGCATTGTATGATCAAAGTACTCTTTATCTGTATTCATAATTCAGCCCGTAGTCAAATGGCAGAAGCTTTTTTAAACCGATTAGGAAAGGGTAAGTTTGTTGCTGAAAGTGCTGGTTTGGAAGCAGGAAAGTTAAATCCTATCGCGGTAAAGGCCATAGGAGAACTTGGTTACGATATCTCTAAGAACAAGACTAAAAACGTGTTTGATTTCTTTAAACAAGGAAAGCGCTATGAAATTGTCGTAAAAGTATGTGACGCGCTTAATGGGCAACGTTGTCCAATCTTTCCAAGCACAAAAGTAACACTCAATTGGGATTTACCAGATCCTTCAGCGCTTGCAGGTTCAGAAGAAGAAAAATTAAAAGCCATTCGACCCATTCGCGATTTAATTTTAACAAAAGTAGAAAGTTTAATTCGCGATTACAAAGACATGAAATTTATTTAAATTGATTGATGAGTGTTTCGTTTTGTAGGTAGAGTTGTAGGTTGTTATAGAGTGCATCAAACATTCTTTCTAGATTTTGAATCGAAGTAAAAGAAATATGCGGTGTTATCGTCAAGTTTTCTAGTGACCAAAATGGATGATCTTTAGGTAGGGGTTCTTTGCTAAAGGTATCTAACACAGCATGACGAATTTTTTTGTTTTGTAAAAGTTGAATCATCGCCGCTTCATCTAACAATTCACTACGACCGATGTTAATAAAGATTGCTTTCGGATTTAATTGTTCAAGCAAGGATGCGTTGAATAATCCCATCGTATCTTGATTGAGGGCTAAGCAAACGACCACCACTTCATAGTCGCCAATTTTAGATTGTAGGTCTTGTAGTGAATAACGGTTTTGAATGTAGATTGAATCAACTTGGCTACGATTAAAACCATCTACCTTGGCACCGAAGAAAGAAAACGTTTTAGCAACTTGTTGGCCAATTTGACCTAAGCCAACAATCGCCAATCTTTTACCTGCTAATTCTTCGTTATGACGTGAAGGTCGCCATTGCTGGTCTTTCTGAGTTTGGCTAAAGAATTTATGGTTTTGATAAACAGAAAGAACGTGACTTAGGACATACTGTGCCATCGGTTGATTGAATACGCCTCTTGAACCACTCACAACTGCATTTGCCAGTTTAGGGTGATGAAGATTGATCCGATCTAATCCTGAAGTTGCAACTTGAAGATAGCTTAAGTTGGGAATTTGATCAATATTAGTTTCGATGAAAAATTGGTCAGAAAAAATCGCATTTGTGTCAGCTTCTAGGGTTTTAGAGACCGTCACTCCAAGCACGTTCAATTTTTCAATTTGTTGAGGATTTAACATCAAAAACCTTGAATAAAGTTTTAAATTTTTCATATCAAAATTATAATGACAAATGAATGGATTTACGAGATAAGTGCTTGATTCATTTTAGAATTTAAGAATTTTTGATAAGATTAAGGTACTATGTTTAAAATATTTAGAGATAACTTTCAAGATATTTTCTTAAAATTCTATTTTCAGTCTTATCTTTTAATTGAGCGCTCTTTAAGAATTCGCTCTCAAAATAAACTAACGCTACGAGAAGTGCTACTGGTGGGTCTTTTGGATCGGATGAAAGAAAACAATAGTCATACCGTTATGAACATCTCTAAGTACTTACAAGTCTCCCCACCAGTTATCTCTAGCTCAGTTAAATCCCTCATCCGCAAAGGTTATTTAAGAAAAGCATTAAATCCCGAAGATAATCGGATCTTCTTTTTAGAGTTAACAGAAAAAGGTCAACTTTCTAATCAACGTTCCTTTCAATTTGCAGATAAACTTGTTAAAAAAAGTATGGGTCGAATCAGTTTGTTTGAAGCTCGTGCATTAGTAAAGGCTTTTAATGTTGTTGAAAAAGTAATTGATGAAGAAAATAAATTATTAGATGATGAAGAAAAAGTACTCGCTCAGCAAAAAAAACCTAAATAGTATAAAGTTTTTCGTTTTATCTATATTTATTTCAAGTTTTTTGATTTCGTATCAAAAAGCGAACATATAATCGTTCATCAATCGTTTTCTTTTTTTAGATAAGATAGAGTAAAATAACGTTAGTTTAAGGAGTCAATATGCAAATTAAACCATCATTAAGAAGTAACGTCTTTACCAACAGTCATCCTTTAGGTTGTCAGCAATACGTTCTTAATCTTATTAAAGAGGCTAAAACCTTACCTAATTTTACAGGTCCAAAAAAAGTATTAATCATTGGCGGTTCTTCTGGTTATGGTTTATCAACCCGTGTAACCTTAGGTGTTAACGCGAATGCAGAAACCATCAATGTGTCCTTTGAATCGCGACCAAAAGGGGATCGTACTGGATCTGCTGGTTGGTGGAATAATATTTATTTCCAAAAAGCGATGCAAGGCAGCAATAAAATGCACAAGGATTTTGTTGGCGATGCTTTTGCTCAATCCATGAAGGATCAAGTCAAAGACTATATTCGCACCACCTTTGGCAAGATCGATTTGGTGGTTTATTCTTTAGCGGCGGGGGCTCGGCAAAACCCAACGACAGGTGAATTAGTTCGTTCCTCTTTAAAAACCATCGGTGAACCTGTCACAGGAAAAACCATTGATATTGGTGAATTACAAATCAAAGATTTAACGGTCTCTCCTGCAAGCGAACAAGAAATCAAAGATACCGTTTACGTCATGGGTGGTAGCGATTGGTTAGACTGGATCCAACAATTAACAGATGCTAATTTATTGAATCCTGGGGCTAAAGCCATTTCGTATACCTATATAGGTAGTAAGAATAATGCCAAGATCTATCGTGATGGCACGATTGGTAAAGCAAAAGATGATTTAGAAGCCGCAGGCGTTCAAATTGATCGATTACTAAAGCAACGTATCAAAGGTGAAGGATTAATCTCTGTCTCAAAAGCGGTGGTCACGAAGGCTAGTGTTTTCATTCCTAAAATTGCATTTTATGTTTCCACAATGTTTGAAGTAATGAAGAAACATGGTGTTCATGAATCCACCTTACAACATAAACACAGACTATTTAAAGATATGGTGTATGGTACAAAGCGTCTTCTTGATGAAAAAGGTCGCATTCGTATTGATCATTATGAAATGCAAGCCAATATTCAAAGCGAAATTGATGCGATGAGCAAAAAACTAGAAAATGATTCTATTTTCCAACTCAACGGCACCAAACAATTTATTGATGAATTTTATCAAATCCATGGTTTTAGATTACCAGGTGTGAATTACGAAGCTGATGTCGATATGGATAAACTTAGTCTGTTGGAGCCAAAATAATGTTTCTTGGTGTTCGCCTCACAAACCTCCTC
The DNA here is from genome assembly GCA_040396875.1 of Bacilli bacterium. Lineage (GTDB taxonomy): Bacteria > Bacillota_I > Bacilli_A > RFN20 > CAG-826 > UBA970. The sequence continues at coordinate 88,987 of JBBAWZ010000002.1, forward strand.
ATTGTCTCGATAATTTTTCTCGCGCATTTTTTTGCGCCTGAAGGTTATGTATTTTATCAACATACGATGAGTGAATTAGCTGGACAAGGGGTTCCTAACGCTTGGATCCTTACAACAGGTTTTATCGTCGGTGGAGCATCTTATATTGCCTTTGCTTTTTATTACCTTCAAAAACAAAAACTCCCAGTTTGGTTGTTTTGGTTAACTGCACTCAATGGGTTGATGACACTTTTACTCGGTTTCTTTCCAACCAGTTATGATGGCTTGGTGAATGCAGATGTGAATGAAACCGTTGTTATCATCCACCGTTATATCGCCTATGCAAGCAACTTGTTAACGCTTGCAAGCATCACCACACATGCAGCTTTATCAAAACAAAAAAACTTAAAACTAAGACACTTGTTCTTCTTGGTCTTTGCATTTGTCTTCTCCGGATTTTTTGTTTTATACAATCAAGATATTCGTGGCGTGTTTCAACGCTTAATCTTATTAACAACGACCTTATGGACGTTAAGTAGTTATGGTGAATTCGTGTTAAGCAAGAATCGATCGGTACAACAAAACTTCGCCAGTGTGAACCGTTAATATAACGGTCTTACGATGGACCCATTCATTCGATAACGTAAAGGTATCTTTCACTGAAAGTTCTTTTTTGGTTAACGGATAAAGACAGTTTTGAATTGAAATGTTCGCATTGGAAAGAGTGAACAAAGAAAAATATTTTTCTCCCTTTTCTTGATGCAATTGATAGGTTCCTTTAGATAAGTAATGAATGGATTGGGTTGGTGTGACCAGCTCAACACCGGGGTGCTGAAATCGAAACAGCATCTGAATGATGGCTTGATAGTGATCAAGTCTTCCACCTGAAAATCCAATCATACGTATACTTGCATAACCTTGTTGAATCGCCCACTTTAATGCTAGTTCTGCATCGGACTGATCTTTTTCTTTTGGATGTGTTTCGAATGGGATTTTATGTTGTTGGAGCTTCTTAAAAAATATTGGTTTTAACGAATCAAAATCTCCCACCGCATAGGTTATCTTTTGTTTCTTCTTTAGTAATAATTCACAACCTTTATCAACCGCAATGATATCCCCTTGAATCAAAGGTAAATCTTTTATTGTTACTTGCGATAAGACAATGGTTGCAGTCTTATTTAACATGAATAAATTGATTTTTCCAAGCTTGGATGTTGTCGAGTGGAAGTTGTATATCGGTTTTGAATCGATCATCAATCATGCCTTCGAGTAAATGAATCTCATTTCGATCAAGAACGGTTAATTGAAAGTCTTTTTTCTTTTCCAACGCGCGGTGGTCAACTGCAAGGATGATTGTTCTTTTCTTCTTTTGTAAGGCGCGAATACCGGCATGTAATCTTGTACCAACATATTCAATGTCTTGTTGGTTGAGAATGGCGTCATAATCTTCGAGGTTAGGGTTAATGAGTTCCAAGTTACTTGGCAGATTTAATAAATTAGCGTAATTAAAATCATTGACCCCTTGTAACCATAAGTAAACTTTACGATATTTCTTACTTAAAATGTTGAGCATTTGTTGGTCTGCAACAGGATTTTTATCATAGTCGGTTAAAGTAGTGACCACATCCGTAGCCTTGGTTTTAGGGATATCTTTGCAATGATCTTTGGTTAACTTCCACATGGTTGGGCAAGCGGTGTTTAGAATATTCTTAAAACCCATTTGTTGGAATTGACTAAGCGTGTAGTTGTCGCGAACAGAGTGGATCATCTTTTTGTCTAATAAACGATTGTAGAGTAATTTAGAATATTGATTTGGTAAGTCGCCTTTTTTCCACCAACCGACTCCTACGAGAATGAGTGGAGAAACAATACTTGCTGATCTTAAATTAATATCCCATAACTTGATGATGCGATTCATTTTGCCGCGAATCAAATTCGATCCACATACAAACCGATAATCAAAATCATAACTATAAAATATATTTTTTAGATACATCGTGACTGGCAAATGGGTTGAAGCTTCAATGACAAAACTAAAATCAATTAATGGTTTTAAGTGTTCTCTTACGGATTGAGAAATAATTTTATCACCGACATTAAAGGTGGCGATGGAAGGGTCTAATAATAGAATACGTTTTAGTTCTTTCATTACCACACTATCTTACTATGGAACGGCAATTAATGGTAATATATGCCTATGAAATCAACGATTATCAAACATCCTTTACTAGAAGAAAATTTAATCAAAAAAGCCATTGAAAATCATGATTTAATCGTCTTTCCCACGGAAACGGTGTATGGTTTGGGTGCTTCTATCTATGATGAAATAGCCGTTAAAAAGATCTTCACGACCAAAGGTAGACCCCAAGACAATCCGCTCATCATTCATATTGCAGATTTAAGCCAATTAGATTCTCTCGTTACAGAAGTGAATGCTTATGCCAAAAAACTAATCAATTCATTTTGGCCTGGTCCTTTAACTTTGGTTTTACCAAAGTCAAAAACGGTTCCGGATTTGATTACTGCAAATTTATCAACCGTTGCGGTTCGAATGCCTAAAGATTCTCTTGCTCGAGAAGTCATCAAAGCGGCAGGTGTTCCGTTATGTGCACCAAGTGCAAACCTTTCGGGAAAACCATCTGGCACGACCTTTGAAGCCGTTTATCGTGATTTTTTTGGTAAGGTTGCCGTCTTTGTCGATGGTGGCATTCCTGAATATGGGATTGAATCCACCGTTATTGATTTAACCGCAAAAATTCCAACAATTTTAAGACCTGGAGCAGTCAGTGTTGAGGCGATTGAAAATGTATTAGGAATGGTTGTCATTTCATCTAGCAAAGTAGATAAAGCCCCAAAGTCACCCGGTATGAAGTATCAACATTACAAACCCTTTGGTGATGTGGTTATTTTAGATGGCACCACTGAGGAAATCGTGAAGTTCTTAAAAAAAGTAAAAGATCCTGAAGCTGTTTTTATGGGTAGTAATGAAGTGTGTGGACAACTACAAACCTTGACCATGAACACATTTGCATTAGGTCCTCAATCCACTTTAGAAACCATTGCTAGAGCCTTATATCGAACCTTAAGAACCCTAGATGACCTTAAAATTAAAACCATTTACACCCACACCTTCTCTACAAAAGGTATTGGAACGGCTTTAATGAACCGCCTAGAAAAAGCCTCATCTCAAACCATCAAACTATAAATCAGTTATGCGCCAGGGTATTTTATGCATCTTTTCCGGTCCGCCTTTATCAGGTAAATCAACCTTCATTGGCGGTCTTAAAAAATCAATTAACGCAATGGTGATTGTCTCCACAGATGAGATTCGTTTTGAATTATCAAAAGATTATCAATTTAGGCCAGAAATGGAATCTCTAGTTTGGGAATTAGCCTATCAACGTGCTAGATCAGCCTTAAAAGCAGGTCATATAGTTGCTTTCGATGCCACACTGATTAATCCCGAATATAGAGGTAAGCTTTTACTTCAATTCCCGAAAGTACCCATTCTTTACTTTGCATTTATCAAACCTGATTATCAGGTGATTAAAGAACGTAATGAAAAGAGAAAGTGGAAACAAATAGAGGCTGTGGCGCTTAAAAAAATGTATGATGATTACAAATTCCCCACAATCTCTGAAAAAACTTATTATTATCGGGTGTTTGATGTTACAAATGAAAATTTCCTCGATACAATAGAGACAGGAGCACAGTTCATCTTAAATCTTTATGGATCCTAAATTACATCCACTTGAATCTGATGAAGCAATGATGCTAATGCAACGTTTTTTATCCGATGTCATTTTTGAGTACCGGGAAAATGAAATCAAAGATTGGTTACAGGGTTTAAATCAACATCATATCCAAGAAATTTTAGACAAACCCGGAAATGAAGATTTAAAAAACAACACCTTTATTATTCCATTCACGTATTTGCATTATGCAGTGGTCCCCCATGCTAACTTGGTTGATCAATTAAAAATATGGTTACAAAAACATCCTTTGATTCCACAAGATAATCTTATTATTCAAAAAACTAAATTAAACTTTGACCGTATCTTCAAAGGCAAAACTGAATTCATTTATGATGTTAATAACGGCGGTCATAAATCTTATTAATTAATTCAATGATCGTTGGTTTTTTAAGCTTTAAGAGTGCGAGATCTTTTTGAACACGTTGATAAAGCGTTTCAATCATATCCTTTGCTTTCTTTAAACCCAATTGACTAACAAAGGTTGCCTTATTTAATGCAACATCCGATTTCGATTTTTGTAGTTCTGCTTCTGTAGCGGTAATTTCTAATACATCATCTTGGATTTGAAACATCAAACCTAAGTTTAAGCCTATCTGCCCCCATCGCTCTTCATCTTGGGGTGAAGCAATGATGGCGCCCATTCTAAAGGAAGCTTCAAGGAGTTTGCCGGTTTTATGACGACTAATCAAAGTTAAATGGTCGACATTGGCCTGCTTACCTTCTGCTTCAATATCTAAAAGTTGACCATAGACCATGCCGTTAAGTCCTGCTCTTGTTGCAAGTAGCTGAATGATTTTAACTTTTTGTGGATCTTGAATTTGTTTAGAATCGGTAACACGTTCAAAGGCATTGGTTAATAGTCCATCCCCTAAGAGAATCGCGGTTGCTTCATCAAATTTTTTATGAATGGTAGGAACACCGTGTCGTAAGACATCATCATCCATCGCTGGTAAGTCATCATGAATTAATGAATATAGGTGAATCATTTCAATGCTAGTAGCAACATCAAGGTAAGGCAGTGGATCCATTCCATAACTTTCAATGAGTGAGAGAACCACCAAAGGTCTAAATCTTTTGCCACCGGCTTTCACAGCGTAAAGTGCTGCTTCTTTAAGAGTTGAAGTAGGTAATACATCAAGATAGCGAACTAAAGATTGTTCAATCAGTGTTTTCATATGGATTGAGAAAGCGATGGTGGAATCATCAACTCAGCTTCTTTTAAAGCAAGGATGTTTTTCTTGCCCAACACCAGCATGATCATTTTCATTTCTTCAATAAATTGATTTAACTTTTCAACTGCTTCTTCGTGGGTATGATCTTTGACAAGGTGTAAAAAATATCCAGATAGACCAACAATTTTTGCCCCTAAGGCTAAACTTTTGACCACATCTAAAGGTGTACGAATGCCGCCACTTGCAACAATCTGTGCTTGAGGGTAAGATTTTGCATTAATAAGTGATTGTACAGTAGAAATACCCCAATCATCGAAACTTGAAAAGGCTTTGTTTCTCCGTTGATTTTCAATCACAGCAAAATTAGTTCCACCTTGGCCTGCAACATCAATCAACTCAACGCCAATCTTCAATAACTGACCGATGGTTTTTTTACTCATGCCAAATCCAACTTCCTTGACAATCAAGGGAACTGAAATATGTTCTTTTATTTTTTGGATCGACGATAACCATCCTGAAAAATCTCGATCTCCTTCAGGCATCACCACTTCTTGTACCGCATTCACGTGGATTTGAAGCGCGTTTGCATTGAGTAATTGAATCGCTTTTTTGGCATTTTCAACCGTTTGACCTGCACCGACATTGGCGATTACAAAGCCATCCGGATTTACTTTACGAATCACGGTAAAAGTATCTGCTAAAGAAGGATTTTTAATTGCAGCGCTCACAGATCCTGTCGCTAAGGGTATTTTAAAATGCTTTGCAAGCATGGCAAAACGTTCATTTAATGTTTTAGCTTGTTCACTTCCACCCGTCATCGCGTTGATATAAAAAGGTAAGGGAAAGCGTTTCTGAAACATTGAAACGGATAAATCAATATCACCTTCATTGATTTCAGGAAAGGCATGATGAACAAATTTAATCAAATCAAAATCGTTTGTTTTGGTTGGCTGAGCATAAGCATATTGAATGTGGTCATCTTTTCGATTCATAGTCAAATTATATCGGAAAGAACTAAAAAATTAAGTGCTTTCATCTTTGTTTTAAATTTTTGATGTTGTTGGCTGGGTAAAAAGACCAACACACAATCGCCACCACCCGCTCCTGACATCTTACCAACGCCACCAAATTCTGAAGAAACTTCCAATATTTTTTGCATATTGGGTGTGATGAATTCAGTTTCTGATAACTTCGATAATTTCATGAGATGTTGGTGCAATTGGGAAATAATACTAGATTTGTATTCCTTGAATAAAGGTTGTAGTAACGCATTACTTTCTTGAACCCATTCCTTTTTGATAAACGGTTTTACCTTATTCACCATTTGGTGTGAGTTTGCAGACGATCCAGAATATACAACGAGTGGCGTTTCTATTTGAGCAGAGAAGGGATTGATTATTAATCCTTCCCATTCGATTTGCAATAATTTATCGACGTGTAAGAGTTTGATTAAAGGCATCATCGTTTTTGAAAACTTTCGATAATGAATCGGTTGATTAAAACTACTGCATGCAATATCACCAAAAGATGTATCTTGAAAATTTTGAATCGTTGCAATCACAGCCAATTGATACAACTGAAGCGGAGTAAAGTCAATGTCATAAAATTTTAATAACGCCCCAATAACCGCCACCGTAACAGCTCCGCTACTACCTAAACCATATTTACCATGCTCAGCAACTAAAGTTGAATCAATCGTGATTTTGATTGGTTTCCATAACATGCTTTTGTTCATCATCCATTGACGAACGACTTCCAACGCTAAACGCAAATAAGGATTTTTAATTTCATGAATGGATTCAAAGGTCATATTTTCTGATGGATATTGAAGGTTTACAATGGTAGAAATGGTATGCGATTGAATCGTCACCTTAATTCCTTTTTTTACCGGAATGATAATGGCCTCTCCAAGATTTTCAGTAACCGCATATTCGCCTGCAATAAACAATTTACCAGGAGCAAAAAACGTAACGTTATTGGGCATTTGCTTTGCCTCCGATTCTAGAAACTAAGAATCGGTATGGAATATTCTTTTTCAATAATTGCTGCCAATCCTCTAACTGATATTGATGAATTAATATTTTGACATTGGGACCTGCATCCATCGTGGTATATCCGACTAAACCCTTCTTTCTAGCGTTTTTAACAAGGTTTAAGACATCAAGTGAACTCGATTGCTGATACACAATCGATGGTATTGAATCCTTCATCACTTGATGTAATCTTTCGCTATTCTTTTCCATGATTTGACCAAGGCGATCAAACTGTTGGTCCGTGATTGCGGTTCGAATGTGTTGAAAATCTTCTTCACTTGATTGAGTCCATTGCAAATATGTTGGTGCCGTTGCCTTGGTAATTTTCATCGCTTCTCTACTGGAAATTGCTTTTTTATCCTCAGAAATTAAAACCACAATCATCATTAGATTTTGAAAGGGATTTGCAATCGATTCTAGGGTTCCGTTCCGATGCCAAATTGCAAAACCATCCACTAAACTTCGACACGAACTTCCGGAACCAACTCTTGTCAACGTTGCTAGTTCTTGTAAGGTGTAATTCGCATCATAAAACTTATTTAGACCGACCGTTAATGCTGCAAATCCTGAAGCAGAGGACGCCAATCCTGATGCAGTTGGAAAATTGTTTTTGGATTTAATGACCACATGATCATCACGAAAATGTTTAAGAACATCCTTAACACGTTTGGTTTCTTGTTCATCAGCAGCTTTGTTATTGAGTTCAAAAGCAAAACTTCCCTCTTCAAAGGTTGTTTCAGTCCACAAGTCCGTTAAGGTTAATGAAACGGATGTGGTTGTTGGTAACACAAGTTGTTCATTGGCCTTACCCCAGTATTTAATGAGGGCAATATTGACGGGGGACCGAGAAATGACTTTTTTCATCATTGTAGATCCATCATCCATACTTCTTGAGTATGGTTTTTCTTAAATTGTTGGATGATTTTTTTGGCAATGGATTGAGATTCCACCAAGGCGATCATCGAACCACCTAAACCACCACCGGTTAATTTTGCACCCAGTGCACCAAGTTGAAGTGCTTCTTCTACCATCAAATCCAATTTAGGATGGGATACGCCGAGTTCTTGTAAGTGAAAGTGCGCTTGATTCATATATTTTGCAATCTCTTCGATATTAGATTTTTCAATCGCTTCTTTGACCAATATCCCCATCAGTCCTAACGATTCAAGATGACCTTGAGCAAGATTTTGAGTAAACAGTTTTGCAACTTTTCCAACCGCTTCCTTTGTACTACCTTTAATACCTGTATTTGCCACAACCAAATATCCAGGTAATTTGATATTCAATGGTTCGGGTTCTTTTCCCTTAATAAAATACCAAGCGTTTTCACTCGTAGTTGTTAAGGCATCAATACCACTTGCGGATCCGTGAACTAGTTTTTCAGCGAGTTGGGTTTTTTCAAAACGAAGCTTTGGTGTTAAGGGCGTTTCTGATAGATCATACAATGCTTGAACAAGTGCGCCACTAATCGCCGCACTACTTCCCATCCCGGCAGAATTAGGAATGCGATTATCAATCTCAACCATGACGGGTCCGTAATGCATGGATGTACGAAGTTCATCTACCATAAATTTAATGAATAAAAGTTCTTGAGGTAAATTGGTCATCGAACCTTTGAACAAACTTGAAGATAAATAATCTTCGTCAGTCAAAGAGACACGAACTCTTGTTTCTAAAGGTAAAAAAGGCAAAGCAATCCCTGGATGCCCATACACAACCGCATGTTCACCAATGAGGATGATTTTTGCATGAGATACACCTAAACCATTCATTTTCATATTCTTTTCTATTTTACCTCATTCAATTCAAGCATCTAAACAATAATTTAATAAAATTGTGTTAGAGTTAATTTATCGAGGAAACATATGAAAAAAACGAATTTATTAACTGCAATATTAACTACCTTTGCACTCACTGCTTGCGGTGGTATTTCTTTTTCTTCTGAATCAGGGAATTCAGAAGTAAATTTTGATGAGCTCAGCAACCAACCAAACCGAACATTACTTCGTTCTTTAGCAAGTATGATGTCAAACCCTGGCAATGCAATAAGAACGAATTTAGATGTGAGTGCAGAAGTTTATTCTCAAATTGTATTACCAAACTATCAAACTGAAAATACGTTTCAAATTGCGGCAACTGCAGACCTCGCAGTGAATACACCAGAAACTGGAAATGGTAATGCGGAATTAAATATTGATTTCGACAGATTTGCAGTCATGTCTTCTAGTAGTGCTGTAGATCAAGACTTTAGTTGGACGGATGAGATTGTAGTAGAAAATCAAACCGCCAAGCTTTATATCGAAGAAGGTTTCGCTTATGTTGATCTTTCTGAAGATGCCACAACCATCGCCAGATTATTATTTCCATCTGAAAATCGTGAATTTCCAACTCAATTTAAGACACCCTTTGATTTACAAACCGCAACAGGAAATCTCATTCCGCAATTAACTGAAGAAAATATCGATCTCTGGGTTGAAGCATCTTTACCGATGGTTGACGCACTCAACCTATTAGATAAATCTTTATCTGGATCGACATTATCGATTCGTTATGAAATTACCCAAGAAGACTTACCTATCCTCTTTGAAAACATGTATCTTGGATCCACCACCAGAGACCAATTAAATGAAGAAGAAAATTTATTACTTGATCAATGGTTAGAGGAAAGTTTGGCAGCCATTACGCTAAACCAATTTCAAATTTCCTTTAGTATTAACCTTTTAACCAACCTCTTAGAAGGTCTATGGATTGATATCGATGTTGAAAATCAATATCGTTTTGAACTTAGATTACCAGTCTATGATCCGGAAAACCCTGAGGCTGATGAATATGGATATATTGAAGGCGATCCTTATTCACTAGAATGGACCTATAATTACGATTTTGAAATTACAGCTCAAATGGAAGTTCTAACAGAATCTATGATCCTTGTAGCACCGATTAACAAGGAAGAATATGAGCTAATTGACTTGGACGCTGAAGATCCAAACTTATTCTAATTCTAATCCAATCATCATTCAGTCACAAAATAATCCAAATCCTTTACAATTCTACTTGGGTATCACAACGTGGTTCCAAATTTAACACGAATTCAATCCACTAGTTTCTTAAAACTCTCACTTCCACTTATTCTTGAAGTGACCTTTGTGATTGTCGTTTCTAACTTGGTTGTATGGATGCTTTCTGCTTATGATGCTTCTGTGGCCGCAGGCGTATCCATTGCCGGACAAATTAATAACACCATCTTTTTATTCTTTTCCATCATTTCAATGGGTGCAGGAATTCTTATGGCCCAGTCTGTAGGGGCTAAATCAACGCATCGTCGTCAAGACATCTTTTCTACTTCTTTGTTTTTTAGTCTTCTATTTGCCTTAATCGGAACCATTATTTATTTTTTGTTTTATCAAGATATCTTTTCTTTTTATCAACTGGAAACATCCGTCCAAGCTTTTGCAGAACAATATGGATTAATCCTTGCACCATTCTTTGTATTAAATGCTTTATTTCTTGTCTTTAATCAAACGTTATATGCGCATGGAAAAACGCTTGAAGCTTTTATTGCATTGGTTTTTTGTGACTCAAGTATCTTAATTTTTTCATATTTACTTATTTTTGGAGTTCCATCATTAGGTATTCCAAGTCTAGGAGTCGTTGGTGCTGCCATCGCAATCGTCATTGGTCGGTTTGTTTACTTTACGGGTTTAGCAATCTTTATCCACCGAAAACTTCAACTTAAATTTGAACTTCCTAAATTAAATCCATTCAAAACTAAAACCACAAAACTTTTATTTAAAGTCGGTTCTCCTGCTGTCTTTGAAAATATCAGTTACACCTTTTTTATGATTTTAATTACACGCATTGTGGCAGGTTATGGAACAGACGCATTAGTCGCAAAAGCATATTTTGATTCCTTAGCGATGTTCACCTATTTCATCATGGCAGCATTAGCAAACGCTAGTGCGATCAAGGTTGGCCAGTTGGTGGGAGGAAGTGAATTTGTTGAGGCTGAAAGTACGATTAAATATTCGTTAAGAATGTCATTCGTAGCCACACTCATACCTTCTCTTATATTGGCTGCTTCCATGGGTTTTATTGCAACGTTATTTAGTGATGATCCTGTCGTTGTTGCGTTGATGGTTTCTCTTGCCCTCATTGATATTGGTTTAGAATTTGGCCGGGTATTAAATGTGGTGGTGAACCGAGCGATTAAAGCAAGCGGTGACGCGCGTTATCCACTCATCTCTATTATCATTGTTGAATGGATCATTATCCTGCCTTTAGCGATATTTCTAGGTAACAATTTATCATGGGGTTTGGTTGGAATATGGATTGCATTGGCAATCGATGAAGTCATCCGCGGCATTAATCTTTGGTTGAGATGGCGATCCAAACGTTGGCAACATAAATCGACAAAACTAAATCAACATATTCACGCTCAAGAATAATTGTTAAGCTTGAATTTGTTATGATGTTAGTATGAAAACAAAATTATTATCTTTAAAAAAAGAAGCGATAGCGCTTCTCCAATCTCGTGGCGTATCGCTTGATGAAATTGTCGATTGCGTCTATTTTTTACAACAAGAGTATCATGAAAATTTAGATAAAAAAGTATTGATGGAATCAGTTTTATCTGTCCTTGATAAACGCGAAGTCCAATTTGCACTTATGACTGCAATTGAATTAGATGTGATGACAGAAAAGAAACGATTTGAAAATAAAAATCTTGAGTCAGTGATTGCAAGGGATGAAGGTTTGTTTGGCACAGATGAAGTGTTAGCTTATGGAATTTGTAATTTGTATGGTTCGATTGCCTTAACTAATTTTGGATTTATCGATAAACAAAAATATGGTGTGGTCGCTCGACTCAACGAAGAAGGAAAGCAAGGATTGAAATGCCATACATTCTTAGATGACATGGTAGGAGCGATTGCGGCAGCTGCAGCAAGTCGATTTGCACATTCCTAATGAAACAACTTTTGTCTTTATATTCAAGTGTGTTGTTAATAACACTAACCGCTTGTGGTTTAACCATTCCTTATGAGTCTATTTCGGGTGTGGAACCGATCACACCAACGAATTTATTATTAGGTCATGACGTTGGCGATTTTTGGACCATTCCTTCGCAAGGAAATGCCAACGTTTTAGTGGTTCCCATTGAATTTAGTGGCGTACCCTTTGACAACTCTAATGTGGTGGTGAATCAAATCGATCAAGCTTTTAATGGAAATAATTTAACGCAAGGACATTCATTAAAGGGTTTTTATCAACAGTCGTCTTTTGGAAAGCTAAACATCGAAGGTGTTGTAACTGAACCATTTAGAACCCAATACAGCGCGAGTTATTATGAGAATCTAACATCGGTTGATCCGAACACTGTCATCATTGATGAATTAATGTCCTTCCTGGATGACGCTTATGATTTTAATGACTTTGACTTAAATGGCGATCAACAACTCGACGGTCTCTACATGATTTACAATCACCCTTCGGGCGATTGGAATAGTTTCTTTTGGGCTTATTTGTATTCATATTTTGGTTCGCAATCCGCAGATGGTGTGACTCCTTCTTCTTATGTTTGGATGCCTTATGAATTTTTGTTTTATAACAATCAAATAGATACCTCGACATTGATTCATGAAACCGGTCATAAGTTAGGTTTAGAAGATTATTATGACTATGCAATAGACGACGGTTCCAATAACGAATGGGGTTTAGGTGGGGCTGATATGATGGATGCCAGCGTCGGTGATCATAATCCTTTTTCCAAATTACTATTAGGCTGGATTGAACCTAAAGTGGTGACCGAAGGCATGGATGTGAGTCTCCAACCTTACATCACCTCAGGCGACGCTTTGATCATTACCAATCATTGGAATGGTACTTTATTTGATGAATATTTGATTGCGATGTATTACACACCTACAGGATTATACGAAGGCTTAGAGGATTATTTTTTTGATGGGCAATCTGGGTTAATTCTTTATCATGTTGATGCAAGACTTGGACCTAATCAAAGTGAAAATTATCCAACTTACTTCTTAAATAACAATACAGACTCCACTCATAAATTAATTAAATTCATTGAAGCAGATGGAAACAATTCACTATATTTAAAAACACCAAAAGGTTGGATGTGGGCGAGTGATGTTTATCAAACGGGTGATATATTCGGTAGTACGCTCAATGTCGGCTATCAATGGAATCAAAGCAACAGAGGAACAATACCTTTTACCATTCGCGTGAATCAAGAAGCGATGGATGAAACTCAGTTAAGTATCAGTATACGTTTTTAATATGGAACACTTAAGATCAATCCATCTATTGAATGTTTTATTTTATACGGCAAATATCCTTTGGATATTAGAGTTTTTCGTGTTTCGTAATCGTCAAAAAGTGGGTCGATTTACAGAAAATAAATCGTTTTGGTTTTTATCTATTTCCATTCTTGTTGTGATTGTGATGACGATTCATTTTTCAAGTAGGGGTTGGGGCACAATCCATGACCATTCGATTTATCCATTTTTTCAAATCGGGGCATTGTTACTTTACGCATTAGGTTTGTGGCTTCGATACAGAGGTTCTCAATTACTTGGCGTTCACTTTACTCGTCATGTTGCGGTTTCGTCTTCGATTAATCTTGTATCTCATGGGCCTTATCGATATTTACGTCACCCACTTTATTTGGGTTTGTTTTTGATCAGCGTTGCCTTTCCCTTATATGTTGGAAATCTGTATGCTTTGTTGCTCAGTCTTCCTTTATTATGGGTGGTTTTTTCTTGGAGAATGCATATCGAAGAAAAGGCCTTACGCTTAGTCCATCCTTCCTATGCAAATTGGGCTAAAAATAGATATCGATTTGTTCCATTCATTTATTAAAATGAAAGATAAAATTCGCTGCAGTTGGGTTAAATTAAACAATCCAATGTATGTTCAATACCATGATGAAGAATGGGGTAAACCTCTCTTCACCGATCAACGGCATTTTGAATACCTCATGTTAGAAACGTTTCAAGCAGGATTATCTTGGGAAACGGTTTTAAATAAAAGAGAAGCTTATCAAAAAGCCATGTGGCACTTTAATCCAAAGCGCATCAGTGGTGCTACTGATCAAGATATCGCCACGTGGATGGCAAATGCTTCACTAATCCGTCATCGTGGAAAGTTTCAGGCTGCAATCGACAATGCCAAAATCTTTCTCATGATACAAAAAGAATGTAAAAGCTTTCATCAATTCCTTCTTCAATACTTTCCAAAAGGAATTGTGAAAAACGATCCTCAATCATTAAAAGATTTAGCAAGTGAATCAGAAGCATCTATTGCGATAAGTAAGGCATTAAAAAAGCGCGGGATGAAGTTTGTGGGACCCAAAATCATCTACGCGCATTTACAAGCGATTGGTTTAATCGACGATCATTTGACCAATTGTTTTTGTAAAACTAAATCTTAATTAGTACCTTATCACCGTTTTTTTGTTCAATATCCACTAACACAAGTGGCTTGTGAAATTTTCTTAATCGTTTAATTTGTTGCATGATCATTTTTCTTTTTTCTTTGGGAAAGCGTTTACCTTCATATCGAAAATAACGAAGGAACGTACTCAAGACCAAAGGACCTGATGGTAGCCACAAAGATAATTTTATTTTTTGATTTTCTTTGATAAGAATACGCACAGTTTATTCCACCACAATCTCGACAAAATCGCCGTCCTTGGTTTCAATTTCTACAATTTTACCAATGACACCTTGTTCAACGAGCGCCATAATTTTATTAATATCGATATCTTTTAGGACATCTTTGCCATCAACCTTCGGTGTAACACCCATCTCTAATGCTACTTTGACAAGTGGTAAAGGTAGATTCACTTTGACCTTGTCACCGTCACTGGATAAAACATTAATTCTAAACACCATTCGATCCATATCTTTTTTATTTTTATTCGCCACATCCACAGTCGGATGCTTTTCGTGGCCTAATAAGTAATCGACTGACGTATCAAAGATCTCTGCAATGGTTGTGAGTAAGGTTACATCTGGAAACGAAACATCCTTTTCCCATTTACTAACGGCTTGTGGAGAAACATTTAACTTCTTAGCGAGTTCTTCTTGTGTCCAACCCTTCTTTTTTCTTAACTCAGTGAGACGTTGCCCTAAACTTGTTTTCATAAAACTTCCTCTTTTCTACCTATATTATTCATCAACATATTTTGTAATCCTAACGATTGTTAGTTGATAATTGAATGATAATTCACCTATAAGTTGATTATAGAACAACCATCAGTTGAGTAAGCAATGTGTGATGCTTTTTATTTGGCGAATTTTTGTCAGATATCATATAATCTTTTACGTTGAGACTTACTTAAATGAAACAAGGACTCAACCTCAGGAGGTGTGGTATGAAATCACAACCAATCCATCCAGATTTTGAAAGAATTTTATTAAGTGAAAAAGAAATTGAAGACATTTGCGAAGATTTAGGCGCCAAGCTTAACAAAGATTATGCAGGAAAGGTTCCAACCATCCTTGCCGTTTTAAAAGGGGTCACACCCTTTCTAACCGATCTATCCAAACAATTTAAATTTTATTGTGATTATGAATATGTGGCATCGAGTAGCTACCATGGAGGTGTGGTCACCTCTAATTGGGTTGAGATCTATTTATGGCCTCGCTTAACCCTTCGCAATAAAGATGTGCTGATTATAGAAGATATCGTCGATTCCGGATTAACCATTCAAAAGATTAAACAAAAGGCGATGAGTGAAGGTGCAAAGTCTGTCAAAGTTGTAACGCTTCTCGATAAACCCGAAGGAAGAAAAACAAAGTTTGTACCCGATTACATCGGCAAGACCATTCCAAAATTATTCGTCGTTGGATATGGAATGGACTTTGATGAAAAATACCGAAATGTACCGTATGTAGGTGTCTTAAAACCAAGCATGATTAGTATGAATCCCAAGGATTATCCTTGGAAAAAGGGAGAATAGTTTATGGATTTAAAACCATATATTGCCGCCGTTCAAGATTGGCCAATTAAAGGTGTTTCTTTTAAAGATGTCACACCCTTATTAAAAAATGGTCCAGCTTTTCATGACGCTGTTCAATCGCTTGCTAAAATTGTCACACGATACAAACCTGATGTGATCGTCTCTCCAGAAGCTCGTGGATTTATTTTTGGTGGCGCTGTCGCAGCCCAATTAAAAATTCCTTTTGTGTTAGTGAGAAAAGCCGGAAAGTTACCACGCAAAGCGATTGAAGAAAAGTTTACCCTTGAATACGGTCAAACCAGTTTATTTATGCACGAAGATGCAATTCAAAAAGGGCAACGAATATTAATTTTAGATGATGTGCTTGCAACCGGAGGAACCTCTGTTGCAATTGCTAATTTAGTCAAACGATTAGGTGGTAACGTCATTAGTTTCACGTTTTTGATTAACCTTACATACCTACCTGGCGAAGCTAAACTAAAACAACACGGTTTTCCAGTAGACTTTGTTTTATCTTATTAACCTTCTTCACCGAATAAACGATCGCCAGCATCACCCAATCCCGGAACGATATAGCCTTTTGAATTGAGTTGTTTATCTATTGAGGCTAAAAAGATGTTGGTGTCAGGGTGGCGTTTTAAAACTTGATCAATGCCTTCTTGAACGGCTACTAATCCTAGATAAGTAATTAACTTAGCACCTTTTTTCTTGATTAAATCAATTGCTTGAACCAAGGTTCCCCCTGTCGCAAGCATCGGATCTAAAATAAAGACTTCTGTCGTGGATTCAATCTTGGGTAACTTCACTAAATAAGAACTCGCTTTTAATGTTTTTTCATCTCTAACAAATCCAATATGACCAACCTTTGCGGTGGGAATCATTTCTGTAAATGCATCTAACATCCCTAATCCTGCGCGCATAATCGGAACCACTAAAACATCATTCGCGAGCTGATGTCCAACCATATCTGAAACTGGTGTAATGATACCTTTTTTCTCTAACTTGAGGTGATGCGTTGCCGGAAACACAATCATTTGGGTAATTTCTTTAACCAATGTTCTAAAGTAATTATTGTGGGTTTGTTTATCTCGTAGAATCGTCATTTTGTGATCAATGAGTGGATGCTTCACAATAAAAGGGTTTTGATTCATGGTAGTTACCTCTAAAGACATTGTATTATCTTTCGCAATTTGATTTTGTTAAGATATGAAAGATGAAAAAAGATTATCTTGTTTCGGCGATTGCCTTTCAAGGCAAAATTCGCGCGATTGCGACCTCCACAACTCATTTAGTTCAAGAGGGTTGTAGACGGCATCAAACCTTACCTACGGCTTCAGCTGCATTGGGAAGAACCCTTACAGCAGGAGTACTCTTTGCTAGTAATTTAAAGGGTGAAGAGAAATATACCATTCGCATAGCCGGCAATGGACCTGTTGGTGAAATTGTGGTTGATGCGAACGCGTTTGGTCAAGTCAGAGGATATGTCCATAATGGCCAAGTTCATTTTCCAGCGAATGCAAAAGGAAAATTAGATGTTGCACGAGCGGTCGGTACAGAAGGTGTGGTTTCAGTGGTTAAAAGTTTTGGGTCTGAGTATAACTTCACCGGACAAACCCCTATCGTTTCAGGAGAAATTGCAGAGGATCTTGCTTCTTATTTGGTGAATTCTGAACAAATTCCTTCGGCACTTGCATTAGGTGTACTGGTCAATCCAGATGGTCAAATTGCTGCAAGTGGTGGATACCTTATTCAGGCAATGCCAGGTTGTGATGATGCCACCTTAACTAAAATGGAAGCGGTCATCAAAGCTGCAAAACCAATCTCCACATTACTATTTGAAGGTAAGACACCAGAGGATGTTTTAAGAACGTTAATCCCAGAAAAAGATTTAAATATGTTAGCCAACAAAACAATTATTTTTAAATGTACTTGTTCGAGGGAACGAACTGAATCAACATTAAAACTTCTTGGTAAAGCGGAATTAATAGACATGATTAAAGAACAACATGGTGCTGATGTTCACTGTAATTTCTGTAGCGAACATTACGCTTTTTCAGAACAAGATTTAAACAATATTATTTTAAAATTGGACCAGCAACAACATTAAGTTTTTGATAGGCAATTGCAATCTCACTAGCAACCTTTGCGTTATGTTTCACTAATGCAATATTGCTTTTTAATGAATCACCACCGGTTAATGCTTTTACTCTTGCAAGTAAAAAAGGCGTTAGTGCAGCACCTTTAATATGTTGTTCCTCTGCTTCTTTTGTTGCGGTTTGTATTGCAGTATTAATCGTTCTAGCATCCATTTCATTGGCAATCGGAATGGGATTTGCAATCAATATTCCTTGAGGTAATTTAAGATTATTTTGAGTTTTCATGAGGTGTGCAACCGATGAAGGCTGATCGCAACGAAGTGATAATTTTAACCCACTCTTTGAATGGTAAAATGCTGGGAAATCATCGGTTTGATATCCAACAACCGGTACACCCATCGTTTCTAAATATTCTAATGTTTTAGGTAAATCGAGAATCGATTTTGCACCAGCTGAAACAACCGTAACGGGCATCGTGGCAAACGCTTCAAGATCAGCAGAGATATCAAATGAAGTTTCTGCACCACGATGAACACCACCAATACCACCAGTGGCAAAAACCTTGATACCGTTCTTCCAAGCTAAATACATTGTGGTAGCAACGGTTGTACCTCCGGATAATCCTTGAGAAACAACATACGCTAAATCACGTTGAGATACTTTTCTTACATTTTTACTTTGAGCGAATCGCGATAATGATTCTTTATTTAAACCTATATGAATGACACCATCTAAGATCGCAATGGTCGCAGGAGTTGCACCCGCATCAAGAACCACTTTTTCAACTGCAATCGCAGTTTCTAAGTTCTCTGGATAAGGCATACCGTGACTGATAATGGTACTTTCGAGTGCGACGACAGGTAAACCTTTCCGCAAGGCTTCTTCAACGTCATGGGCGATGACTGTTTTCATATGCTTCTCCTTTTATACACTAAATGATTGAAAGTATCGTTGAGCGTCTTTTCTTAAGAACCATCCACTGATGATGATCAACAAAGACTCGATGACCATCAATGAAGTCAATTGAAGATAGATATCTAAACCTTGAAGTGGATCCAAGACCAACCATATGAGGGCGCTGATGATTGAAAAACCACCAAAAACGCCAACAAGGGCGGCAAGACTTTGTTTGACCACTTCAACTTCTTGATGAAAATCAAAACGTGGAAACCAAAGATTGAGATACATAAAAAATATCGAAAGCAAAACTGTAAACAACACTAATACAACCAAAAATAAGGCGATTGTTAAAACTTCAATTTGAAACAAGATTGCACCAACCAAGGACGTCATCAACACAATCGGTAAGGTGATGACCAAATTAAAGTAAATCTTTGAACGAATAATCGTCCATGCTTGAATTGGTAAAGATTTTAATAAATTAATGTTTTTACCTTCTAAAGATAAACTGACTGCCGGTGTATAAACTGTCGATAATGCTAAACCAATCACCCCAAATATCAACCAAATTGGCTCAATCTGAATAGCTAGCATGAATTGCTTTAATTCTAAGATTGTGTCAGGAACAAATAAACTTACCATCGTGATGATGCTCAACATTAAGATACCGAAACCTGTATTAATAAAATACACAGATGTGCCGACAAAGCGTTGCCATTCTTTCATCATAAGGTGCTTCATCACGGATTGAACGTGTTGGGGTATTTTATCTCGACGCTTATAGACGAGATTGGTTCGTTGTTGATTCATGTTGAGAAGCGGTCCACTCATCACCAACACAAAGGCAATAAAAATAGAGATATGTAATAGTAAAAACAATATGACTAACAATACATTTGAATTGACGATACCGTTCACAAACCACGAACCGACAACGTCAATTTGTTCTAAAAAGGATATCCAAGATTTTGGAAGAATTTCGTTAGAAAAAAAATTAAAAAACGCAAAACTCAATATAAACATCACAGAAAATATCGTTTGAAGAACATTCGCATTGATCCACTTTTGCGTTAATTTTCTAAAGATAAACGAAACAAAAGAACCCAATAACATGAGCGGTACAGGGGCAACTAACGCCATCGGTAAAAATAAAAGAAATTGAATGATAGATGCTTCACTCACATACCACCAAACCCCATAAGTAGGCATCACCATGATCAATGCAAATAAATAAACAAACACCAACATCATCGATAGTTTTGCCGCCACAATGATGCGTTGAGGAATCGGTAGAGGACCTAATAAATCAAAGTCCTTGTATTGAAACAAATATCCTTGAGCTTGGAAGAATCCGAATAGAAAACCTAATGTGCTAAGACTCCCCACAACTTGATAAAGCATTTGGGATAATCCATCTAAGATGATTAAACCTTGAGCAATCTCATATTGGAGAATGGTGTTGGAAAATGCCGTGACGCCAAATGCATATACCAAAACACCAACCATGAGCACACTTTGAATCTTTGAACGGGCAATTTTCTGACCAAACAAACGACGTAAACTCAAACGTTCCTGAATAAATGTCTTGAGCAACAATCCGTACATCAACTCAACTCCATGAATAATGCTTCAAGATTTTGATTACCTAAGACCTCTTTGGTTAAACCTTGATGAATGATTTTTCCTTGTTTGATGATGGCAATCTTGTTTGTTAGTTTTTCCACAACTTCAAGCACATGGCTCGAAAAGAAAATACTCATCCCCGATTGGGTCATGGATTTAAATGCTTCTTTCAAGACAAAGCTGGCTTTTGGATCAAGGCCAACGAACGGTTCATCTAACAAGAGTAATCGCGGACGATGGACCAAGGCAGCGATTAACGCTGTCTTTTGTTTCATCCCGTGAGAATAGGTACTGATTGGTTGTTTTAAAAAAGGTAACATTTCAAAACTTCCACCATATTGATCAATTAACCGTTGACGATCCTGCATGGAAACCTTAAAGACATCTGCAATAAAATCAATATATTGTCGACCCGTCAATTGTTCATAAAGGTCAGGGTGATCAGGGACATAAGCAATTTTTGATTTAAAAGCCAAGGTATCTTGATTAATATCAAGTCCTTCAAAGGTAATGGTCCCTTGATCTAATTGGTGAATGCCTGAAATGGCTTTTAATAACGTTGTTTTGCCTGCTCCGTTATGACCAACAAATCCAAATAAGTCTCCTGGTTTAATGATGAGTGAAACATCATCTAACGCTTTCTTTTTCTTATCGTAAGATTTGCTCGCGTGTTCAATAATCAACATATTATTTAAGGAGTTTTTGTATATCGCCTGCGATAGATTCTGGTAAAACAGTTGGAGCGTAACGTTTCACAACCTTACCTTCACGATTCACCAAAAACTTCGTGAAGTTCCATTTGATTTGCGAACCAAATAGATTGAATGTACTCTTCTTTAACCATTGATAAAGTGGGTGCGTGTTTCTTCCATTGACTTCGATTTTTGCAAATGGTCTAAATGAGTTCTTTAGTTTGGTTTCGCAAATCATTGCCGTTTCTTCATCACTTTCTGGAGATTGATCAGCAAATTGATTGCAAGGGAAATCTAAAATTTCAAAACCCTGTTTTTGATAGGTTTGATAAAGTTTTTCTAAACCTTTATATTGTGGGGCTAATCCACAGTGGATTGCTGTATTCACAACCAAGATGACTTTTTGTTCATAAGTTTTTAACGAAACGGGTTTGCCTTGATAGTCTTTAACTGTAAATTGATATATATTCATCGTTTATGCCTCTTTACCATTATAAAGCTTTTGATTTAAGGTATTGGGGAAAATATTTTCGAATGACTTTTTTATGGGCTTCCGGAATCGGAATGGAGTTGAGGGATTGAAGTGGAATCCATTCTCCCTCGTTATCTAGACCACTTTTGACCTTTAATTGATAGACGTCCATCATCCATGTTTGGTGGGTAAATTGATGCTGAAATGCTTGGGGATCGCCAAGATGAATGGGTTTAAAATGATGATTTAAAAGCCACTCCTCTACTTCTTCAATCTTAGTTTCCCATTGAGGAAGCAAATAGAAATCTTTTAATAGATTGGTTTTGTTTTTGCGCATCAAAATTTTATCACCTTGCAAAATCATGAACGTTTTCCATTCTTTGATTTTTACTTTTGTTGTTTTAGTGATAATGGGTAATGCTTCGGGTTTTCCACTTTGAAAAGCATAACAATCTTTTTGAAGGGGACACGTTTCACATGCCGGCTTAACGGGTCGGCAAACCAAGGCACCTAATTCCATCACCGCTTGAATATAGTTCCGTGGATTGGTTTGTTGAACAAGTTTTTGATGGAGATCATTGATATGAAGTTTTGAAGCTGGTAAACGCATGTCTTTTTTTACACCGTAATAGCGACTCAATACACGAATGACATTACCGTCTGTTGCGGGATAAGGTTGATTGTAAGCGATGGCCATAATCGCCCCAGCGGTATAAAGTCCAACACCGGGTATAGCCATCACAGACTCAAAGGTAGAAGGAAATTGTCCTTGGTGATGATCGAGAATATGTCTTGCCCCTTCATGCATCAATCGAAAACGTCGATAGTATCCTAAACCTTGAACTTCAGTCAAAACCTCTTCTAATGAAGCATTGGCAAGGGAACGAATATTGGGGAAATGCTTAAGAAAAGAAGAGTAGTACTTCAATACGGTTTCCATTTGGGTCTGTTGTAGCATCACTTCGCTAATCCAAATCCCATAAGGAGTCGGATGATTTCTAAACGGTAGATCGCGTTGATGTTTTTCAAACCATTTCAGTAAATGAGGAAGGTTCATGCATTCATTATATGCAATTTCACAAATCTATTTTTACGGTTTAACAGGAAAATGACTATAATAACAGCATGAGGTTCCTATGAAAAAAGTTGTCATTATTGGTGGCGGATTGGGTGGTCTATCTGCTGCAATTTCTTTAGCCGCCATTCCTGGATATGAAATTACTGTATTAGAAAAAAATAAGCACCTGGGTGGCAAACTCAATGTTAAAGATACAAAGGGATTTTCGTTTGATTTAGGTCCTTCCATCTTAACGATGCCGCATTTATTTGAA
Organism: Bacilli bacterium; assembly: GCA_040396875.1. Taxonomy (GTDB): domain Bacteria; phylum Bacillota_I; class Bacilli_A; order RFN20; family CAG-826; genus UBA970. Next base: position 112,020 of record JBBAWZ010000002.1, read on the forward strand.
AATTTATTTACCAAGCACAAACGAAAGATGTCCGATTATATTCAAATTGAACCTGTTAGACCCCATTGGCGAAACTTTTTTGAAGATGGAACTACCATTGATTTAACGCATAAAATTGAAGACATGTTAACGAACAAAATGTTAACACCCCAAGATTTAGAGGACTTAAAAGCTTACTATGCCTATACTGAAAAAATCTATGGTGTATCTGCCATGGTCGCCTTTGATAATCAGTTAGAAAATACGTGGGAGGCCATGCGTTTTAAACCTTCGGTAAGTATTTTCCAAAACATGGATTATTTTTCTACGATGGATCAAGGCGTTCGTCGCTATATCCGTAATCCTTATTTGATTGATATCCTCAATTACTTTGTTAAATATGTGGGTTCTTCACCTTATGATGCCCCCGCCTTAATGAACCTATTACCGTACATCCAATGGAAATATGATTTGTGGTATGTCAAAGGTGGGATGTTTAATATTTCAAAAGGCATGGTTAAACTGATTCAAGAATTACCGCAAATTAAAATCAAAACAAACGCTGAAGTCACTTCAGTTGAAAAACATAACCAAACCATCTCAAAAATTCACTTAAAATCTGGGCAAACCTTAGATGCCGATCTTGTCATTTCAAATATGGAAGCGATTCCGTTTTATGAAAAGATCACCAAAGAATCAAAAGGTTTTATTGCGAGATACCAAAGGAAATTTGAACCAGCATGTTCTGGTTTCGCGCTTCATTTAGGTACGGATAAGGTTTATCCTCAACTCGCCCATCACAATTTTTTCTATAGTAAAAACTCAAAGGTAAACTTCAACAATATTTTCCACCGCCACAGATTAAATCCAGATCCAACCATCTACTTAGTCGCACCAATGCGAACGGATCCTTCACAAGGACCTAAAGGTGGAGACATCATTAAAATCCTTCCCCACATTCCTTACCTTGATCCAAAACGCCCTTTTACAAAAAAGGATTATCAAACCTTTCGCTTAAATATTTTAGATAAACTAGAACGCATGGGCCTTACTGATTTACGAAAGCATATTGTCGTAGAAGAATTATGGACACCGGAAACCATTCAAGACATGTACTATTCTAATCGCGGTTCTATTTATGGTGTCGTTGCGAGTAAAAATAAGAACATGGGCTTTAAAGTTCCAAAACATTCTAAGCTTTATCAAAACGTTTATTTTGTAGGTGGATCAGTCAATCCCGGAGGCGGGATGCCGATGGTGGTTTTAAGCGGTCAACAAGTCGTTGAACAAATCCTTAAAAACGAAAAGTCATTATAACTTCGTGAGCAATCTTTGAAAGCGAATACGGTTATATCGTTGTAACCAAATCAAAGGCATATTAAAAGCGAATGCGTAGACGACCATAATCATTGCGATCCAAAATTCATTAAAAATAAAGAATGTTACACAAGGTAATATTTGTAGGATGTGTGAATATTCTGCACGTCTTGTTTCTTCAATAAAATGCTGAATATATGATTTTTGAGTGCCAGTTAAATGTTTCTTTTTGAAACCTTGATTAAATAAAGTTGCACCATCAGGTATCCATTTCTTCCAAACACGAATCAATAAAAATCTTTCATAAAATCGTCCATCTTGCTCATATGCTCTTGTTCGATATAACCAATTGTCTTTTTTGAATTTGATGTCTGGTGTTCTCAAGGTAATATTTGAAATCAAAAGATGAAATATAGGCCATAAAATAATATTGAGGCCAAGCATAAGCCATGTTGGCACAGGTATGAGTGGAAATATACTCATAAGTCTAATTCTCTACCTTTCCATGTTACTTTCTTTTGGTTTGATCGAATCGATGATCGAATAAATAACCAAAGAAAGAATGTGAGTTGAATGGGAAATAACACAATGATAAATGGTGAAAAGTTACCTACTTTTCTACTCAGTAACCACGTTGTTAAACCTACAAAAAGATAACCGATAAGGTAGGTTTGATCCTGCCACATAAAAGGAGCAAGACCACTTAATAATGCTGTAAACATACCAGTCATCCATAAACTAATCAAGACCATCAACCATGTTGGGATGAGTTTGGCACCTGTTGCAAAGTTCTTGGTCCAACCTTCAATCAAAGCGCGCAAACCTTCTCCGTACATTCTAAACACGATGACCCCACGACCCGCGCGAGACCTAACATTTTTTTCAGTTGATTTTCTTAATGCTTCTCCTAAAACCATATCTTCTAAAACAGCGTGCTTTGCGACCGCATGTCCGTCAACTTTCCAATAGTCTTCTTTAGAAATGATCTGACAAGGACCAAAGAAGGAACTGGCATTCATCCTTGAACCAAGGGGGGTAAATAGACCTGTGGTCATCATCACAATCAAATTGAAAAATAAGCTTAAACTTTCATAACCTTTTTTCATCATATGATAAGGCTGAATGGATAATGGTGTTCGATCTTTATTAAATTCAGAAAGCATCGCCTCCATGCCTTGGGGCAAAATCTTTACGTCTGCATCTAGAAACATCAACACATCGCCGGTAGCGACTTTGGCACCTTGGTAACAGGCCCAAGGTTTACCAAACCAACCTTTGGGTAATGGAGGTGCCGAGACAACTTTTGCACCTAGAGTCTTTGCAAGCGTTGCAGTCCCATCGGTAGAGTTATCATCGACAACAATATATTCATGGATCAAGGAAGCTTGCGATTGAATCGATTGCAATAATGGGGAAATCCTTTTGAACTCATTTCGAGCGGGTATAACAATCGATACTTTTGATGGAAAAGACTTCTTGAAAGATTTTAACC
>JBBAWZ010000002.1:114907-121977 GCA_040396875.1 Bacilli bacterium
AGCAAACGTCTAACATCATCGATTTGTTTGGACTCTTTCACAACAACAATCATTTCTTGATGTAGTTTTTCTTTAATCATTCTAATGTCTTGGATTTGAGTATCAAGGTTGACTCGTTTTAAAGAGGTAAGGATGGGTTTGGTCATTTTTTCAATATCTGCCACATCCGTTACCATGGGATCAAGGTGTATGGTGACTTCATATCCCCATTTTTGTTTCATGGTTTCTTCTAATTCATCCACTAAATCATGCATTTTAACGAGGGATTGCGTCGATGCAACTTCAAGATGAAAGTTCAACATTTGATAATGGGGACCATAATCATGGAATACAAAAAGATGACTTCCTAAAACATCAGGATAGGATTTTAAATAAAGTCGGATGTTTTCAATCTCTGTTTCATTCAAAGCTTCACCGAGAACTCTTCGGACTGATTGTAGAAGAATTTGCCAAGCATTCCATCCCAATAATATTGAGATGATGAGTCCTGCTACCCCATCCACCGAAAAAGAAAAAAATGGTTGAACTAATAAGCTAATGAATACAAGACTAGAAATCAAAATGTCAAAAAAGTTATCAATCGCAATAGCTTTTGTCGATAGGAGTTTGGTTTGTTTGTATAAATAATTTGTATACACAAACAAACCTAGTTTGGTAAAAATGGCAACAAGTAAAACCGCATAAGCCCAAACAGATGTTTCTACGCTGGATGGATTGATCAATCGACGAATGGATTCAATCAAGAATTGTGCGCTTACAACAAGCATGAGTACACCAATCGATAAAGAAGTGAGATATTCTCCACGACCATGGCCTTGTGGATGGTTAGCATCAGCCTGGCGATTGGATAGTTTTTGTCCAATCCAAAAAATAACCCCACTTAAGGAATCCGAAAAGTGGTTAAAAGCATCAGAAATTAAGGCAACGCTATTAATCAAAAGGGCAACAATTAATTTACCAATAAACAAAGATAAATTTATCGACATAGACCATAAAGTGATTCGTCTAATGCGTTGATTACTGAGTGGCTTTATCATTGATTTATTATCTCATAGGTTAACTTTGAAAATAAACGCCTAGTATGACTTATAATAAATTTGGAGGAAAACTTATGACATTGGGTGGAATTCATATTGGCATCATTGATGGTGTGATAGCTGCACTTGCGTTGGTATTTGGATTATCTGGATTTAAAAATGGTTTTTTTAAAGAAATCGTTGGGGTTGGTGCCTTTATTGGCGCTGTTGTTCTTGCCTATTTTTTAGCAAATTGGGTTGAAGATATTTTGGTCACCACCCAACTCTATACATTACTATTCTCAAACTTAAGAAGTTCTGTATTCACTGGAATGGGTTTATATGAAACTGTGATCGATAGTACTCAACCAGGTGCGTTGGATTTCATCACGGATGGTTTGACCCAAATTGGCTTACCTGGTTTTTTAGCTTCACCGCTTGCCAATATCTTAATCACTTTTAACGGAACACTTGGAGATGCGTTAGCAACGTCCGCTGCTTATTTCATTATTCTCATCTTGAGTTATTTAGGGACATTTTTAATTGGGTGGTTATTACTCTTTATCATTGGAAGTCAATTGGTTAAGTTAACCAACGATGTAAAAGCATTTAAGTTTATTGATTCCGTTCTTGGATTCTTTCTTGGATTAGCAAGGGCTGGTGTTGTGGTGGCGATTGCCTTATTGATTGCCATTCCGCTAACCTTCGTGGTCCCTCAAGTGAATACCTTTATCACCCAAGACTTAGCGTTGAATGAAGACGTATTCTCAGTTAGCAAATTGATTTATGAATTTGCCCTTTCCTTGATTAGTGGATTAATTCCGGTTTAATTTGCCTTTTTTACTCCCAAATATTGATTGAAATGTCTTTAAGAAAGTTTTGTAGCATTATTGCTATGTCCTTTTGATATTTAGTGTAAAATTGAAACGTAATAGGGGTTAAAACTTATGAAAAATGAACGTTATGAATTAAATAAAAATCTCGCCCAAATGCTCAAGGGTGGTGTCATTATGGATGTTTCGAATGTGGAACAAGCCAAGATTGCCGAAGCGGCTGGGGCCGTTGCTGTCATGGCGCTTGAAAGAATTCCTGCCGATATCCGAGCAGCTGGTGGTGTGGCAAGAATGTCAGATCCAAAAATGATTGAACAAATTCAAAAAGCAGTTTCTATTCCCGTGATGGCAAAGGTGAGAATTGGTCATTTTGTTGAAGCACAAATTTTAGAAGCGTTAGAAATTGATTACATTGATGAATCTGAAGTCTTAACGATGGCAGATGACACTTTACACATCAATAAACAAAACTTTAATGTTCCTTTTGTTTGTGGTGCAAAAGACCTTGGTGAAGCCTTAAGAAGAATCTCTGAAGGTGCATCCATGATTCGTTCTAAAGGTGAAGCTGGCACAGGTGACGTGATTCAAGCTGTTCGCCACATGCGTGCAATTACAGGTGAAATGCGTCGCATTCAAGCATTAAATGAAGATGAATTATTTGTCTTACAAAAACAATGGGGTGTTTCATTAGATCTCATTAAGTATGTTCACAAAAAAGGTAAATTACCGGTCGTGTTATTTTCAGCAGGTGGTGTTGCCACACCAGCCGATGCAGCATTGATGATGCAATTAGGTGCAGAAGGTGTGTTCGTTGGTTCTGGTATCTTTAAATCAGGTGATCCAAAGAAACGAGCAGAAGCGATTGTCAAAGCCGTTACAAACTTCCGCGATCCAAAAGTATTACTTCAAGTCTCTCGTGATCTTGGTGAAGCCATGGTTGGATTAAACGAAGATCAAGTTAAAGTCTTAATGGCCGAACGAGGAAAATAATTTTTGCGTATTGGTGTCCTTGCGGTTCAAGGTGCCTTTATTGAGCATCGTCAAAAACTCACATCCATGGGTGTGGAGAATTTCGAAATTCGTCAACTCAAGGATATTCAACAACCTTTTGACGGCCTCATTCTTCCGGGTGGAGAAAGTACCACACAAGGGAGATTATTAAAGGACTTAGGGTTATTTGAACCCCTTAAAGATAAGATTCAAAAAGGATTACCTACACTTGCAACGTGTGCAGGGATGATTTTATTAGCGACTGATATTACCGGAGAAACCTACCATCACCTTGGTACCTTACCGATTGAAGTCACCAGGAATTATTATGGAAGGCAACTCGGTAGCTTCCATCGTCAAATCAATCTTGAAGGCAATCATTTAGATTTAATGTTTATTAGGGCCCCTATTGTTCATAAAGTAAAACCAGACGTAAAAGTTTTGTTAAAGATTGATAATTTGATTGTCGCAGTTCAATATAAACACCAAATTGGTTTATCTTTTCATCCAGAATTAAGTAAACAAACTTACTTTCACAATCAACTTATTTCATTGATTCGTAACCAAGAATAATCGATATGAAAAAAAATCATCCTAACATCAACCCTTTTGAACAAGGGTTTGTTTTTGCTATCGCTTCCGCGATCTTTTTTAGTTTCAACGTACCGATATCTAAAATCCTTTTGGATTTTGTTTCACCTTATTGGTTGGCGTCTTTATTATATTTTGGTGCTGGATTAGGCACTTTATTCTATTATCAATTCACGAAGAAAAAGACTACTACACATGGTAAGGTTTCAAATCAAACCTTTTGGTATGGGTTGATGATTATTTTAGATATCTTTGCACCCATTTTCTTCTTAATTGGCGTTAAAGAAACCAATGGGAGTTTGGTTGGTTTGTTGTCTAATGCTGAACTGATTTTTACCTTAATGATTGCTTTGTTATTCTTTCGAGAAAAGTTATCAAGATTTTCCTGGATTGCTTCGATCCTGATTGTGTTCGGTTTGATCATTGCAAATTATCAAGGTATGTCGATTCAATACGAAATTGGATCCTTGTGGATTATCCTTGGAACGCTATTTTGGGGGTTGGAAAATAACGTTTCCAAAAAATTAAGTTTTGGTAACCCATTATTTGTGGTGATCTTTAAGGGAATAGGTACTGGTATCGGAACCCTCATCATTGCTTTCATTCTTAATGAAGTTGCACCCACCTTCCTCTACTTGATGTTTTCATTCGTTGCAGGATTTTTAATTTACGGATTAAGTCTCATCTTTTATGTGAATGCACAAAGAAGCCAAGGGGCAGCGAAAGTCCAATTAATTCAAAGTTTTGCCCCAATCCTTGGCGGAATTCTATCCTGGGTATTTTTTCAAGAAATTCTATCCATTACAACCGTTTTTGGATATATCATGGTTGTGATTGCTTTGATTTTGTTAGGGATTGATTCAAGAAAAGGACATCCCAATTAAGGGAGCGGTTTCATTGGATTTATCCCCCATTTCTGTAAAAAATATCATAAAATAGACATAATGAGAAATCTAAAAATTGCCTTAGGTCAAATGCGAGTGGTTCCGGGTCAACCCTCTATCAATTTTGCAACCTTATCCACGATGGTGAAACAAGCCAAATCACAAAAAGTAGATCTGGTGGTTTTTCCAGAACTTTGTATCACTGGCTATTTAATCGGTGATCAATTTTTAGATAATGAATGGGTTGATTTTGCCGTTTCATTTAATGAAAAAATTAAAGCGCTCTCTCAAGGCATCATCATTGTGTGGGGAAACGTTTGGACGTTAGGTGCCAATCCAAGTATTTCTAATAACGATTCACGTTTAGCAAAATTAAACGCTGCCTTGGTCGCGTATAACGGTGAGTATTTAAAACGAAACAATGGTGTATTCCCTGGTGTCTATCCTAAACGATTATTTCCAAACTATCGGATGTTTGATGATCAACGGTACTTCTTACCTGGTCGTGAATTTGAAGAAAAATTAAATCTAAAAGTTAAATCTTTTTTAGATCCACTTGTGGTCCAATATCAAGGTGAAACGATTCGTTTTGGATTAGAAGTTTGCGAAGATATGTGGGATGCAGCCTATGGCTTTTCTCCATCCTCAGAATATCTAAAGCAAGGTGTGGATTTACTGATCAACATTTCTTCTTCTCCTTGGACGTTAGACAAAGAAAAATCTAGACAACAACAAATTAAGAAACATGCCAAAGTCCCCTTTATCTTTGTCAATAAAGTTGGCGCAGACAATAACGGTAAGAACGTTGTGTTGTTTGAAGGTGGATCAATGGTCTACAACGAACAAGGTGAACTGACATTACTTGCAAATGATGCTGCAGAGTCTGAATTATTGATTGCCAATCTAAAAGATAAACAAGTGATCCATGACAATCCTAAAAAACTATATACGATGTTAAAAAAAGGGATTGAATATTTTGATGAACAACTCTTTCAAAAGAAGGCACCTTGGATTGTAGGTTTATCCGGAGGTATCGATAGTGCGGTCTCAACAACCTTACTGACAGAAGTGATTGGTAAAGATCGTGTCTATGCTTATTCATTACCAACACCTTATAACTCAGAACAATCGAAACAAAATGCTCGCGAAGTTGCCAAAAATTTAGGCATTCACTTTGAAGAAATCCCAATTCAAAAAGTCGTCGATGCATTCAGTCAACTCCAACCCAATGCAGATTCACTGACAAAAGAAAATATTCAAGCGAGGGTAAGAGGTAGTATCTTAATGAATCTTGCCGCTGAGAAAAAGGGTGTTGTTTTAAATAACGGTAATAAGATTGAAGTTGCGTTAGGTTATACCACGCTTTATGGTGATACGATTGGTGCACTTGCACCCTTGGGTGATTTAACCAAGATGCAAATTAACACCTTAGCCTTATGGATCAACGAACAACATAAACGTCCTATCATCCCTTTCAATTTAATTGCGACGATGGTTCAGGGTGTACCTCAATATCAATTCAAACCAACCGCAGAACTCAAAACCAATCAAGTCGATCCGATGAAGTGGGGTTACCACGATTGGTTGATTCATGAATTATTGAGTTTCCCTTCCTTAGCACCTGAACGTATTTTGAAGATGTATCAAACCAAATCTTTTCCAATAGAAATCAAAAACATGCTCTCCCATTATGGCTTGAACAAACCTCAAACATTTATGGAAGACTTAGAATGGGTGTTGAATCTTTGGAATCGTGCTTACTTTAAACGTGTACAAATGCCACCGAATATCATTGTTTCCAAGGGTGCTTTTGGATATGACTACCGAGAAGCACAAATGTCTTATGAAAAAACCTCTCTATATCTAAAACTCAAAGCGGAGATTTTAGGTGAGTAAATACCATCAACCTCCACTCGCATATATTTCCACCATCACACTCAATGTTCACGATCCAAAACGGATGGTGGATTTTTATACTCAGTTAGGCATGCGTATCTTATCCCAAACCAAGCACGAAACCATGCTTGGAACTTCATCTCCATTACTCATCCTTAAACATGATCAAGATTACGCTTTGGAAAACAAAGCAACTCAGGGTTTGTACCACGTTGCATATTTAGTGCCAACAAGAGCGGAGCTCGGCAGTGTATTAAAACATTTAATTGAACAAAAAATACCACTTCAAGGTTTGTCAGATCACGGTGTCTCTGAAGCCATCTATTTAGCAGATCCCGAAGGCAATGGGATTGAAATTTATGCCGATCGTCCTTCAATGCTATGGCCATATGAAGACAAAAAACTTTCCATGATGACAGAAATGATGAAATACAAAGAGGTCTTATCTCTTGCAACACCTTTTAAAGGTTTTTCAAAAGAAACGATTCTAGGTCACCTTCATCTTCATGTTGGTGATTTAAAAGAAGCGGTGAAGTTTTATCAGGAAAAATTGGGTTATGACTTGATGCAATTTTACGGCGATAGTGCTGCCTTTTTGTCTGCAGGTGGTTATCACCATCACCTTGGTCTGAATACATGGAGAGGTGCAAATATTCCGAAAAAGAATCCTCAAACAACCGGACTTGTTGCCTTTCAAGTTAAGAAAAAATTATCTTTGATTCAAAGCGATATTGCCGGTCTCACCATTCAGTTTATCGATTGAAATATTAAACCAAGAGAAATTAATAAACCAACCAAAATTGGGGTGGGAATTTTTTTCCATAATAAAGTTATAAACGTTAATCCTACCATCACATAAG
>JBBAWZ010000003.1:0-49893 GCA_040396875.1 Bacilli bacterium
GAATGAAAGACTCTTCGATGATGAAGGCGATCGATTTATATGAAACCCTCAAAGCTGATGCGATGATTTCTTGTGGAGGCACGGGTGCTTACTTATCTGCTGCAACTTTAAAACTTAAACTTATTACAGGTGTTGAAAGAGCGGCTTTGATTGTCCCCATGCCAAATGCGATTGGTAAAATTACCAACGTTTTAGATATTGGTGCCAGTAATGAAAATAGCGCTGAACACTTAGTGCAATTTGCCGAAATGGGTCGCTTATTTAATCAAGCCGTCTATGGCAACAAAGTACCCCGCGTGTATGTGCTAGCCAATGGCACCGAAGATAAAAAAGGATCCCCTGAAAGTAAAAAGGCATTAGAAATGTTAAAGGCGATGAACTTTCCAGGTTTACAAGGGAATATCGAAGGACGTGAATCCTTAAGTGGCATTGCCGATGTCATCGTCACCGATGGTTTCACTGGCAATGTGTATTTAAAGACCACAGAAGGTGTTTTTAAATTGATGTCGAACGAAATTAAAAAAATATTTAAACGAAATATCTTCTCGATGCTTGGTTATCTGTTTGCTAAAAAAGGTGTCAAACTCATGCAACATCGTTGGGATTATCGGACCACCGGTGGAAGTATGTTACTTGGTCTTAATGGCGTGATCGTCAAAGCCCATGGTAGTAGTGATCGCCTTGCTTTTTCATATGCAATGGAAGTGGGAAAGAAATTAGCAGAAGCCAATATCGTCGAGACGATGAAGAAAGGATTTGCCAATGCGACCGGTTCAACAACTACTGGATCAACTTCAACTCCAACCTCGTAACCTATCTCTTTATCAACTAGCCTTTACCCATACTTCTGTCAATGCGACGGGCAAAAGTATCGGTAAAGACTATGAACGATTAGAGTTTATGGGTGATGCCTTTATTTCGATGGTCGTCGCCGATCTCGTTTTTCAATTACACCCAGAATGGTCACAAGGGGAATTAAGTAAAACCCGGGCAAAGTTTGTTCAAACCAATAGTCTTGTCATCATTGCAAGAGAACTCAAAGTTTCAGAGTATGTCACCATTGGACCTTCCATTAAACGTGAGATGGTTGAACAAAGTGACAAGATTCTTGAAGATATTTTTGAAGCCTTTGTCGGTGCGATTTATTTAGATTTAGGATTTGAAAAAGCTTATGCATTTGTTAGTTCTTTTTTCCGCCCATTAATTGAGGATGTCAGTATGGATGATTTAACCGACTATAAAACTCGTTTACAAGAAGAAATGCAAGCGGAATTCCGTGAAGCAGTCACGTATGAAAAAGTGGATGAGTCTGGACCTGCTCACGATAAAAGCTTTACCTTTCAAGTCAGTTTTAATGGCATTATTTTAGGAACGGGAACCGGTCCTAGTAAAAAGAAAGCAGAACAAGCTGCCGCCAAGCAAGCTCTAGAAAAGAAAGTAGTAAAATAAGGTATGGGATTTTTTGTCAGTTTAATTATCTTTATTGCCATTGATGCATTGGTCAGTAGTGTGCTTGTTGCTTTTGGTGTCTCATTACCAATCGTCGATTTGGTCGTATCGTTTATCGTTGCCTTTGTTTTTGCCTACATGAATAGTCAAAAACCAGTCTTAAAAAATATCCAATTCCATAAGAACTTTGCCTTTATTTTTGTCGTCTTATTGCTGATGCGTTATTTATTTAATTATGCCTAAAAACAATACCTTAGCGACGTTTAGTGAAGTGAATGCTTTACTAGATACGTATGGCAAACTGTTAACCACCCATCAACAATCCTTGATGTCGGATTATTATCGGTTTAATTTATCGTTAAAAGAAATCGCGGATCAACAAGGCATATCAAGAGCAGCCGTCAATGACACCTTACAAAAAGCCAAGACGAGTCTCTATCATTTTGAAAAAGTATTGAAATTAAAAGCATTAAAAGAAACACTCAACGCAATCCTAGAAGATGAAAACACATCTCCTACGTTAAAGAAAAAAATTCAACCATTCTTAAAGTGATAATGCGGCGATCACCAATGTGATGGTTCCAATGAAAACAAGATAATAACCAAACCATTTAAAATGTTTTAAATTTAAATATTGAAAGACCATTTTTAAGGTGATGAAGGTGACGACACCCGATACAACGGTGGCAATCAAAGAGTACGTTAATATACTTTGATCAAAGGTTTCAATCCGATCAAAGGAGACGATAAAGCTTCCTAAGGTGATGGGAATAAAGAGTAAGAAGGCAAATTCTTTAGCCTTCGCAAGGGTTAAGCCACCCAATAAACTTCCTAATAACGTAGAACCACTTCGAGAGACTCCTGGGAGAATGCCTAGCACTTGGAATAGACCACTCATCAAGGTATTTTTCCATGTGTATTGACCATAACTTAATTTGGCAAAGCGAGGAATGATAAAGATTAAAGAGGCAGTGAAATAAAATCCAACACCCACAATCCATAAGGATTGGAATAATTGATCAATCACATCTTTAATAAAATAACCTGCAAGGGCCGCTGGTATCGTTGCCAAGACTAAATAGAGAATCAGCATCATATCATCTTGAATCGCATCACTTCGTTTACCACTGATGAATTGAAACATATGGATTGTAAGTCTCCAAATCACTGGAAAGAAGAAGATAAGAAACGCAAATAAAGAACCGACATGGAGGAGTAATGCAAAGATGGCTTCATTTCCGGCATTCGTATTCAGTAAAGATTGAAATAAGGCTAAGTGACCCGAACTGGAAATCGGTAAGACTTCACTGATGCCTTGAATGATGGCCAACAAAAGATATCGTAATAAGTCCATGATATTCATCGTTTCGTAAACTTCCTTCCTTTTTCAATCGCTTCTTTTTCCCAATCACCAATCGTATGTTCTTCAAGTTCTTTGATTAAACTTTTCATTTCTTTGGTCAAGATCAATTGTTGAAAAAGGTCGGGACGATGAAGTTTGGTCAATCGTAAGGATTCTTTTAATCGCCATTTTCGAATCGCGTCATGATGACCTGAATATAAGATTTCAGGAACATGGTGTTCTCCTAAGACTCTTGGTTCTGTATATTGAGGATACTCAAGTAAACCATGGGTAAAGGATTCTTCATTTAAGGAATCCGCTTCTATCACGCCTGGTAGTAAACGAATCACGGCATCCAAGATGGCCATGGCAGCAATTTCTCCACCGGTCATTACAAAGTCACCTAAGGAAATGGATTCATCCATTTGTGCATAAAGTCGTTCATCAAAGCCTTCATAGTGACCGCAAATGAATGTTAACGATTCATATTGTTTCAATCGAGTTGCATCTGCTTGGGTAAACGTTTTTCCACGAGGGGTTAACAATATTTTTCTTCCTGGTTTGGGAATGGATTTTAAAGCATCGGCGATGGGTTGATATTTGAGGACAAGTCCAGCGCCTCCACCAATCGGAGGTGTATCGACGCGACGATAAGGATCCGTAGTGAAGTCACGAAACTGAATCAATTGAATGGATGCTTTTTGTTCACCTAACGCACGTTTAATAATCGAGGTTTGCAACATCCCTTGGAACATCTCTGGAAATAAGGTTAAGACATGAAATTTCATTACATGCCCTCAATCAGGCGCAAGAGGATTGTTTTTTTCTCAATGTCGACATGACGAATAAAGACATCAAGAAAAGGAATGAAAATGGAAGACCCATCTATTTTTTTAATCCGTAAATTAACTCGATTGGCAATTCTTTCCACGGCGAGAACTACGCCAAAAGGTTGTTGATTTGCTTCATTCATCACTTGGCTACCCACGAGATCTTCATAAAAATAATTGCCATCCTTTAAACGTACATCTTCTTTGGGTGCATAAAGATAAAGATTCATCCAACCCTTCACAAGATTAATATCGGTAAATCCTTGAAATTGGACAAAATCCAAACCAGGTTGATGATGTGCCTCTTTGACAACAAGGGGCATATATTGCCCGTCTTTTTCTAAAAAAACCGTTTTACCCTTGCGATATCGTAACAAAGGAAAATCCGTCAACGAGGCGATTTTTAATTCACCTTGTAAACCTCTTGTGTTGATAATTCTACCAATGGTTAATAATGGGGTTTCCATAGAAAAAAACCGAGGAAGATTATTCCTCGGTTGTGGTCTTTTCAAATGTTTCGAATTTAAGATGCACGCGTCGATTATCAATTTTACCGGCAATCGAGAGTACTTCTCTTAAAGCGTTTGCAATGATGCCTTTTCGACCAATGAGTCTAGAAGTATCTTCACCTTCTGCAACCACTAATAAGGTTAAATCATAGGGATTATCATTCTTTAATTCACGGATTAAAATCGCGTCTTTGTTTTCGACGAAATCATCAACAAATGCGTGAATGATCGCTACGTAATCCATACTTATTTACCTTTTTTGGTCGCCGTAAATTTAGCAATAATACCTTTGTGTTTGAATAACGTTCTAACGGTGTCTGAAACTTGAGCACCTAAACCTAACCATTTTAAAGCGATGACTTCATCAATCGTAGCTTCCGTTGCAGGTTTTTGCGGATTATAAAAACCAATTTGTTCCACATAACGACCATCACGTGAATAACGTGAGTCTGCGGCAACAATACGGTATGAAGGATCAGCGTGACGTCCGGTACGAGCTAAGCGAATTTTAACAGCCATAAAGTTCTCCTTTTCATGACGCTTATAATGTAAACCAAATGGTTTTTGCTGTCAAGTTAATTTACTTTACACCACTAAAGAAGAATCGTTGCAACTTGATGGAAGATTTGATAATATGGTTAGGCGCTAAGCGCTAGAAGTGGTCCGCTATGGTCACAATCCACAAGAACACTTTGACAAACATTATGAAGGAGGCAATAGATCATGAATCAAAAACTCGTCGATCTCATTAATGCCGAACAGCTCAAGAAGGATGTTCCTAATTTCAAATCAGGTGACACTGTCAGAGTGATGGTGCGCATCATTGAAAGTGGTAAAGAACGTTTACAAGCTTTTGAAGGTATTGTCATCGCTCGCAAGGGTAGTGGCATCAATGAAAGCTTTAAGGTTCGCAAGGTGTCAGGTGGTATCGGTGTTCACCGTATCTTCCCAGTCCATGCCCCAACCGTTGCCAGTGTTGAAATTTTAAAGAAAGGTAAAGTTCGTCGTAATAAACTTACCTATCTTTCTAAACTTTCTGGTAAAGCCGCTAGAATTAAAGAAGTTCTAGAATAGAATCAATAGATTCATTCATTGTGACAAGATAGATTCCTTCGGGAATCTTTTTTGTTGTCGGCAATGGAAGTGATTATAATAGTAAGGATGAAATATCTTCCTACCTGGCTTAAAAAAGTCATCTCCATCTTGTCTCAATTACTTTTTATCGTTTTGATTTTAATGGGTGGCTTGGTCATCTTTCATAATTTTTATTTTACCCCGATCAAAATTGTAGGCAGTTCGATGGAACCCACGTTAGTGAATCAAGAGTTTGGTGTAATGGATCAAAACCCACAAACGATGGATGGATTGGAACGATTTGATATTGTGATCGTCAAACAAAATCCTACGATTGATCGATATTTAATCAAACGTTTAATTGGTCTACCAGGTGAAACGATTGCCTTACAACAAGATGGAAGTTTACTGGTGAACGGTCTGCTTGTGGATCAAGATTTTTTACCTGAAATGGGTTATCAAGAACGTACCTGTACGAATATGAATGCAATTGGTTGCATTCCCTTAACACTTGATGATAATAGTTATTTTGTGATGGGAGATAATCGTGGTTTTTCAACAGATTCACGCGTCTTTGGTCCAATTGCCAAAGATCAATTGATTGGTAAATTATTTGCGATTGAAGGGATTTGCCAAGGGCAAACGAGTTCGTCTGCAAATGATGATCCAGACACATGTGGAACGCGCCAATATTTTTGGCCGAGGGTTTATGCATGAACCAAAAACAAACGCATTGGTACCCTGGCCACATGAACAAGGCGATTCAAGCCATTCATGAAAAATTATCTTGGATTGATATTGTCATCGTTGCCGTCGATGCTCGAGCGATTCAAGCCTGTATGCATCTACCCTTTGAAACCAACAAGCCAAAGGTTTTTGTCATTACTAAAACCGATCTTGCTGATGCCAACATAACGAAGATGGTGATGAAACGATTATCCGACCAGAACCATACCTTTGTGTTAAGTGAAGGTAAAAATGCAACTTCAAGATCTCAAATTTTAAAAGCGATGATGGCAATCGGTGAACCTCTTTGGTTAAAACAAGAAAAAAAAGGATTCAAAAGACAACCTTTAAAATCGATGATTCTTGGTGTTCCCAACGTTGGTAAATCGAGTCTCATCAATTTACTTGCCAAGCAACATCGGGTTGCAACTGAAAATAGACCCGGTTCCACGCGCGGTCAACAATGGATTAAATTAGATGCATGGTTTATGTTGTTAGATACCCCAGGCATTCTGCCACCTAAATTTGAGATGAAGGATGTTTCCTTTCAATTAGCATTAATTGGATCCATGCCTTTAAAGCAACTTCCTCAAGAACTACTCGCCCATCATTTATATGATTGGATGGAAAAACAATACCTTAAGCAACTCCAAACCCTTTTTGGTGGCGAGACTTTTAATCGCCAAACTTTCTTTGAGCAATGGGGGATGAAACGTGGTTGGAAAAAACAATCGGAAGTTGATTTAACTCGCGTTTATGAATCCTTTATTAAGTCATTCCAAGATGGTGAACTCGGCCCGATTTCATTACCGATTTTATCGACATGAAAGCTAATATTGATTTAACGTATTATCAACAAGGATTTAAAGTCATTGCCGGATGTGATGAAGCAGGTCGAGGTCCGATTGCAGGTCCTGTTGTGGCTGCTGCCGTCATCCTACCTAAAGATTTTTATGATCCACGTATTGATGATTCTAAACAATTACAAGCAGCAATCCGCAATACTTTATTTTCACTTATTCAAACAAAAGCTTTAAGTTATGCCATTACCATCATCGATGTTGATACCATTACCAAAATCAATATTTTAGAGGCATCTCGGTTAGGGATGCAGTTAAGTTTAGAAAAATTGAAGGTACGTTATGATGCGGTGCTATCCGACGCGATGACATTACCGAAACAACAGGTACCAGTTTTTCCTTTGATCCATGGTGATGCGTTATCGCAAACGATTGCCGCGAGTAGTATTCTCGCCAAAGTCACTCGTGATCAAATCATGGATTCATTAGATCAGCAATATCCACATTTTCATTTTGCAGCGCATAAGGGTTATCCTACCCCCTTACATTTATCATTATTAAAAAAGTATGGACCGATTAAAGGCATCCATCGACCGACCTTTGGTCCAGTTAAAAAGCTACTGAATCCAAAAATCTCAATTCTTTAGTTAACATTCATTTTATTCCTCTATTGGTAGATAGAGGACAAGATATGTTAAAAGGACGTGAGATTATTATTTATCTAGCGATCAAATATGCAGGTGATTGGAATGCAATCTATCAAGCGATTAAACAAAAAGAATTAGTAGATGAAACTTTGGTTAAAACCGAAATCCAATCGATCAAGAGTTCCGTTATCACCATCATTGATGAAACTTATCCAGAATCGTTAAAGAAAATATATAAACCTCCGTTTGTTTTGTTTTATTATGGGGATTTAAATTTAATCTATATGTTAGAAAAAACCATTGCAGTCATCGGTAGCCGACATCCTTCATCCTATGGATTAGAGATGACAGAACTCATCACAAAATCGTTGGTAGAAGAAGGGATGATGGTTGTTTCGGGTTTAGCTTATGGTGTTGATATCAAGGCACATCAAACCGTCATCGCTCAGCAAGGAAAGACGATTGCGATTTTGGGATCGGGTATTGATGTGTGTTATCCCAAAGAACATCTTGAGACCTATGAATCGATGAAAAAAAATCATTTGGTGTTGAGCGAATATCCCAATTTAACCCCTCCCAACAAAGATCACTTCCCTTGGCGTAATCGACTGATTGCAGGTCTTGCTCGCGGTGTTTTCGTCGCAGAAGCTAAAAAAAGAAGTGGAACGCTCATCACCGTTGGATATGCCCTTTATCTTGGCAAAGATGTGTATGTGCTTCCCCATCAGGCGAATACGGATAATTCCACGAATCAATTGATTAAAGACGGGGCAGTGTTAGTAGAATCTGGTCAAGATATCTTAGAACATTTACTTGGCAGTCAAGAAAAAGAAAAAGCGATTCGCCAAAACCCTGAACCGGAGAAAAAGTTTATCTAAATTTTCTTTAGAAAAGGGTTGAAAAAACTTTTTTTGATTTGACAATTTTACTTTTCATAAGATAATGAACTATGTTTAGGAGCAACCATGAATATATTAATTATTGTTGAATCACCCACCAAAGAAAAGAGCTTTGCCAAATATTTAAAAGATCAAAAAGATAAATACACGATTACATCTAGTAAGGGCCATATACGTGATTTAGCAACCAGTGGTAAAGGCGGTTTGGGCGTCGATATCGACAATGGATTCAAGCCTACGTATCGTATTTCTAGAAAACAAGATAAAGATAAAGTCGTGAAAGAATTAGAGGCTGCCGTCAAAAAAGCAGATAAGGTTATTCTTGCAACCGATCCAGATCGTGAAGGTGAATCGATCGCCTGGCATTTAGCAGATACATTAAAACTGGATGTTGAAAAAACGGAACGTATTGAATTCTTTGAAATCACCAAAGAAAAAATTTTAGCTGCCTTACAAAACCCGCGCAAAATTAATATGGACATGGTTCAATCTCAAGAAGCGAGAAGAATTTTGGACCGGATTGTTGGTTTTATGTTGTCGAAGATCTTAAACAAAAAAGTTCACGCTCCAGCTGGTGGCCGTGTTCAATCGGTGGCATTACGTTTCGTTATTGAAAGAGAACTAGAAGTACTCGCGTTTAATCCTCAAACTTACTTTACAATCGAAACCGAACTTACCACCCCTAAACAATCATTACCATTAGAACTCACGGCATATCAAACTCAATCCTTAAAGATTACCGATGATAAAACGGATCCCAATGGTTATCGGAAAATTATTCCTTTATCGACAGAGGAAATTGCCAAAGGTTATATTCAAAAATTACCCAAAGAAGTCACCCTTAAAGAAGTGGTGATTACCTCTAAGAAGAAAGAATCCAAGGCAGCCTTCCGTACCTCGACCTTACAACAAGAAGCAAGCAGCCATAAGGATCTAAGATTTTCTCCACAAAAGACACAATCGGTCGCTCAGTCTTTATATGAAGGGGTTTCGATTGGTGAAGAAACCGTTGGGTTAGTGACCTATATTCGTACCGACTCAGATCGTTTATCGGATGCTTTCGTTTCAGAAGCGTCTGATTTTATTACCAAGACCTTTGGTCCAGAGTACCTTTCAGATAAACCTAAATCAAAGACTGCTATTTTACAAAGCCAAGATGCACACGAAGCAATTCGTCCAACGTCCATATCAAGAACTCCTGAAATGATGGCAGCTTATCTTGAACCCGATCAATTAAAACTCTATCGTTTGATTTATGCTCGTGCGGTTGCCTCATTAATGACCGCAAAAAAATATGACGTCACAACCTACACTTTCCAAGGTGGAGATTTTACGTTTAAAGCTCAAGGTTCTGTGGTGACCTTTGAAGGTTATACCAAAGCGTATCCTGTCGTAGAAGAAGATGAAGGTAGCCAATTACCTCAATTATTTAAAGGACAAAGTTTTCCAGTTGTGTTTAAAGAATTAAAACCTCATACAACATCAGGACCTTCCCGTTATTCAGAAGCAAAACTGATTCAAGAAATGGAATACCGTGGTATTGGTCGTCCATCCACGTATGCTGCCACCATTTCAAGATTAAAAGATCACCACTATGTCAGCGTGAAGAGTCATACGCTTTACCCAAATCCAGAAGCGCATGCAGCGATGAAATATTTGATGACCTATTTCCAATACTTGGTGAACCCAACCTATACTTCAGAAATGGAATTAAAATTGGATGAAGTGAAAGATGGCGAAGTCAAACGTATTGATTTGTTAACTGATTTTTATCAACATTTCAAAGCGCAATATGATCAAGCTGGTGATTTAGCGAAAGATGACCCTGCCCTCCATTTCTATGGTAGTTGCCCAAAGTGTAAAGAAAACAATCGTCAAGGTACGATTATTCCTCGTCGTTCTAGATTTGGTGTGTTTTTAGGTTGTGATCAATATCCAACCTGTGATTTTATTTCCAATGATGTGCCTTTACCTTGGGAAAAAGAAAATCCAAGTGATAAAGAAGATGATGAAGAAAATGGAAAAGGGGTTTTCAAATCAACCAAAGTGGCGGCTGAACCCATCGGCAAAAATTGTCCAAAATGTGGCAAACCATTAATGAAACGATTTGCGAAACGTGGTGGTCGACCCTTTGTCGGTTGCTCTGGCTATCCGGATTGCAGACATTTAGAAAATTTAGATGGAACTGAAATTATTCTCAAAGAACGTCCTAATAAAAAATTTAGCAAAACAGCTAAAGTTACAAAAACTAAAAAAACTAAAAAAGCTTAATCCTTTATAATGAAGTTGTGAATCAACCAATTCAAAACTTTTTAGAATATTTAACCCACACCCGTAAATTTTCGTTGCAAACGGTGACGGCCTATCAACATGATTTGGAATTGTATTTTCGTTTTTTGTTGAAACAATCTTGGTTATTTGATCAAATCCAATTGAAAGATGCTCGGTCATTTCTCGCAGACCAAGTGCAACAAGATTTAAACCCAAAAACGTTAAAAAGAAGAGTAGCAACCCTCAAACATTTTTATCAATATTATGTGGATCAAGGTTTAATTACCATTAATCCCTTTGCCTTGATTCGCACACCCAAAGTTGCCAAAACGTTACCGACTACGATTGATGAACCTCAAGTTCAACAAGTGTTAAACCATCCTGTAGAAGAAGCATCGCGATTGATGATGCGAGATTTAGCTTTAGTCGAATTGTTATATGGATCGGGTTTACGGGCGAGTGAAGTGGTAAACCTTACGATTCAAGATGTCAATTTGCCACAACGGATGTTAAGAATTCTTGGTAAAGGTAATAAACAAAGACTGGTGCCGATTACCAAACCTTGTCAGCAAAGTGTATCGCTTTACCTCAAAGATGTTCGCCCGATGTTGATTCAAGGTTTGGAAGCAAGCCAGTTAACCAATCATGTGTTTTTAAACCATCATGGAACCAAACTCACGGTGAGAGGACTCGAGTACATCCTTTCACAATTGGCAAAACGCTCAGGAATTGCTTTGCATATTCATCCGCACCAATTAAGACATACCTTTGCCACCCAATTACTCGATAATGGTGCCGATTTAAGAACCATTCAAGAGTTATTAGGCCACGCCACCATTAATACCACACAGATTTATACCCATGTTTCAAAAGAGGCGTTACAAAAAGAGTATCGAGCAGCCCATCCTCGCGCCCTTAAAAAGAAGTAATCTCTATTTGATATTCACCTAAATTGTGCTAAAATAACCCTGCTCTAGCGAAAGTTAGGGACAACACACATCATGAATTCAACTACCATGTCTAACTACGGTTAGGGTGGTTGTCCGAAGTGATGGAGGCAAAACAAATAGGAGGTTTCACCCATGAGTGAACAAAAAAAGGAAGGCGTTTTACCTGCGGTCAAGAGCACCGAAAACAAAGACGCAATGGCTGATGTCGTCCGTTCTTCTACTGAACCGATTATCTCGATGAAGAAGCTTGCTGCAGCTGGGGTCCAATATGGTCACCAAATGCGTAAGTGGAATCCAAAAATGGCGAAGTTTATCTATACTTCAGACCGTGGGATTTACATCGTTGACTTAAAAAAGACTGTTACCAAGATTGAAGAAGCATATAACAAATTAAAAGAAATCGTCACCAATAAAGGTACGGTTTTATTTGTTGGTACCAAAAAACAAATTCAAGTTGTCATTAAAGAAGAAGCTTTACGTTCAGGCTCTTTCTATATCAATACCCGCTGGTTGGGTGGAACGTTAACCAATTTCCGCACCATCTTAGGACGGATTCGTTACTTAAAAGATTTAGAAGCACAAGAAACCAATGGCACATTAGACCTCTTACCAAAGAAGGAAGCCAATGGCTTACGTAAGATGAAAGAAAAGCTTTTAAAGAACCTTGAAGGTATTAAAGAAATTCGTGGTTTACCGAAAGCAGTTTTTGTTGTTGATCCAACCATCGATCACAACGCTGTTGCCGAGGCCCGTAAATTAAATATCCCAGTTTTTGGAATTACCGATACAAACTGTGACCCAGATTTAGTCGATTATCCAATTCCTGGAAACGACGATGCGATTGGCTCCGTTCGCTTAATCGTTCAAACGATTGCTGACGCAATTGTGGAAGCCAAAGGTGGCGTTACCGTTGTTGCTTACACGAAGGACGAAGACTTTATTGCAAAAATTGCTGCTTTAAAAGAAGCGACAAAGCCACAAGAAAGATCTTATGGACCTCGTCCAGATTATCGTAGTAACACTTCAAACTACACACCTTCATCTCAACCTACAACGACTGCTCCAGTGAGCAAACCAACTACAGCCCCAGCCCCAACGCCGGTTGTAGCACCTGCAGCACCTGTTGCCGCAGCTCCTGCTCCTGCTGTTGATAAGAAACCAAAAGTCGCACGCAAACCAAAAATTGAAGCGAAGGAAGAATAATCATGGCCGACATTATTGCGTTAATTAAAGAATTAAGAGAACGTACTGGTGCAGGGATGATGGACTGCAAAAAAGCTTTATTAGAGTCCAACATGGATGTCACCAAAGCGCAAGCATGGCTTCATGAAAAAGGCGTACTGAAAGCTGCAAAAAAAGCAGATCGCGTTGCCGCAGAAGGTTTATCTTTAGTTTATATCAATGGTCAACAAGCATTGTTGATTGAAGTTAACTGCGAAACTGATTTCGTTTCTCGTGGTGACTCCTTTCGTAAACTTCTCAATGATACGGCTGCCATCATTTTGAAAAACAAACCTACGACTGTTGAACAAGCGAATACCTTAACTGCAAAACTATTTACGGAAGCCACCGTTAAGATTGGTGAAAAACTTTCATTAAGACGTTTCAAATTAATGTCAAAGCAACCTAATCAATTCTTCGGACAATATGTTCATATGAATGGTGTGGTCTCCTCGCTCGCTGTTGTAGAGGGTGGTACACAAGCATTTGCCGATCAACTCGCGATGCATATTACCGACCGTAATCCTTTATATCCAAGTTTAGCTAACGTCCCCGCTAATCTAATTAAAGAAGAAACGGTTAAACAACAAGCTTTGGTTAAAGAAGATCCTAAGTATGCAAACAAACCTGAAGCGATCTTAATCAAGATTGTTGAAGGCAAAGTCAACACCATGTTCAAGGAATCCTCCTTAGATATGCAACCCTTCATGTTTGCCGAAAATGAAGAACCAACCAAAGTGTTCCTAGATAAACATAAAGCTAAAGTCCCTCAATTCGCTCGATATAAAGTTGGAGAAGGCATTGAAAAGAAAGTTACCGATTTCGCAAGTGAAGTCATGTCTCAAGTAAAAAACACTCACTAAGAGTGTTTTTTTCTCATATAATGGAGGAAATATGAAACGAATCGTCATCAAATTATCCGGAGAAGCCTTAGCAGATACAAAAGAAAAAACCATTCTAGAAGCACTACATTTATCCACGGTTGCAAAAGCGATTAAAACCATTCAGTCAAAAGGTTTAGAAGTTGCGGTGGTGATTGGCGCTGGTAATATTTGGCGTGGTAAACTCGCCAAATCCATTGGTATCGAATCCTCTACTGCGGATTACATGGGAATGCTAGGCACAATCATCAATTCTTTAGCCTTACAAAGTGCTTTAGAAAATGAAGGTGTTCAATGCCGGGTTTTATCTTCGATTCACGTTGAACAAGTGGCTGAAAATTATATTCGCCGTCGCGCAATTCGCCATTTAGAAAAAGGGCGTGTGGTTATTTTTGCAGGTGGCACAGGTAGTCCTTATTTTTCAACCGATACAACCGCCTCATTACGAGCGATGGAAATTCATGCTGACACGATTTTCATGGCGAAAAATGGTGTTGCAGGTGTATTTGATGCAGACCCAAAAACCAATGGTAACGCTAAGCTAATCAAACATATAACCTTTGATGAAATGCTTAACAAAAAGCTTGCCGTGATGGATCTCACTGCCGTTTCTTTAATTAAGGATTCTTCGATTGTTATTCGTGTTTTTGACATGAAAGATACCCATAACTTAGTGAATGTGATTAAAGACGAAACGATTGGCACGACCATTAAAAAAGGAGTTTAAGTTAGGATGGAATCACTTGCATTAGAAGCGAAAGCGGCAATGGATAAAACCCTGACTGCTCTCCAAGCTCAATTTAATACTTTAAGAACGGGCAGAGCCAATGCGGCCTTATTAGA
Source organism: Bacilli bacterium (assembly GCA_040396875.1). Taxonomy (GTDB): domain Bacteria; phylum Bacillota_I; class Bacilli_A; order RFN20; family CAG-826; genus UBA970. The sequence goes on from JBBAWZ010000003.1 coordinate 14,443, forward strand.
TCGCGTTTTGGTCGATTATTATGGAGAACCTACTCCTATCAATCAAATAGCCAGTATTGCAGTTCCCGAACCTCGACAACTTTTAATTAAACCTTATGATAAAGGTGATTTAAAGGCAATCTTAGAAGGCATTAATAAAGCAGAAATAGGCATCAATCCGGTTGCCGAAGCAGATAGTATTCGTTTAGTCCTTCCTGCATTAACTCAGGATCGACGCAAAGATCTTGCTAAACAAGCCAAACGTATGGCAGATGAAGCCAAGGTCGCCATTCGTAATGTTCGTAAAGATTTTTTATCGATGGTAACCGATGATGAATATACCGAAGATTTAAAAAAACGTATCGAAAGTGATATGACCAAAGTCCATGACCAAGTGATTGCCCAAATTGATGCAGCATTTGTTTCTAAAGAGAAAGAAATTTTAACGTTGTAGTCTATAATCATTTCATGACAACTGGGGGAAGTTGTATAATTTATTTATGCCAAAAATTCAAATCAAAACTATGGATTCACCTTTAAAACATCTCGCCATCATCATGGATGGAAATGGCCGTTGGGCTAAGGCAAAAGGTTTGCCGCGCTTACGTGGTCACCAAGAGGGTGCTAAACGGGTGATCGACATTGCCAAGGCTGCCAAAAAACTTAACATTCCTTATTTATCTTTATTTGCATTTTCAACTGAAAATTGGCGACGTCCCGCTTCAGAAGTGAATGGGTTATTTAAACTGCTGAATGAATTTGTTCAAAAATATCTTCAAACCCTTCATGATGATCAAGTACGTTTGGTTATTTCCGGCCAACTAGAAACATTACCAACATTAACGAAGACCTTGTTGATGGATGCGATTGATGCCACCAAATCTTATAACCGATATACACTAAATATTTGTGTCAATTATGGTGGTCAAGATGAAATTATTAGAGCATCTAAAAAAGCAATGCACGCGATTCAAAAAGGCGTGATGAAAGAAGAAGATTTAACGCCGTTAACCTTCCAACAATTCCTTGATTCAGCGATTCTACCACCCATCGATTGCATGGTCAGAACTTCTGGTGAACAAAGAATTTCAAATTTTATGTTATTTCAACTTGCTTATGCTGAACTGATCTTTGTCAACAAAGCATGGCCTGATTTTAAGGAAGACGAACTATTAGCTGTTTTAATGCAATACGCTGAACGAAAGAGAAGGTTTGGACAAGTATGAATCAAGTGCAACCTGAGTTCCAAAAACGATTTTCTAATCGCGTCATTGTCGCCCTGGTATTGGCTGCGATTGCCATTCCTTCGATTATTATTGGCAGCTGGTTAATTATTGTCTTTGCATTGGTGGGTCTTGTCTTTGCAACCCAAGAAATGTTATCGGTTAAAACCGATTCAACGTATCCATTACCGATTCGAATTTTTGTATATTTGATGATGGTTTTGATGATTTATTATGTTTTTATTTACAATAATTTAAGTTCTGTAAGATTCGATTTCTCACAATGGTCCTTTGAAACTGGACTCAATAAACTTGAATTACCAACACTAGTGTTAACCATTCTTGCCCTAACGCTTTTCTTTTCTTCAATTACCGATGTGCGATTTAAAGTCCCTGATGCCACATACTTAATTACGATGTCGCTATTACTATCTTTAAGTTTTCAATCCTTTTTATTCTTAAGATTCTTTCCAGATTTTATTTTTGGTGATTTACCACGATCCATGTTTGAAAATTCTCTCCTATTACTTTATGCAGGTGTTGGTACATTTAGTACGGATATTGGCGCTTACCTCGTCGGCACATTCTTTGGAAAACATAAAATGAATGTTCGTGTTTCAAAGAATAAAACTTGGGAAGGTTTTTTTGGTGGTTTTTTCAGTTCATTTATGGCCTCCTTTGCTTTTGCTTGGATTGCAGATTCACTTGGAAGTCCATTACTACCCTTCTTAACGATGCATGAGTGGTATTGGTTAGTACTCCTCTCCTTAAGTATGCCGTTGATTGCGACACTTGGTGACTTTACCTTTTCACTGATTAAGCGAGAATTTGGCATTAAAAACTTCTCAAATATGCTTGGTGAACATGGTGGTATTTTAGATCGAGTGGATTCATTCTCCATGGTTGTGCTCGTGGTTACACTTATCATTTCTTTGATTTCTGAATTTGCATTTTCTCTGCCGATTTAAATTACCCCTTACTGGGTTTAATTTGTTAAAATAAGAGAGTATTTTTTAGTTCTTGGAGGTCTCGTATGCAATCCATTATTTCTACCTTATTATTCCTCATTTCTTTAGGGGTTTTAATTCTGATTCATGAGCTTGGTCACTTCTTAGTCGCCAAGGCTTTTCATGTTTATGTTAAGGAATTTTCCATTGGTTTTGGTCCGGTGTTATTTTCATGGACTAAAGGCGAAACAAAATATGCTTTGAAAGCATTTCCACTAGGCGGATATGTAGCGATGGTGGGAGAAGAAGTATCAACAGATGATCTTAAAATTCCCTTTGAACGAAGTTTGCTCGGTATTTCAAAACCAAAGCGTGCTTTGGTCATGTCTGCTGGGATTATTTTGAATTTAGTATTAGCTTTTGTTTTATTTTTTGCATCAAACTGGGGCTTTACCCAACGAACGCTTACCAATCAAATGGTGATTACCGAAACCTCTGTTGCCGATGAAGCTGGCCTTGAAACTGGCAATGTTTTGGTGTTCACCAATTTAAACAATGGAACGATACCAGTTAACACTGATGAAGGCGATGCCACTTATCATTTGTATTTAAATGAATTCCAAACGTATGACGACACACTCGGGGAATTATTAAACGTTGGAAAAGTTGTAGATGGTTCATTTGTTCCATACGTGCTCGATTCAGAAACGGACTTTATTGAATTTGCTTTACCAGTTAGAACCTATACCGATAGCACGACCTACACCGAAACAAATGTTTTGATTCGCTTAGATGCGGTTGTTACGGATGCAGGGTTTGCATTTGAATCATTAGGGATTGGCTTCTACGTGATCATGACGGATTATACGTTTACAGAAGCGATTGCCGAAGCGGGTCGCGATTGGTGGCGAGGTGTGACCTTAATCATCAATACCGTTATCAATTTATTTCAAGGTCAAAACCTTGATCAAGTTGGAGGCATTGTTGCGATATTTTCGACCACTTCTTCGATCCTCAATAATTTAGGTTTGGGATCCTATATCTTTATTTGGGGTCTTATTTCCGTCAACTTAGCGGTCTTTAATTTACTTCCCTTTCCAGGTTTAGATGGTTGGCATTTACTCGTCATTACGATTGAAGGCATCTTCAAAAAAGAAATTCCAGCGACGATCAAAAATTCGATTTCTTTAATTGGCTTTTTTATATTAATGAGTTTAATGGTGTTTTTATTGATTAAAGACATATTGGCATTAGTCTTGGTGTTATAAGATGCAAGAACAAATGGTTCGGTTTTTACAAAGTATTGGATTAACCGATCCAGAACGTTTTGACATGCAATTCGAAGCTGTGACCAAGAATCCCCTTAAACCTCAACAATGGGACATGATTGTAACCAAAGATACACCTTGGACTTACGATTTACTTGAGCCGTTTCTTGCAGGCATCAGTCAATTAAATTATCCATCGCACTTTACGTTTACGTATCGCCAACCACCAACCTTAGCCTCGATGCTGCAATTAATGATGGATTGGTATCGTGTTCAATTTCGCCAACCTTATGGAAGATTACCTTTACTCAATGGAAATTCCATTACCATTACCTACCCCAATCAAGAAGCTTTCGATCAAGAAAAATCGATGTGGACTCAATTGAATGATCTATTTATTTTCTTACAATATCCCTTGGTTTTTAAACATAAAATCCTTCCACGTGTTGCTGAAGTCAATCAAGAAAAAGTTGATCAACTTCAAGAACAAGTAAAGGCCGTGATCGCTTCTCGCATTGAAGATGAAGAACAAGATCTGTTTATGCGTGAACATCTCGAACGCATTAAAGAAGCGGAAACCCAACTTGCCATCAGTTATGAACAAGATGTCAAGCAACAAGTCAATGTCGAGGCTAAGAAGAAACTTCGTCAAAAGGGTGAACATGTCCCCATGGCGATTCAAGATATCAAACTCAATAGCGGCCATGTCGAAGTCATTGGCTCCATTTACAATTTATTTCGCAGAGAATTTAGTGGCAATCTTGTGATTCGTTTTGTCTTGGCAGAAGGATCGCACGCGATTCTTGCTTCCATCAATGATCGCGATGCCGATATCGATCAAGCTTTGTTACAAGGCTTACAAGAAGGAGACCGTATTCGCGTTCGCGGCGGCGTTGCCCTTGATCAAATCAATCAAGAACCTCGCATTTATATTAAAGAGTTAGTCAAAGTGAATCCCTTACCGATGCGCGAAGATAATAGTAGTCGTAAGCGCGTCGAGTTACATTTACATACCAAAATGTCGACGATGGATGGTGTCGGTGATATCGACGCTTATTGTGCGCTAGCTAAGCATATGGGACATGAAGCGATTGCGATTACCGATCATGGTGTCGTTCAAGGATTTCCCGAAGCGCAAGCGGCGGCTAAAAAGCATGGTCTAAAAATGATCTATGGTTCAGAGCTTTATATGATTGATGAAAATATTTCTCACATCATGAACGCCAGTCAAACCTCATTACAAAAAACAGATTATGTTGTGTTTGACTTAGAAAGCACTGGATTATCCTCACGTTATGATCGCATCATTGAAATTGGTGCTTTACGCATTAGACAAGGAGCGATTATCGATCGCTTATCGATGCTATTACATCCGGGTGATGTTCAGATAAGTGCTGCTGCAAGTGACGTCAGCGGCATCACCATGAAAATGTTAGATGGTCAACCAACATTCGCGGCGGTCAAAGATAAAATTAATCAGTTCTTTAAAGATGCAATCGTGGTGTCCCATAACGCCCCTTTTGATATGGGATTTATGGTAACTGCTTTTGAACAATTAGGGATAAGCTTTAAACCACCTGTCATTGATACATTGACCTTATCGCGTTATTTATATCCGGAAGCTAATAGTCATCGCCTCGGAGCACTTGCAAAAAGATTGGGCATTTCATACGAAGAAGATAAAGCCCACCGGGCGATTTATGATGCTGAAGTCTTAGTGGCGATCTGGGAAGCGTTACGGCAAAAAATCATTGTGGATCATCGTATTCAACTTCACCAAGATTTAAAACAGTTGAATCAAGTTAATACCTTGTCTAAAAATTTAAGAAGTTACCATGTCACGGTGTTAGCCAAAAACACCAAAGGCTTAAAAGCTCTTTACGAATTGGTGTCAGAAAGTCATCTCAACTATTTTGCAGATATTCCAAGAACACCGCGAGATTTACTTTTGAAACATCGTGAGCATTTATTGATTGGCTCCGCTTGTTTAAATGGTGAAGTATTTGAAACCGCAAAAACCGGATCGCGCGAAGCCCTCCAAAAAGTGATGGCGATGTACGACTTTATCGAAATTCAACCACTGGAACAATACGATTATTTAATTCATATCGGCACCTTACCTTCTCAAGACATGGTGAAGACTTTATTAAAAGAAATCATCACCGTTGCCAAAGATTTAAAGAAGATGATTGTTGCCACTGGCGACTGCCATTACGTCAATCCTGACGATCATTTAATTCGAGATGTTTACATTTTTGCTAAAGGTTTAAAAGGTGTGAATCACCCGATGAATCCTTACTTCCGAAAAGATTTACCTAAGTTTGAAAATCCGCATCAGCACTTTCGTTCCACAACTGAAATGTTAGAAGCCTTTGCCTGGTTAGGAAAAGAAGAAGCTGAACGAATCGTCATTGATCATCCAATTGCAATCGCAAAGATGATTGAAAAAATGGAACCGATTCAATCAACGCTTCGAACACCTGCGATTGAAGGTGCAGACAAAATGTTAAGAGACATTTGTTTTGAAAAAGCACATGCGCAGTATGGCAAGGTTTTACCGCCACTGATTCAAGAACGTTTAGAGACAGAACTGAATGGGATTATTAAATCTGGGTACGCCGTCATTTATTACATCACCAGTAAAATCATTGCCCAAGCCAATGAAAAAGGTTTTATTGTGGGTTCACGAGGATCAGTTGGAAGTTCATTTGCTGCAACGATGGCAGGTATCACCGAAGTGAATCCATTACCTCCCCATTATTATTGCTTAGAATGTCAGTATGTTGAATTTAACCAAGATGCTAAATATAAATCCGGTTTTGATTTACCGGTTAAATTATGTCCTGAATGCGGTCACTTACTGAAGAGTGATGGTCAAAATATTCCCTTTGCGACCTTCTTAGGATTTAATGCGAATAAAGTTCCGGATATCGATTTAAATTTCCCTCGCGATTATCAATCCCTTGCCCATGAAGCGACTAAAACTTTATTAGGTGATCATCAAGTTTATCGAGCAGGAACCATTGAAACCGTTGCCGAAAAAACAGCGTATGGTTATGTTAGAGGCTACTTTGAAACGATGGGTGAAGATGTCACAAAGCTTAAGCAAGCTGAATTAACATATCTTGCTAAAAAAGCTGAAGGGGTTCGTCGAACTTCTGGTCAACACCCTGGTGGGATTGTTGTGGTCCCTAAAGAATTTAGTGTCTATGACTTTACCCCCATTCAACGGCCTGCGGATAATTTAGAAACCAATATTGTCACCACCCACTTTGCCTTTGATTCACTCCACGATGCCTTATTAAAATTTGATATGTTAGGCCACGTTGATCCGATGGCATTAAAAATGAATGCGGATTTAACAGGGATGAAGATTGATGATATTCCATTAAATGATCCTGATGCATTAAAGTGTTTTGCTTCAGATTCAGTGTTAAATCGTAAAGAAAAATATGTAGAGATGGTCAATGGTGCGATGGGACTACCTGAATTTGGTACAAATCTCGGGATGGATATTTTGAACGTCATCAATCCAAAGTCGTTTAATGACTTGGTGATCATTTCAGGTTTAGCTCACGGAACCGATGTCTTTAATGGTAATGCGAGAAATTTAATTACCGATAAAGTTGCAACCGTGGATGAAGTGATTGGCTGCCGTGATGACATCATGACCTATTTAATCTCCAAAGGCATCGATGCTTTAATCGCTTTTAAAATCATGGAAGATGTGCGAAAAGGAAAAAAATTAACCAAAGAATATACCGAGTTGATGAGACAAGTTCATGTTCCTGAATTCTATATTGATTCCTGTAATAAAATTAAATATCTTTTCCCAAAAGCTCACGCGGTTGCTTATGTGACAATGGCAGTTAGAGTAGCCTATTTTAAAGTTCATCATCCACTAGCGTACTATGCTACTTACTTTACCTTACGATCCAAACAATATGATTACGAATTGATGCGATCATCCAGCAAAGAAATATATCAACAACTTCAACGTTATAAACGCCAAAAGAATGAATTAAAGAAAAAGCTTTCACCGAAAGAAGCGGATTTAGAAGTGACGTTGATGAATGCTTTGGAAATGAAAGAAAGAGGATTTGAGATTTTACCGATTGATTTAGAAAAGTCCCAAGCAGAAGCGTTTATCATTGATGAAGCCAAACAAGGATTAATCCCTCCTTTTACCGTGATTGATGGAATTGGCGCAAACGCGGCCTTATCGATTGTCAAAGCTAGAGAAGAACGGATGTTTGTCAGCGCAAAAGACTTAATGAATCGAACCAAACTTTCGAACACGAATATTGAAAAACTCAAAACTCAAGGTGTGTTGAAGGCAATTGAAGAAGAGGAAACGGTTTCTTTATTTTCATTTGCCGATTAAATAGGTAAAATAGATTGACTCGGGATGTGGCGTAGCTTGGTAGCGCGCTTGGTTCGGGACCAAGAGGTCGTGGGTTCGAATCCCATCATCCCGACCATGAGATCAATCAAAGAGTGAACGTTCACTCTTTTTTATTTTCTAAAGAAGTCGTTATAATAGGAGCGGTTCAAACATGGCAATCATATTGATGATGACTTTAGCACTCATGATGATCAGTTTATTGTGGTTTTCTTCTGCCACCATCTTTGGTAAAAAAACCCAACTCTTTTGGATCATTACTTCTTTAGGTGCCTTGCTGATCTTACTGTTACATCCGCAACCCTTATTAATGATTGAATCTGCGTGGTTTGGGGATGGGGTGATTAATCCAGTTCGGATTTTAGGATTATTCTTTTCATTTACAATTCTCGCTATTTTTTTAGATGAAGTCGGGCTGATTAAGTATCTTGCGTATCTAGCAGTCCATCGGGCCGGTTATTCTCAAAAGCGACTCTTTTTCATTTGGTTTTGGCTCGTGGCGATTGCCACCACATTAACGGCCAATGATATCGTGGTTTTAACCCTGACGCCTTTCATCATTTATGTCGCTCGGCATGCTAAAGTCTCCCCATTGCCTTATTTAATCAGTCAATTTGTATCTGCCAATACGTGGAGCATGCTACTCATCATTGGCAATCCAACCAATATTTATTTAGCAAGTATGTTTCAAATCGATTTTTTAGAATATGTCACCGTAATGTGGCTACCGACCATCCTCACTGGATTATCGAGTTTAGGTCTTCTTTACTTGATATTTAGAAGATCATTAACCCAACCATTAAATCGTCCAGATATGGTGATTAATCCACCTCATTCAAGTTATCGTCTTGGTCTATTGATGTTAGGGGTTGCGATTGGTTTCATGGCAATCTCACAATGGATTGGTGTCGGTATGGATGTCTTAACTATTTTATCTGCAGTATTATTAATCATTTTCATGCTCATGTTCTTTCCCAAAGAAGCGCACCTTGGCAATACGCTTGGTCGTTTACCATTTGAAATGTTGCCTTTCTTTTTAAGTATGGCAATCCTTGTTTATACGTTTGATTTCATAGGCTGGACCGATCAAGTCGCAAATTGGTTTTTGACCTTTCCTAGTCTTTATAGTTTTGGTATCAGCAGTTTCTTTGCGAGCAATCTGATGAATAATATTCCGATGAGTTTATGGTATGCCAACATGCTGTTGGGAATGGAAGTGGTTGACCTGCCAGCGGTTTATGCCTCCATTATTGGTTCGAACATTGGAGCTATCCTGACGCCGGTTGGAGCATTAGCAGGGCTGATGTGGATGAGCATTCTTAAATCAAAGCAAGTGACATTATCCTTTGGTCAATTTGTCTTATATGGCATCACCATAGGCCCATTATTACTGATGATTGCGTTATGGACTTTAGATTTAATTTACCGCTAAAAATTGATAAAATATTGACATGCGGTTGTAACTCAGTGGATAGAGTATCTCACTCCTAAGGAGAAAGTCGGACGTTCGAATCGTCTCAACCGCGCCAAGGTTTAATCTATGATTGTTTTTTGGAATTTTATTTGTTAAAGTGTAAAAGCAATTTGGGGCTGTAGCTCAGCTGGGAGAGCGCCTCCATGGCATGGAGGAGGTCGCGAGTTCAATCCTCGTCAGCTCCACCAAACTGCAATTAAAAACCCTTCATACAGAAGGGTTTTTTCTTTTACCGGTAATCGAGGTTTTCGAGGGCGAGTAAGTTTTGCATATCAACTTTATCAAGTTTGAAGTCTAACATACCATTTTCACGAATTCGTTCTGGGTGGGTTGATTTGGGTAGTGTAATTGCTCCTAGTTCTACGGTAAAACGTATGGCAATTTGTGCAGGAGTTTTGCCATATTTTTTGGCAAGATCGTTGAGTAATTCAAGTTTAAAAATTCGGCCTGTTGCTAATGGTGAATAGGCTTCAATGGCAATCTTTTTTTCTTCACAATACGCTCGTAGGCTTTTCTGTGGTCGACCAATCCATAATGGAATTTGGTTCACATGGGGAAGGATATCAATGCCTTTAAATAGACGTTCTAGGTGTTCAATTTCAAAATTTGAGACACCGATGGAACGAATTTTTTTGGCACGATAAAGTTCTTCCATGGCTTTCCATGCTGCAATATTGCCTTGTGCATAATCAGGGTTGGTTCGCCATTCGCTCCACGGCCAAGGTGCGTGAATTAAATAAAGATCAATATAATCAACGCCTAGACGAAGTCTAGATTGTTCAAATTCGACGAAGGTTTGTTTGTAATCCTTTAGATGGGATTCAAGTTTGGTGGTGATAAAGATTTGATTTCGAGGTATTCCAGAATCTTTAATCGCACGTCCTACGGAGGTTTCATTTCGATAGGCTGCTGCGGTATCAATGTGACGGTAACCTGCTGTTAAGGCTGCTAAGGTAGAACTATAGGCATCTTCACCTTCTTTAATTTGCCACGTACCAAATCCTAATAACGGAATAATCACCCCATTACTTAGGGTCTTTGTTTGTTTGAATACCATGTCAGTCTCCTTGATTTTAATTATAACCAATTCTTAAGCATCCACAATCTTAAATAATTTAAATTGTTTATAATGTAGTAGCGAAAAGATGAGGTAAAAAAAATGAAAACAATTTATTTAGCAGGTGGCTGTTTCTGGGGCGTTGAAGCTTATTTTAAAAAACTTAAAGGTGTTACTGATAGCCAAGTTGGATATGCCAATGGCAATTATGCTAACCCAACTTATGAAGAAGTTTGTGATGAAAAAGCGACGCATGCGGAAGCAGTTAAGGTCGTCTTTAATGAAAAACAAATTAGTTTAGAAAAATTACTCGAACACTTATTTCGGATTATCGATCCAACCTCTGTTAATAAACAAGGCCATGATGAAGGTATCCAATATCGAACGGGTGTTTACTTTGAAAGTAAAGAAGATGAGGCTGTTGCAAAAAAATATGTGCAACTTCGCCAAAAAGATTACCGCAAAACCATCGCATTAGAAATTCAACCATTACGAGGTTTCTATGATGCTGAAACCTACCATCAAGATTATTTAGATAAGAATCCCAATGGTTATTGTCATGTCGATTTTCGCTTATTAAGACCTGAGGAAAAAAAGTAAATGAATAAGGTTACTGAGTATCAAACCTTACTTTCTGCTACACGTGGTTTACTCCAAGATAAACAGCAACCCGTTTCAATCTATGCTAATTTATCAGCATTATTAAAACAAACATTAACCGATGTTTCTTGGACTGGATTTTATTTATATAACGGTAGTGCACTTTACTTGGGTCCATTTCAAGGAAAAGTTGCCTGTGTTGATATCACCCTTGACCGAGGTGTCTGTGGTAAATCAGCTCGTGAAAGAAAAACCATCGTTGTTCCGAATGTCCATGAATTTCCAGGGCATATTGCCTGTGATGAAGGTAGTAATAGTGAAATAGTCGTACCCATCATTAAAGACAAAAAGTTAATTGGTGTTTTAGATATTGATAGTTATAAATTTAATCGTTTTGATTCTGTCGATCAAGTTCAACTTGAAGCGTTTGTTAAATTATTAGTGGCTGCTATTTAATTCAAACTTACAATTGTTGTTGAAGTGTGGTTTAATTTTCTTATGACTCAAACCATCAAAACCCATCACGTAATCTTGATGACTTTATTGTTATCCTCTTGCGAATTTACCCTACCATCGATCATTATCAATTCCTCTAATATCAATTCCTCTATCACATCACCCTCATCAAGTGCATCTAATGTAGAACCCAATTCTTCTCAGGATATGCCTGTGGATTTTTCAACACCCCCAACGGTGCCTAACTTAAATTTCCCTGCTGGAACTTGTGATGCTAATAGTCAACCTCGCATCAGCTTGAATACCGAAGAAGAGTTTGCGTTATTTTTTCATCCTACCACCCAAGTGATGATTGATTTCCAAATGAGCAATGCCAATTTATTACTGATGAACGAATATGGAAACCGTACTGCTGACCATGATCGATACGTGAATGCTGCCATGCGAATCGACGTGACACCAAAAGAAGCACAAGTGATAAGTTATTGTTATCCGGTGGTAGGTTTGCGAATGAAAGGCAACACCTCTAGAACGGATTTTATTGAAGAGAATGGTGCTTTCACCAACTTCATGAATTTAAAGGTTTCATTTGCCACCGATGATCCGCTTGATGGACGAAATCCCAATCAACACTTTTTAGGGATGACAAGAATGGATTTAAAATGGAATCGAAATTTTGATCATACGTATGTTCGCCAAATTTTCGCCCATAAGTTATACGCTGCATATTTACCCTATGCACAAGAAGCAACCCTCGGTGGTGTTCGTTTTTTACAAACGGGTGTTTCAGAAGCATTTCAAGATAACTACTTAGGATTATTTACCATTACTGAACCGATGGATCGTCGATTTTTTGCAAGACGATTAGGTGATACCCCAGAAGCTGATGGTAATCTCTATAAGGTTTTGTATACGTCTACTGGTGCGGCGGATATGACAAAATTTAACGCGGTGAACAGTGATGGAACCAACCATTTTCGTACAGGCAATAAAATCGGTATCGAAGATAATGCTGCAAACTATCATCCAAGTTATGATTTAAAAACCAATACGACACTTGCGAATTTTACCGATATTGTCAATTTAATTGGTGAACTTAATGCAAGCAATGATGTAAATAACCAAAGTTATCGCCAACGCGTTGAAGCGGTTATTGATGTGCCAACTTTTTTATGGATGGAAGCGATTGCCTACTTTGTTGGTAATCCAGACGATTATCGAAATAATGCAAATAACCTTTATTTGTATTTTTTACCAAGTACTGGAAAAGCTTATCCCATTCCTTATGACCTTGATCGCGGTTTTGGTGGTAATGGAGATTGGGATCCAACGATTGATCCTTATCCTCAATATGGACCAAGTATGACCAAAGCCACACCTTTTCAAGATGCACTATTAAAAGATTGGAATCAAGGTCGGTTAAATCCACTCCATCGATTAACCATTTATCAAGGAGCGTATGCTGGCTTTCAAAATCAATATCGTCAAAATCTTCAAACGATTTATCAAAGTGGTTGGTTAAATTCCACTAGTAATGGTGCCGGAAATTATGCTGGTTTATTTTACACATTACATCGACAATATCGTGACACTTATTATCCTCAATCAGGTCAATATCAATTCATACAACCAACAGCTCCTGCACTCCAAGATGTCTTTGTCGTTTTCTCTTTAAACCAAAAAGTATTCAATAATGTAACCTTTCATGAATACATTTCTGCAAAAGTAAGCACTTACATTTTGGCAGTTTCATAGTAAAATACCCCTGTGCAGTCGTGGCGGAATTGGCAGACGCGCTAGATTCAGGGTCTAGTACCTTCACCGGTGTAGGAGTTCAACTCTCCTCGACTGCACCAATTGTTTCAACTAACCTTTATTTTTAATTCTAGAGTGCTATAATCTTTTTTGGTAAATTTCTTAGACAAAAAGGAGAAATTATGGACGCAAAAACATTACCAAAAAAGACGCCAGCCGAATCAGTTAATGTATTTCTTAAAAGAAGTTTTTCTCACAAAGATTTAAATGTGCTTGGTATAGGATTATTGGTGCTGCTTGTTTACAGTATCATCATTAATGGGCTAAATCCTATTCTCATTTATTTATTTGCAATCTTAGGTGCACTCCCCTTTGAACTTGGCTTTGCGAAGTTAAGAAAACGGGTGGTGGATTTAGCTTGGTGGTTTACACCTTTACTCTTTACAATGTTAGTTCCCCCGGCACTTTCACCATTATGGATGGCGAGTGTTGGTGGTGCAGTTGCCACATTCTATGGCAAGTTGGTGTTTGGTGGTCATGGAAAATATCCCTTTGTCCCTGCGGCGGTTGGGATGGTATTTCTCAACGTTTCATTCTCCGCTTATGTCGCTGTAGCTGGCAATACGGCTGCAGATTTAAAGTCATTAGCAGATGGTTTTAGTTTTGATTGGTTTTCATTACTCGTAGGACCTACTCCAGGTTTTATCGGCGATCCTTTCCGAGCAGGTATTTTAATTTTAGCAATTGTTTTTGCATTCTTAAAAGTGATTGACTTGAGAATCACCCTTAGTTATTTACTTGGCGTTGTCGGTTTTGTAGCGCTTTTTTGGTGGCTTGAATCGATGAATCCCACCTTATTTGCAGCAACCGCTAAATTTCCTGAACCAACCTATGTAGCGTTAGTTGGCACGGTGGTTTTTGCTTCTGTCTTTTTACTCACAGATAAAACCACAGCACCTCGAAACGGATTAGCAAAAGTGGTTTATGGTTTATTAGCGGGTCTCATTACTGTTATCATTCGCTATTTCACAGCATCCGTTGAAGGTGTGGTTTACGCCGTATTGTTGGCCAACGCTTTCTCACCACTCATTGATGCTTGGGTCAGCAAAAAACCCATTCCATTAACTTTAGGAGGAAAGTAAAGCATGAATAAAACTTATCAAAAAATGCTCGTATTTGTCCTAATCATGGGGACGACTGCAGGTGGCTTACTTGTTGGTGCAGATTTACTAACACGTAGCCAAATTCAACAAAATCAAGTCAATCTAAAGCAAAGAACCATTTTGCAATCTCACGATTATGATTTATCCTCCGTCACAGATTTAGCAACCTATTACGCGGATAAAATTGAAGTCCTTGAAAACCTTGCTGAATATAAAGATGAGCCCATTTTTATTTATCGAGATCGGGAAAGTGATGACATTACAATTGCTTTTGATAAGAGATTTGGTGCTGGTGTTTGGGGGCCGATTGTAGGTTATCTCACCTTAGAAAGTGATTTAGTTACGATTAAATCGGTTGCGATTATCTCTCAAAAAGAAACCCCAGGATTAGGTGCCAAGGTGACCACGCCTGTCTTTCTTAATTCTTTAGTTGGCAAATTAATGGAACCGGCACTAGTGATCGATAAAGTTCAAGGCGATACCATAGAAGATTTAAATTATGTGACCTCAATTGTTGGGGCAACACGCACTTCCGTTGCCTTTCAAAACCTACTTAACTCAACTTTTGCATTTCATCAACCCCTATTGGAGGCTTTATAATTTATGAAAAAATTCCTTATCCGCCTAAATTATAAGAAGTGGTTTAATGTTTTAAGAGATGGGATTGCTCGAAACAACCCAATCGTCGTGACCGTTCTTGGCATTTGCTCAAGTTTGGCAGTGGCCAACATGGTGGAAAATGCCATCGCGATGGGTATCGGGGTGACCTTAGTTACCATGTTATCGTCTGCGTTTATTGCCTTAATTCGAAACTTAATTCCTTCTCAAGTTCGAATGGTGACGTACATGGTGGTTATTTCCACCTTCACAATTGTCTTTGAAATGTTTTTAAAAGCTTTAACCCCTGACATTGCAGAACGCTTAGGTGCATATGTTGGATTAATTATCACCAACTGTATCGTTATGGGTCGTGCAGAAGCTTTTGCTGTTAAGAATCCTGTTCGTTATTCCACGATTGATGCTTTCGCTAGCGGCATGGGTTATACCTTCGTTTTAATCGTCATGTCCTTGATTCGTGAATTGCTTTCAAATGGTTCAATCCTAAATATTCAACTTTTAGGAACTGATTGGATTAACTGGACGATTTTTGCAATCGCTCCGGGTGGTTTCTTTGTTATCTCATTGTTTATTTGGGGTTTACGCGTTTGGTTGAAGTATTACGAAGAATAAAGGGAGAATAACAACATGGTTAGCATTACAGTTTTAATTGAAATCTTCATCGCTTCCTTACTACCATTTAACATTGCCCTTGCATCCATTTTAGGTATGTGCCCGTTGATCGCCATTTCTACCAATGTCAGTAACGCCAAAGGCATGGGATTAGCTGTAGTCTTAGTCACAACGCTTACTGCAGCCATCAACTGGCCAATTTATGAATTTTTAAAGTGGAGCGGAACTGATACATTAGATTTATTGGTCTTTATG
The DNA here is from genome assembly GCA_040396875.1 of Bacilli bacterium. Lineage (GTDB taxonomy): Bacteria > Bacillota_I > Bacilli_A > RFN20 > CAG-826 > UBA970. The sequence goes on from JBBAWZ010000003.1 coordinate 30,252, forward strand.
ATTACCATTGCTGCTTCTGTTCAATTTTTAGAATTAGCTATGCAAAAATTCTTACCTGCTCTTTATAATGCCTTTGGAATTTATTTACCGTTGATAACTGTCAACTGTATCGTTCTTGCGGTTAGCTTGTTCTTTGTGAACTATGATTATGGATTCTTAGAAACCGTTGTATTTGCCTTAGGTTCTTCCTTAGGTTGGGCCTTTGCAATTGTCTTACTCTCCGGCATTAGAGAGAAATTATCCGTGATTGCCGATTTACCTCGTGGTCTTAAGGGTAAAGCAATTGCCTTCGTTTTATTGGGCATCCTTGCTTTAGCTTTTATCGGATTTGCTGGGATTTCTCGCGTTGATCCAATCCAATAAAAAAGGAGATCTATCATGGAATATATTTTATTACCTGCCGTTTTGCTAGGTATTATGCTTGCCATTACTGGCTTAATTATCCTCGCGGATAAAGCCTTAGGTAGTGGTGGCTTAAAGAAGATTGTCATTAATGGAACCAAAGAAATTGAAGTAACTTCTGATGACACTTTACTGAATATTCTTTCACAAAACAAAATCTTCTTATCATCAGCATGTGGTGGTAAAGCGACATGTGGATTATGCAAATGCCAAGTTATTGAAGGTGGCGGTGACATCAAACCCACTGAATTACCATTATTGTCTGCCAAAGATAAAGAAAATAACGTGCGTTTAACGTGCCAAGTTAAACCAACATCCTTAACCAAAATCACGATTCCAGAAGGTCTATTAACTGCGAAGGAATTCAAAACTAAATTAGTAAAGATGGTTGATTTAACCTATGACATTAAATTATTGGATTTTAAATTAATTAGTCCTAATAAGATGCCATTTAAACCAGGTCAATTCGCTCAAATCAAGGTACCTGGAATTGATATTGTTCGTGCTTATTCGATTGCCTCTAATGCTTCGGATCCTTCACATATTGAAATGATTGTGCGTTATGTTCCTAAAGGTCAAGCTACGACATATGTTTTCCAAGCACTCAAAGTTGGAGATATGGTAACTTTATCTGGACCTTATGGTAACTTTTACCTTCAAGAACAATCCAAGCGTGATATCGTTTGTATCGCAGGCGGTTCTGGTAAAGCTCCCATTCGCTCGATCCTTGCTCGCTTAAAAGAACAAGGTATGACTCGTAAAGTTCGTTATTTCTTCGGTGCCAAAGCAGTTCGTGATCTCTACTACACAGAAGAAATGAAACAATTACAAAAAGAATTTCCGAATTTTGAATATATCCCCGCCTTATCGAACCCCTTACCAGAAGACAAATGGAGTGGTGCTACTGGTTTAATCACCGATGTTTTAGATCGAATGACAGGTGATTTATCTGAATCCGAAGCTTACCTTTGTGGTTCGCCCGGTATGATTGATGCTTGTATTAAAGTCTTAAATAAACATCAAATCAAATCGGCAAACGTCTTCTACGATAAGTTTGCTTAAGTTTAATCATGAAAAAACCTCGGACAGAATGCCGAGGTTTTTTATTTGCTTTTATCGTTTAACCCAAGTACAGGCTCCACCGGTTGGTTCACCTTCTTTAGGATCCCAAAGATGTTTGTACCGAGGGTGTTGCAAGACTTTGACTGCAAATGAGCATATAGGATATATATAACGTTTTTCTTGAGTTGCTAATTGAATGACTTGATCTAACAATTGATTGGCAATACCTTGGCCTCGATAAAGGGGGTTCACAAATGTATGCGTCACCACATAGCGTTTGTCTTGATCGAGATGGAAAGTAATTTCCCCGATCATCTGCTGTTGATCATTAGCGATCCAAAAACGATTGGTTTCATGACGAATGTTGTAGTCCATTAGGTGGACCTCCTATGTTTTATTATAAGCACCTTGAGGATTGAGAAACATCTTTGGAGTGCGTATAATGACTTCGTTGCCTCCGTGGTGAAACTGGTAGACGCAATAGACTCAAAATCTGTCGAGCGTGAGCTCATGTCGGTTCGAGTCCGACCGGAGGCACCATTCTTACTTGCGCTCGTAGCTCAGCTGGATCAGAGTACAACCCTCCGAAGGTTGGGGTCGCACGTTCGAATCGTGCCGGGCGCGCCAATCATCTTAAAATTAATGAGTTTTAATAGGAATTACTAAAGTATGGGATGTCCACTTCTTAGTAATTAAACGATATGAAAAGAAAAGACATTTTACAGCTTCATCAATCGCGAGAGCAATAAAGATTCCTAAAATATCTAATGAAAAGACAAAGGTGAAAAGTAATGTTCCACCGATTGCAAAACTCAACAATGAAACAAAAGATACTTTTCCAACATACCAAGCATCACCCGTTACTTTTAACGATTCACCTATAATTACATTCACTGCACGAATACCTTCAATAATTAAATTTATCCAAAGGATGGATTCAATCACGTGAATTAATTCAGTTAACTCCTCACCGTGAAGGTTTTCTGCAGTTGTAAATATTGAGATTATTTCATTTGGTATCAATAAAACAACACTCCCGAGTATCAATGTTGTAATGACACTAATGAAGCTTGCTTTCATAATTCGTTTTTCAGCTTTTTTGTAGCTTTTTCCACCGACATAAAAACCCGTTTTGATTGCAGTTGCATGAGCTAATGCCGCTGCTGGGATAAATGCAAATTTAGAAATATGCTCAACAGTTACCCTTGCAGAAATCTCGATACCAGAAGGATCTAAGATATTTAATACGGTAATGACTACTGACATTGCCCCTAAGAATACAAAACTTTCAATTGCAGAAGGTAATCCGATATAAATTGAATCCTTCATGATTTGCTTTGGAGAAACCATAGATTCTCCAATCCCTTTTGGAAGATGGATATTAGCTAAAATAACTAAAACGACGGTAGACAAGAAATGAGCAATGAATGTTGCCCAAGCCACACCTAAAACGCCTAATTCAAGAATAAAGATTGCAACATAATTAAGACTAATATTCACAATATTGGCGACCAAATTGGCAATCATTGGTGATTTATCATGACCCAAAGCGCGCATGTAATTTGCTAGGATTGGATTTATCGCAACAAATATCGATGCCCCACCAACAATCAAACCGTACTCGATTGCAAGATTTGCAATTGCTACATCTTCGATAATGAGATTCATCACATAAGGATAAAAAGCAAAGATCAGTGCGGTAACGCCGACAGCAATAAATAGATTATATTTAATTGTGGTAATTGCAGCTTTTCGAGTAAGTTCGACTTCTTTTGCACCTGCATACTGCGTAAAGATAGCGAGTGTTCCATTTGATAAAATGATAAAGGCAACATTAATAAAGTTTAAGTACGTGATCGAAGTCCCAACCGCAGCGACAGCTTGAGGACTGACCGCATATAACATTAATGTATCAGAAATAGACACCAAAACAGAGAATAAGATCTCAATGAATAAGGGCCAAAAGATACTTGAAAAACGATGGTGATGAAGTTCCATATTTCAAAACTTAAATTATTATACGCTTTTTGAAAACAATGACAATCCATCAAGGTTAAAACTTGAAATCATTTCAAAACTTGTATATGATAAATGGGCGCTTGCATAGGAATGACTGCGCCGACGTAGCTCAATTGGCAGAGCAACTGAATCGTAATCAGTAGGTTGTAGGTTCGATTCCTATCGTCGGCACCAGCACTTATGGATGTTTAGCTCAGCTGGGAGAGCATCTGTTTGACGTACAGAAGGTCGGGGGTTCGATCCCCTCAGCATCCACCAGAAATGAAAATAACTGCGGAAACGCAGTTTTTTTATTCAAATTCCAAAAAGTTTGCTAAAATTAATAAGGTAAATCGTATGAACTCTTATTATTTATATTTCACAGTCTCTGAATGGATTGATTTTTCAATCGGCGGCATTTTTTTATTAGCCTTAAGTATTTACATTTTTACCTTCGTAAGAAGAAAAGCATATGGTATTTTATTTATACTTTTATCCCTTTCCATTTCAGGTAGCTATGTTCTTCAAGATTTTTCTTTTTTAACGATTACGCTCATTACCTTATTTATTATTCTTGTTAATGTTTTTGTGGTGTTGAATGCAACAGAATTAAAAGCACGTATTGATGCGATGTTTCGTTTTGGAAAAAATCAAAGTTCAGTAGGGTTGATCAACTACGATAAAGAAATGATTTATGAGCTTATTTATGATGCAGTTTCGTTTATGTCAAAAAATAAAATTGGTGCGCTTATTACCATTGAAAGAACCACAAAATTAGACAATTATACGAAAAATGGCGTCCTATTAAATGCACCATTATCTTCAGAAATGTTAACCACGATTTTTTATCCAGGAACGAGATTACACGATGGTGCGGTCATCATTCGTGGTAGTTTTATTCTTGCAGCAAACGTCTATTATCAACCCACAACCAAACCAGTTTTAGGAAAATTAGGATCTCGCCATCGAGCCGCCATTGGTATTTCAGAAGCTACGGATGCTGTGACAATTGTCGTATCAGAAGAGTCGGGTCGCTTGTCGTTGACATATGGGGGTCAACTTGAGGCTGTTTATTTGGATACGTTTAAACAAACGTTAGCCAATTACATAGAGAACAGGCCACATTTTGAAAATAATTAATGGGAAAATATTTTGGAACGGATGGCTTTCGCGGATTTGTCGGTGAGCAGTTAAATGCCAATCACGCTTATCGTATCGGTCGCTATTTAGGTTCAATCTTAAAATCATCTGAAGCTATCTTTGTTGGCCAAGACACACGTATTTCTTCACCATTACTTGCCGACGCTTTGATGTCGGGAGCCATGGCTTCTGGAGCACGCATCATTGATTTAGGCATTATTACGACACCTGCCATTTCCTTTTTTTTACAACAATCTAAAAAGGGTTTTGGTGTGATGATTTCCGCAAGTCATAATCCTTATTATGATAATGGGATTAAATTATTTAATCATGAAGGTGAAAAACTCAATGGTGAAATCGAAATCGCAATTGAACAATATCTTGATACTCCTAACGATAACTTACCATTTAAAAGCGGTAAACAAGTAGGGTCAATAGACCTTCATTCAAAGGATTATCTACCTAAATATATTGATTTTTTAACGAAACGATATGAGTCTCATAATCGCAAACTAAATATCTTAGTTGATACTGCAAATGGATCAGCGTCCGCAATTGCCAAAACTTTATTTAATCGGCTTGGTATTCAAGCTACGTTTATCCATGATCAACCTAATGGAACCAATATCAATGATCAATGCGGTGCCACGCATCTAAAATCCTTACAAGCCAACATAATCAAAGGTAAATTCGATGTAGGATTTGCATTTGATGGCGATGCCGATCGAATGATAGCGATGACGTCGAGTGGTCAAGAAGTGAATGGAGATGCCTTAATATATTTAAATAGTTTACAGCTATTTTCTAGTCGAAAAAACATTAAGAAAAAAGTCGTCATTACCCAAATGAGTAATTTTGGATTAAAGAAAGCGTTAAAAGAAAAAGGTATCGATTATATTGAGACAAGTGTTGGTGATAAATATGTCCAAGCAGCCTTGAAAAAGGAAAAACTTATTCTGGGTGGCGAACAATCTGGACACGTCATTTTCCTAGATGAGCTCAATACGGGAGATGGATTACTTTCAGCGATTAAATTACTAAATATTCTTCAATCAAACTCAAAACCTTTATCAGAACTTGTGTTATCATTAAAACAATATCCGCAAGTATTAAAAAATATTGCAGTGGGCAATAAAAATGAAGTAATGGCCTATCCCGCAATTATTAACTTAATCAAGGATATAGAAAAGCGACTTGGACAACATGGACGAATTCTGGTTCGACCTTCGGGTACAGAATCCTTAATTCGTGTCATGGTAGAAGCATTGGAACCCCAGCAATGTGAGCAATATGTTCAAGAAGTGATATCGTTAATCGAAAACACTTTCATCAATTAAGGGGGTCTTATTGACATGTGTGGCATCGTTGGATCTGTTGGCGAAACAAAACTAAGAGAATATTTATTAAGTGGTCTAAAAAGCTTAGAGTATCGAGGATATGACTCAGCTGGTACCGCTTTTTTAACCAAGGAAAAAATTGAAGTATTTCGTTTGCCCGGCCGTATTGATGATTTAAGTAAAGTTGTTCCTGCTACCATGCATGGTTCAGCTGGGATTGGTCATACACGTTGGGCAACCCATGGTGAACCTAATTTTGTAAACTCTCATCCTCATAGTTCACAAAAATCCCATTTCACGATTGTTCATAACGGCGTGATCGATAATTTTAGAATGCTGAAAAAGAAACTTCAAAATCAAGGTTTCAAATTTCAATCCGAAACCGATACCGAAGTCATCGCCAATTTAATGGAGATGCATTATTTAAAAGATCCCAAACACGATCCTTTAAATGCGATTAAGCATACCTTAGAAGATTTAGAAGGATCATATGCCCTCGCCATTCTCTTTAAAGGCGATGATACGAAAGTTTATTTTGCTAAATTACATTCTCCATTAGTGATAGGTAAAGGCAAAAAGACCAATTATTTAGCATCCGATTATGTGCCGATGTTAGATTATGCAACCTCCTATTACATCCTCGATGATTACCAATATGGTTACATTTCACAAAAAGAAGTCGTGGTAAAGCATCTTGACCCCAATGAAGAAAAACCACTTGTTTTCCATCAAACTGATATTAAAGTAACCGATATTGGTCTCAACGGTTATCCTCATTACATGCTTAAAGAAATTGAAGAATCACCAGAAGTTATTCAAAGAATCATCGATAATTATATCGATGGTAATAATTTCCTCCTTGATGAGGTTCTTATTCAAAAACTTCAACAAGCTGACCAAATTATTTTCTTAGCATGTGGTACGAGCTACCATGCGGCATTAGTCGGTCGTCGATATTTTGAATCGATTGGCAAAACAAGTCGAGTGTACATCGCTTCTGAATTTGCCTATTACCCTGAAGTTAAAGGAAAAAATCCTTTGTTTATTTTTATCTCTCAAAGTGGAGAAACTGCTGATTTAATTCGCTGTGTCAAAATCATTCAACAACAAGGTAGTCCTATTCTCACGATTACCAACACAAAAGGTTCATCCCTTGATCGGGCTAGTGATTTCACCCTTTTACTTTATGCCGGGATGGAAATTGCGGTTGCTTCCACCAAAGCCTATATTGCACAAGTCGCTTTACTTGCGATTTTAAGAGCTGCGATGATTAGCAATACAGAAGTTATCACCGATTTAATTGAATCCATGAAAGCGATGAAAAATTTAATTGGCGCTAAACTTGAAATTAAAGCCATTGCAGAATCGATTGCCAACCAACCGAATGTCTTTTTCTTAGGAAGAGGATTGGATTTTGATGTGGCGCTAGAAGCCTCATTAAAACTTAAAGAAATCACCTATATTCATTCAGAAGGTTTACCGGGTGGTGAATTGAAACACGGTCCGATTGCCCTTATTAAAGAAGGAGTGCCTGTGATTGCATTTGTTTCTGATCAAATTACCGCAGCTGCCATTCGTTCTAATTTACAAGAAGTGTTAGCACGTGGGGCAAAAGTCTATGTCATCAGTAATCAAGCCTTAGCCAAAGAAGAAGATGATTTTGTCACCAGTAATACAAAGGTTTATTTATCTCCATTACTTAAAGCGATGGTAGGACAATACCTCTCTTACTATGCTGCTTTATACCTTGGTCGTGATATCGATAAACCAAGAAATTTAGCAAAATCAGTCACGGTGGAATAAAGCAATAAAAAAACCTCTAGTCAAAACTAGAGGTTTTATTTTGATCGCAAACGATTTATTCGCCTTTTTTCTTTACCACGGGTTTTTCATCCGTGATGACTTCTTTCAAAGAGGCAATTAAACCTGTGACGTTTTGAATTTCAGAAGGAATGATTAATTTCGTCGCTGTACCATTGGCAACTTTTTCTAACGCTTCAAAACCTTTTAAAGTTAAGAAGGCTGCATCTGGTTTTGAACGATTGATTAATTCAACACCTTTGGCTTGTGCTTCAAAAATACGAAGGATTGCTTCCGCTTCCCCTTCAGCTTCAGTAATCTTTTTAATTTTAACGGCTTGAGCGCGTAGGACCGCAGATTCTTTTTCACCTTCAGCGGTTAAAATGGCAGCTTGTTTTTTACCCTCTGCTTCAAGAATGGCTTCACGTTTTTGACGTTCTGCACGCATTTGCTTTTCCATGGCTTCTTGAATATCACGTGGCGGAATAATATTTTTTAATTCAACCCGATTGACTTTAATACCCCAAGAGTCTGTTGCTTCTTCAAGCGTTTCCCACATTTTGTGGTTGATTCTATCACGGGAGGTTAAGGTTTGGTCAAGTTCAAGATCCCCAATTAAGTTACGTAACGTGGTGGCAGTTAAATTTTCCATCGCAGATAATGGGCGTTCAACGCCATAGGTAAAGAGTTTTGGATCGGTGACTTGGAAATATACAACGGTATCGATTTGCATCGTGACGTTATCTTTTGTGATGACAGGTTGAGGTGGAAAGTCGTAGACTCTTTCTTTTAAAGAAATGGTGGCAACTTTAGAATCGATCACTGGGACGATAAGGTGTATCCCCGCAGCTAAGGTTTTGTGATATTTTCCTAAACGTTGGACGAGGACTGTGGTTCCTTGTGAAACGATAACAATCGAGCGAATTAAAATGATTAATAAGACAAAGAAGATAATTCCTAAAAAGAATAATCCAATGCCTGCAGCGGATGAGTATAGCGTCATATTACTTTCCTTCTTTCTTTTTAATAACGGTTAATTTGTTACCGTTAATCGATTGAATCGTAGCATATTCTCCAGCTTTAAACGTGACATCTTGGTTGCTAATAAGTTTCCAGCGAACATCTCCATGCATCCCCATCCCAGACAATTTAGGACCAAAACCTTTTTCAATCAAAATATCCTGACCAATTAATGCATCTGCATTGGTAGGTATAGAGGGACGATTGGTAACCTTTTTTACAAAAGGTCTCGTTAAGATTAATAGCACAACGCTTGTCAATGCAAAGATAAGGATTTGCCAAACAATGCCAACTTGGAATAAAGTTGCGAATAGTAATGCAATTAATGCCCCACCTGCAAACCAAAGTGACACAAGTTGCGGTTCAAGTGATTCGACGATGACAGCAACAAAAAACACCACGACCCATAAAATAATCCCAACTAATTGAAAATCAATTGTGGTTAAAATCATAGCGTTTCCTCCTTTAAAATAACAATATCATTTTTTATATTTTTTATATAGTTAATTCTTGTAAATTTTAGAGTAAAATAAAGGCAATGAAATCCAAAAAAAACCAATCTTTTTATGAATTTATTATGAAGGTTCAAGCCATTAGTAAAGTCGGATTAACCTATTCAAAAGATGCTTATGCACTTGAAAACTACCAAGAATTAAGCGATCTTTCGACGAAAATGTTGAAAAGTTTTACCAAGTTAAATTTTAACCGGCCTCAATACTTTGAACGTGATTTATATCCCACCCCTAATGTATCCGTGAGAATGATTATTTTAAATCAACAGCAAGAAGTTCTCTTAGTAAAAGAGAAAGTTGATAAAGGTTATACCTTACCTGGTGGTTGGGCAGATTTGTTTGAAAGTCCTGTCGAAGCGATTCGTAAAGAATGTATGCAAGAAGCTGGAGCCGATGTTAAAGTCAGCCATTTAACTGGAGTTTATCACTTTGATTTTGAACACCATGGTCAAGCACAAAGCCAATATGTTTTGGTATTTAAAGGAACATTAAATGCGCCGCTTAAACCATATGGTCATGAAATACTCGATGTAAAGTTCTTTCCGATTAACCAATTACCGAAACAACTCTCATTTAAAATTGAACGTGCTGACTTAATCAAGATGATTTCTGATGCTCAAAAAGGAGAAACCTTCTTTGAATAAATCACGGCCATGGTGGCAAGAGGCTATCGGTTATCAAATTTATCCACGTTCCTTTTATGACAGTAATCATGATGGTATTGGTGATCTTAATGGCATTCGTTTAAAACTACCTCACCTTCATCAATTAGGCGTAAATCTTTTATGGATTTGCCCTTTTTTCGCCTCACCCATGGATGACTATGGGTATGATGTTAAAGATTATTTACAGGTTGATCCTATTTTTGGTAGTTTAGAAGATTTCCAAGCGTTACTTAAAGAAGCACATCATATTGGCATTCGTATCATTATCGATTTGGTGTTAAACCATACTAGTGATGAACATCGATGGTTTATGGAAGCGCGAAAAAATCAATATTCAAAGTATCATCAATACTACATTTGGAAAGATCCCAAAAAAACCGAAGAAGGTAAACTACTACCTCCAACCAATTGGCGTGGTTATTTTTCGGATAGTGCTTGGCATTACGATGACACCGTTAAGCAATATTATTTAAAAATCTTTTCTAAGAAAATGCCAGATCTTAACTGGGAAAATAAGTCGATGCGACAAGATATGTACGAGGTGGCTAAATTTTGGTTAGACCTTGGCGTCGATGGATTTCGTCTTGATGCTTTAGCTCATTTAGCAAAGGATTTAACCTTTTCCAATTCTACCCTACCAATCGATGCCGATGGCTTGGTTCTCGATGCTCGTAAATTTTCTTCGTTACCAAGGGTGTTTGATTACCTTAAAGAGTTTAAATCAGAAGTGTTGATGAAATATCCTGAGGCTTTGACGATTGGCGAAGTTGGAGGCGGGGTAACCCCTGAGATGTCTTTGCAGTACATCCATCCTCAAACTGGATTCTTAAACATGGTCTTTAATTTCGATACATGTTGGGAAAATGGTGCATTCGGTTCCGACCATAAAGCCGATCATGAACTTAAGACCAACGTGGTGCAATTAAAACAAAATTTTATGAAGTGGTATCAAACCGTTTCACCACAGGCTTCCTTACCAATCTATTGGTTAAATCATGATCATCCTCGAGTCGTGTCCCAATACGGATCGATTCGATACCGCAAAGAATCGGCCACAATGCTTGCGACCACCTTATTATTTTTGTATGGTACTCCTTTCATTTATAACGGTGAAGAAATAGGCATGAGCAATGTTGACTATGAGAAATTAACCCAATTCAAAGACGTCTCTGCGCTTCAGTATGCCAAACAAGCTGCGGATCGAATTGATGAGTCAACCATCCTTCGCTTTTTAAGACGAACTTCAAGAGTAAATGCTCGAACACCCTTTCAATGGAGTGATGAACCTTTTGCAGGTTTTTCAACCGTTGAACCCTCCTTACAAGTCAACGGTAATTATCGAGACGTGAATCTAGCAAAACAAAAGTTAGATCCCAAATCCATTTTTAATTTTTATCGCAAAGCGATTGCGTTACGCAAAACGCCAAAGGTAAAGGAAACCGTATTAACAGGACCCTTAACTTTAGTGGACCCATTGCATCCCGATGTATTTGCTTATATTCATGAAGGTAGACCTTCGCTCATGGTGGTGAGTAATTTTAGATCTTATGAAGTTGAGTTTAAAGTTGATCGCATTATCAATTCAGTGATGTTACATAATTATCCTACGATTGAAAAGCGTGGATTAAATCTTGTTCTAAGACCTTTTGAAACTTATCTATTTGAAATTGAATGAAAACAGATATTTGTTACTATTTAGTTGCCCAATTCCCCTTTGCGGATGAACCTTTTCGCAAGACCATCAAAGATGTCATTGGCCAACCGATTACATGGCATCGCTTACATAAGGACCAAGTTGCATTTTTTACGAATCAAGATAGTCGAACCACACTTCAAGCATTCCTTGACACCTATCAACAAGAATACAATTTAAAATTTCATCTTTTAAAATCTTATCGCTTGCATGCTTTAGGAGAACACGCTTCTCGATTAGCGATTAAAAAAAATCCGGGTAAAGTTGATAGTCTAGGTGATTTGATGTTGCAACTGATTTTTGATGGTAATCAAGCGCTTACGCCTTTTATTGCAGAAGAATTTTCTCAAGTGCCTCGCCACTTAATGCAAACCGCTTCGATGTTACTTGCTTGTGATTTAAAGGCAACCATTGCTAGTGAAAGATTATATGTCCATCGAAATACATTTGCTTATCGTCTTAATCAATTTGTTAATTTAACAGGTTTAGATATTCGTCAACATGACCACGCGCTTCTATTTACCTTGATTGAAAAGCTTTTGATCAAACAAGGTTGATTTGTGCATTGTGCACAAATCATGATAAACTGAAGTTGTTATAATTTTTTTCAAGGAGAATTAAACAATGGCAGAAGTAGTATTGAAGAATATTAATAAAGTTTATGACAATAAGGTTCAAGCTGTTTTTGATTTTAATCTTGAAGTCAAAGATAAGGAATTTATTGTTTTAGTTGGTCCATCAGGATGTGGTAAATCCACTACCTTAAGGATGATTGCCGGTCTTGAAGATATTACCAGCGGTGAACTATTTATCGATGGCACATTGCGAAATGACACCCCACCCAAGGATCGTGACATTGCAATGGTGTTCCAATCTTATGCGCTTTATCCCCACATGACTGTTTTTGATAACTTAGCCTTCGGTTTAAAAATTCGCCACATCAATAAAGAAGAAATTCGTGAAAGAGTTTATCGCGCTGCTAAGATTCTCGAAATTGAAAAATTATTAGATCGTAAACCAAAGCAACTCTCTGGTGGTCAACGTCAACGGGTAGCCTTGGGACGAGCTATTGTCAGAAATGCAAAAGTGTTTTTAATGGATGAACCTTTATCGAACCTTGATGCAAAGTTACGTGTTCAAATGCGTGCAGAAATCATCAAACTCCACGAAAGTATTGGCGCTACCACCATTTATGTTACGCACGATCAAACCGAAGCGATGACGATGGCAAGCCGTATTGTGGTCATGAAGGGTGGTTATGTGATGCAAATTGGTTCGCCAATTGAAATCTATAATAATCCAGCCAATTTATTCGTGGCAGCTTTTATCGGTTCTCCAGCGATGAACTTGATGGACGTCAAATATAAAGAAGGTAAGATTTATTTTGCAGATGGTTTAAAAGTTGAATTACCAGAAAAATTCAAGAAAGCATTAAAGTCTTATGAAAATAAGGATGTTGTTTTTGGGATTCGTCCAGAAGATTCCCACCGCGAAGATGCGGCTTTAGAAAAACTTTACCCTACTGCTATCTTAAAGAGCACCATTAAGGTTGCTGAATTATTAGGACATGAATATATTATTCACACCGACTTAGCGGGCAATAACTTAATCAGTAAAATTGATGCGCTGCACACCTATCGTATTGGCGATAGCATTCGCCTTGTACTCAATTTAGAAAAAGCCCACGTATTTGATCGAGAAACACAAAAAACAATTATTTAATCTTGATTGATTTGAAAAACCATTGCTTACCCAATGGTTTTTTTCTTGCTTAAAATCCTAAAATTATCGGTATAATTTGAATGGAAAATAAAGGAGTGACGGTTATGCGTACTTCAGGTGTTTTATTAGCAGTTTCTTCCCTTCCTTCTCGCTATGGTATCGGTGACTTCGGCAAAGAAGCGCATGAATTTATTGATTTGCTTGTCAAAAGCAATATGAAACTTTGGCAAGTTTTACCATTAAATCCATTAGGATATGGTAATTCACCTTATCAACCTTATTCTTCTAAAGCGATGGATGAATTGTATTTATCATTAGATTTACTTCATGATCAAGGTTTGATCAAAAAACCAAAGCCTTTCAAGGCCCTTGAAACGAAAGTTCACTATGATGAAGTTAGACAATATAAGAGCCAATATTATCAAGAAGCATTTAAAAAGTTTAGGCCCAACGCTGCCTATCAAAGTTTCTTAAAAGAAAATCCTTGGGTTGAAATGTATGCTATTTTTGTCACATTTAAAGAACTCCATCAATTACAAATGTGGACGACATGGCAAAAAGATTTTAAGTCTTATGTCAAAAACAAAGCGATTGATTTAACCCCTTATTTGCCTAGAATTCAATATCATCAAATGATTCAGTATTTACTATTTCAACAATTTTATGCTTTAAAAAAATACGCAAATCGCCAAGGTATTCAAATGGTTGGCGATATTCCAATTTATGTAGGTATTGACTCGATTGATGTGTGGATGAATCAATCTCAATTTATGATTACTGCAGATGGTGAACCCACTCATATTGCGGGTGTTCCACCTGACTATTTTTCAAAAACGGGTCAACGTTGGGGTAATCCCCTTTATCGATGGGATGTCATGGAAAAAGATGGCTTTAAATTTTGGATCGATCGATTAGGTTTTAATGCCACATTGTTCGATGTTATTCGTATCGATCATTTCCGTGCTTTTGATACCTATTGGAAAATTCCCGCGACCTGTCCAACTGCAGTCGAAGGCGCTTGGATTGAAGCTCCAGGATACGCTTTGTTTGACACCATCTATAAACAATTACCCAACATTAATATTATCGCTGAAGACCTTGGGGATTTAAGACCTCAAGTTCTACAACTCCGTGATCATTACAAGTTACCTGGGATGAAAATTTTCCAATTTGAATTTCCAATTTATCCTGATGGAAGCGGTCGTATGCCAAAACCAATTTCACCAACCTTTGTTGAAAATTCAGTCGCTTATACAGGCACACATGATAACCAAACAACGATGGGCTGGTTTGCCTCCCTTAAAGCTGCATCACAAGAACAATTAGCCATCTTTTTAAAGCCGTTTACTGGAACCGTAGCCGAGCAGTTAATCCAACTTACCCTTCAAAGCGCGGTGAAGTTCGCTATCCTGCCCATGCAAGACTTATTATCATTGGATGATACTGCAAGAATGAATGTTCCAGGAACCATCGGTTCACCGAATTGGGAATGGAAATTAAAAGACTTTTCTGCCTTTGAAACAATGATAAAAAAAATTAAAACTTGGGTGGTAAATTCAAAACGTTCTGGTTGAAATTCACTGTGGTATGACAAGTTGGGTGTGATAAGATAAAAGCAGTTCATCCAAGGAGATTCATCCATGGCCACACCTCATATTCAAGCGACATTAGGGGATTTTGCAAAAACGGTATTAATGCCAGGTGATCCTTTACGCGCGAAGTTTATTGCCGACACCTTTTTAAAAGATGTTAAACAAGTAAACGCTGTTAGAAATATGTTTGGTTTTACCGGTATTTATAAGGGTAAACGTGTATCGATCATGGCGTCTGGCATGGGGATGCCCAGCATGGGGATTTATTCCCATGAACTCTATACGAGTTTTGGTGTTGAAACCATCATTCGAGTTGGGACCACAGGGGCATACACTAAACATGCAAAACTCTACGATATAATTATTGCTCAAGGTGCAAGCACAGATAGCAATTGGTCAAGTCAATTCCAACTTCGAAACGGCACTTTTTCAGCCTTAGGAAGTTATACATTAGTTGAGCATGCTGTAAAGGCGTGTCGCGATCATCGATTACCCTTTCATGTGGGTAACGTTTTAAGTAGTGATGTGTTTTATGATGTAGATGCAGATAAATGGAAAAAATGGGAAGCACTGGGTGTTCTTGGTGTTGAGATGGAAGCGTATGCTTTGTATGCAAATGCAGCAAGATTGGGTAAACAAGCTTTAGCGATGATGTCCGTTTCCGATTCCTTTCATTACAAAGAAATTCTGACACCAGAGCAACGAGAAGTTGGCTTGAAAAAAATGCTAGAAGTAGCTTTAGAAATTGCTCCATGAATATTGGCAACTTAACAAACTTACAACTAACGATTATTACCTTACTTGGAACGTTCATCCTTGTATCACTTACCTTTTTACTTTTACCTTTTTTTAAACGTCAATATGCGATTCGTAATCTTCATAAATTATTTAATGAAAAGATTCATCGCTATGTCTTGGAAAAAGATTATTACTTGATACCGCAAGTCAAAGTGAAATTACCTGGTAACCGTGATGTCATCATTGACCATTTGGTATTTGGAAATAAATACATATACGCAATTAAAGATTTATATTTTCAAGGTGGATTACTCGGTAAGGGAAGCGATAAAGAATGGTCTTATTATGAATATAAGTACCAAGAACCAAAATATCGATATATTCCCAATCCGTTTTTATTGAATCGTCAACGGATTGAAAAACTCATTATGGTGACAGGATTAGAACCGACACTCTTTATTTCCGTTATTTTGGTTAATAATGATGCAATGATTAATCGGATTCCTGTAAGTGAAGACAATCAATTTATTGTCAATATTAGGCAATTCCCAAGATTACTGGATGCCATTGAAAGCCGAGAAACACCACCCTTTAAGTCACAAATTCTTGATAAAGCTGTCATTGATATCAATGACATGAATATGAAGAATAAAAAAATAAAGTAATATTATTTCTTTAATTTTTTTTCTTTAATTAATGAATTTAAATCTTCCGTTATTTTTTTGTTTTGACCATGTTGAATTGCAATCGATATAGTGTAAATAATTAAATAAACGAACATGATGATATAAACCAAGCCAATTAATCTTGATAAAACAGGAGAATAAATCACTCTCATCATCGGTGCGATGGGTAAGATGAGTAATAACGATACAAAGATACTAATGATGCCACTGCCCCATTTCAATTGATAAACCTTGATTGCAAAATGGATAAGAATTGAAACTAAAAACGAGCCTAGAAAGAATTCCAACAAGAAAACTTGTCCATCAATTCTAGGAAGAACATTCGTTAAAATTGCTAAAAATCCCATGATCAATGAAACCCAAGTGTAGACTTTAGAAAAACCACTCATCATCTTTTTCATTTCTTTAATGCTCCTAATTTTAATTTAATGGCCTTTAGATACAATCGACTGATCTCGACTAAATCTCCATTATCTAACATTGCTTCTAATTTGCTATTTAATAAGGGTCGAAAACTTTTTATAAAATGGAAATTAAGAATTGTGCTTTTATTAACGCGAATAAAAGGGTCACCCCAGGATTCAATTTCATATAATTTTTCAGAAACGGCATAACTATCATCTTTTGTAAAAAGGATGGTTTGTTCATCCTGGCTTTCAAAGTAATAAATGTCAAGAATAGGAATTCGGAATTGTCGTTCATTTTTTTTACCAATGACTGTTCCCTTGGATTCGATCAAAAAAGTTTTGAGTCGTTCAACATCAGGATGACCTTCTGGCGCCTCAATCGTTACCTCGGGTTCTACTTTGGTTGAGGAATATATGAATTTTAATTTCATAGCATTATTATATTCAATCTTGGGTGATTACTTTTTAAAAACCTTAGGTAAGTTTCAATAACTTACTAGTAAGATACAAAAAAACCTCCAATTGGAGGTTTTTTGATTGATGGCTTAATTTGAAGTAATGAAGGTGAACGTCCTTATTGTTTCTTCTTACTAGCTTTTCCTTTTCCTTTGCTAGTTCCTTTGTTTAATTTTACCCTTAAGTTGTTTGGCATACGTTATGTTCCTCCTTTTTTCTTTTATGAGCCTTCGTAGTAGGACTTCATCCTCTCGAGGGTCTCTAGTATTAAGTTTTTCTCGACTATGTGACTGATTGTAACGAAGCTAGAATACAATTGCTTGGAGCAGGTGACGGGAATCGAACCCGCGTATCAACCTTGGCAAGGTTGTGTTCTACCATTGAACTACACCTGCAATGCTTTTATATTATAGCGATAGTTAAGATAAACTTGCAAGAAATTTTCTTCTTTTCATACAACATATCAAGGAAAAAAGTCTTGAAATCTTTAATAAAAAATCTCTTTTAAATGGTATGATATACACAGGTCAAAACATCATTCGTGGAGGGTTTGCAATGAAAAAATTTATTCGACTTTTGGGGTTTGCGCTTTTGTTAGTGCTTATCGCATTTGTCGGACTTATTGCATACTCAGTCAATTTTGATCCTAATGCTGTTTTAAGTTACTTTATGACAATTGGAATTTCAGTACTAGGTCCCCTTCTAAATTTTAGTCAACCCACCTTGATCTTTGGCTTAACCTTAGGCGTTACCATTCTGTATCTTATCCTAACGATATTCTTATTTATTTTGCTCATCACAAAATTTAAATTTATTAGAGCATTTATGACGTTATTTGGATTAATTGCCACCTTAAGTTTCGCCCTTTTATCCATCAACGGATATTTTCCTGATGCAACCTCTCTTGAAAACCTTGGAAACCAATCTAATTTTGTTGAAATTTTATTAATTCCAGTTCAAAATCCGAGTCCTGGACTTTGGGCATCCGCCTTTTCTGGTTTAGTGGCAAGTATTGTATTTTTTACCCTGATGTTTGTCATCATGAGTATTATTGACCTTTTTCGTCACCCTTTTATCAAGCAATCCAGTCAAGTCATACCATTCGTGAAAGAAGAAACGGTGATCGCTCAAGAATTATCAAAGTTTGTGATACCGAGTCAAATTCGCCTACCGCAAACCGAAGTTCCGCTTCCCGTTAACCCAAATCAATCCTTTAATGCCTCAATGCCTATTGAAACTTCAACCTTATCGGAGCAAACGCCCATTGTCGTCCTTCCGCCAACACCCGTATTACCCGAAAAGCAAGAAATCGTGAAAGCTCGTCAAACCGTTTTACAAATGAAAGAACGAATTCGCGCTCAAATTCGTTTACAACTTTTAGAAGCAAAACAACTTGTCTTAAACGCCAGTAACAAGTCCATTACACCTATTTCAACACCAACTGGGATTTCTCAAAAGAGTGATGAAAGTTTAAATGCTCAAGCACCGATTATAGAATCACAAGTCAATGAAATGTCTCAAGCTCAAATCCAAGAAAAAGTTAATCAAGCGATTGCCACCGAAATAGCACAATTGGAACCTAGGACAAAGGATCAAGTTAATACACTGATTAATGAAGAACTGATTAAATACGATTCTTTAAATAGAGAAGTCATGGAAAGTCTAGTTTCAGAAAAGATTGAACAAATTATATCGACCAGTTTTGATCAATTTAAACAAGAAATGGAAGCGATGATCTCTAAATCCATTCAAGATTTCCAAACCAACCAAAAACAATTTGAACAAACTCAAACACCAACGATAACGAAAGAAAATGATATTGAGGATCAAGTTCAAAGAATTTTACTTCAATCTCCACTTGCAAAAAAAGTTGATAATCTTGAGCAATCCATTCAACAAGTTCAACATATCGACGCCTCGAATGCTATTTCACCACTTAAGGTTTCAGACGTTGAAACATTGATCCAAAATCAAACCGTAACATTTGTTCCTCTTTTAGAAAGGGTCAGCCTCCTGCAGCAACAAGTTGAACAACTCACTCAAGGATTTGATAATTTTGAAAAAATACCATTTGTAAAACAAGAAATCTTTGACAATCAAGCTGAACTCTTAAAACAAACTCAACAACGATTAATTCAACTTCAACAAGACCTCATTTCTTCTAAAGGAACCTTAGATCAATTTCAAATTGAAACCTTATCCAGAACAAACTCCATGCAAGAAAAAGTTTCTTCGCTGGAAATTAAGCAATTAGAAAAAGGACAAACCGCTGAAGGGATAGATGAAAATGTATTCATCTCATTACTAAGAAAACACCAAAGCATTCTACAACCTGATTTACCATTGAATGTTATTCAAGGTTTAATCGCAAATGAAATCAAGAAGCAAGTCGTGCAAACGCCAACCTTGTCA
>JBBAWZ010000003.1:49993-81449 GCA_040396875.1 Bacilli bacterium
GAAGAAGCGATAAGTAAAGTTTCTATGCCAATCTCGACTACCGCTAAAGCTTCTGTTATCCAATCTGATCAATATTCCACACCAACCACTTCGATTCCGTCTGAAGTGGTAGTCCCTGTCATTAAAAAGAAAAATGCCCGTGCTCCAGAAAATGAGAAACGAGCAGAACAATTTAAGTCTGTGATGACAACTGACATTGGTGTTACCCGGACTGGTAAAAAGAAAATTGTTCGTATTCCATTTCAAGAACGCATGGCAAAAGCAGATCCGATGATGTTAGGGCATTATGATGAATTAAAAAATTACATATTAAGTTATCAGGTCAAATCGCGAATTTCCAATACAGGTGACATGTTTAGATTGCACAAAGAAGAATTCGTCAAGATTACGATTGCTGGCAAAAGTTTGAAACTTTATTTAGCGTTGAATCCCGAAGATTATAAGGATAGTCCAATTCCAGTTGATGATGCTTCGGATAAGAAGATCTACCAACAAATTCCATTAGTGTTTAAGGTTAAATCCGATTTATCTTTAAAACGAGCCAAGAAACTGGTGGATGATTTAATGGCTAAAAAATCATTACCTCAAAAAGAAATTCCTTTTTTACCTTGGTCAAAAGCATTTATTAAATAGGAGAAAGTTATGGAATTAATATCACGCCCAGGTTGGATTGAAGTCATATGTGGACCGATGTTTGCAGGAAAAAGTGAAGAATTGATTCGCAGAATTAAACGATTAGAATATGCCAAGAAAAAAACGCTCGTCTTTAAACCTGGTATTGATAATCGATATTCAGCTGATGAGGTTGTCTCACACTCCAATTTAAAGGCTAAGTCCATTTCCATTAAAGACAGTAAAGAAATATTAGACTACGTGGATTCCTCGACATTTGCGATTGCAGTCGATGAAGTTCAATTCCTTGATAAAGAAATTATCTATATCGCTCAACGTCTTGCATTAAAAGGCATTCGCGTCATTTTGGGTGGACTCGATACCGATTTCCGGGGTGAACCGTTTCCTATTACAGCATCGCTTATGACGATTGCAGAAGATGTTCTTAAACTGACCGCAATTTGTGTTGTTTGTGGTGCACCTGCAACCAAAACTCAACGAATCATTAATGGTAAACCTGCCCATTATGCAGATCCCATCATTAAAGTTGGTGCCTCGGAAGCTTATGAACCTCGTTGCCGGCATTGCCATCAAGTGACGAAGTAATTTACTGTATAATATAATTATGTTTTCTGACCCTTGGCTGTGGTTTATTCTCGTTATCATTCTCGTTTTTGGTGCTTATTTTTCTTTAGCTGAAACGGCCTTTGCTGCAGTTGATCCGATTCGCATCAAGGTGTTATCAGAATCCTCTTCCATTGCTAAAAAAACGCTACGCTATATTCAACAATTTGATGGTTCGGTGATTGTAACCGTGATTGGAAGTAATATTACTTCCGTTTTATTATCAACGCTATCAACGATATTCTTTATTCAATTATTTCAAGATGATGGAGTTGGAACCTTAGTTGCAACGGTTATTGCTGCCTTATTGTTCTATATTTTTTGTGACACCATTCCTAAAGTGATTGGTAGAGGCCTTCCTCTCCAGTCTGCTTTATTTGTCACCGTTGTTTTTGGTTTTTTTAGAATCCTTTTTTATCCAATTTATATCATATTCTATAATTTAAATCGTTTATTAAAACGATTCCAAAAAGCAGAAAACAATACGATGATGACCGAAGAAGATTTTTCATCGATTGTAGAAAAACAACATCAAGAGGGTACGTTGAATGAAAGTGAAGTGAAGTTAATTCAATCGGCGATTGAGTTTTCAGATACTGCTGTTAAAGACGTCTTAACCCCGATTGATCAAATATTTGGTATTCCTGAAACAGCACTCCATGAAGCTGACCTTGCAGAAAAGTTGATTGCCTCTCCTTTTTCGCGCGTTCCCATTTATCGAGATTCCATGCAGCAAATTATTGGGGTTTTATCGATTCGCACCTATTTTCAATCCATTCAAAAACATCGACAAATCGATCCTGCAATCTTAATTAAAAAGCCATATTTTGTTTCTAGTAAAGTTACCATTGATGAATTATTTGAAGGGTATAAAAAATATCGAACGCATGTGGCAATCGTTAAGGATCAACAAGGTCAAGTTCTTGGCATGGTGACGATGGAAGATGTCCTAGAAGAAATTGTGGGTCAGATGGAAGAACTCGTCAAACATACAGGAGTCATACGTGGTTAGTGCATGGCAATTAGTATTTTCGATGATAATTGCTTTATTGTTTTCGGCATTTTTTTCAATGTCAGAAATGGCATTTACGGCCGTTAATCATGTTAAGTTGAAAGGATTGATTAATCAAGGCAATCGTCAAGCCAAAAAAGCATTAGCGATTGCAGAACATTATGACCAATATTCTTCTGCGTTGTTATTTGGTAATGGCGTCGTTAATATATTTAACTCGTCCGTGACCGCATTATTATCGATTCAATTTATCGCTCCTTTATTACCCAATCCTGGATTAGCGGCAACCTTTTCTGCCGTTGTTATTTTCTTCATTATTGTTATTTTTGGTGAACTCATTCCCAAAACCGTTGGAAAAGTGAATGCATTGCAATTGAGCCTATGGTTTGTCTATCCAGTCTTAATGTTGAGGATCATTTTTACTCCGTTTGTTTGGCTTGTTGGCATCATTGTGTTTCCGGTACGGTTACTTTTTGTTCAAAAACGTAAGGAAAACCGTAGTAAATATAATGATGAAGAATTAGAAACGATGGTCGATACCATTGAAGAAAAAGGCATGATTGATGAAAAGAAAGGTAATTTGATAAGATCAACCCTAACCTTTTCAGATAAAAAGGCTTATGAAGTGATGACTCCTCGTATTGATATATTTGCTTTCAATATCGAGGATGATAGTCAAAACTTACTGCTTAATCCAGATATCTTTGGATATTCTCGCATTCCAGTTTATGACCAAACATTAGATAAAATTGTTGGAATTTTACCGACTAAAAAATTGTATAAACGTTTTTTACATCAATTACCTGTTGAATTACCTTCTATTTTGACAGCACCTTTATTTGTTCCTCGCAATCAAGCGTTAAGTAAGATCCTTGGATTATTTAAAGAACAAAAACAACAAATGGCCATTGTCATCGATGAACATGGTGGCACAGAAGGTTTGATTACATTAGAAGATATCGTTGAAGAAATTGTCGGAGAAATTTGGGATGAAACAGATGATATTTTACCTCCCATCATCAAGCAAAGTGATCAAGTTTATCTTGTAGAGGGTAATCTCAATATCGAAATGCTCTATAAAGAACTTAACCTTCCTTATGTTGAAACTTCGGATTATGCCACGGTCAGTGGTTGGGTTTTGTCACATTTAGGTAAGTTTGCAAGAGTTGGAGATAAATTTACCATTCAAGATTTTCAAATCGAAGTTTTAGAAGTCGAAAAATTCACGGTAGAAAAGATAAAAATAACGTTACCTGAATCTATCAAGGAAAGTAGCGATAACGATTAAACTTTGTTCTTAAATGTGGTAAAATTTTGCGGTATCACCTATGAAATATACCGCATGGTTAAACCAACATATTGCTGATTTATCAAACAAAACGATTTTAATTACAGGCGCAAATAGCGGTTTGGGTTTTTATGCTGCTAAACAATTAGCTTATCGCGGCGGCCACATCTTAATGGCGTGCCGGAATGTAAAGACTGCCGAACTTGCAAAAATAGAAATCCTTAAGGATATACCGACAGCACGATTAACGATTATTCCTTACGATCAAAGTTCATTCCAATCGATTGATCAATTTGTACAGATTATCAAAAATCAGTATTCAAAGATTGATATCGTTCTATTAAATGCTGGCATCATTATGCCGAATCCCACACTTAAAACGCCAGAGGGTTTTCCTTTAACCACCGGCGTCAACTTTTTTAATGTTTATTATTTATTAAGAGAACTGTTAGGTTTTCTTGATCAAAAGAATCCAGATATAAGGTTGGTTTTGGTTGGTTCTTACTCCTCTTATCGAGCAAAATTATCCAATATCAATGCTTTGCTTAATCCCAGATTTTCAAGAATGAAACAATATGCGAATAGCAAATTGGCAATTGCCATGCTCCATCATGTCCTACAAATGAATTTAAATCTCTTTGATTTCCCAGTTTTAGATCACGTTTCGGCAGTCTTAGTGCATCCTGGTATTGCTGCGACAAATATTGTTCGCTCCTTGCCGGGTTGGCTACAATTCTTGGTTAACGGTTTTATTTCATTGGTGAGTCACTCAGCTGAATCAGGTGCCTTAAGTCTAACCTACGCCTGTGGCAATTCATTTGTAGTGAATGGTAGTTTTATTGGTCCAAATGGACCTGGAGAAAGTTTTGGTTTTCCCAAAAAATTAAAACTAAAACCGCATTTTAGCAAAGGGAGCGCAAAGCTCACTTACGATGTTGGTAAATACCTAGAAAAACTTGGAGGACGCATAGATGTTAGAAGTCGGTAATGTCTCACTTCAATTCGGTGGACGGATTTTATTTAAAGATGTTTCGCTTTCCTTTACAAAAGGAAATTGTTACGGCATCATCGGGGCGAATGGTGCTGGTAAATCCACATTTTTAAAAATTTTATCAGGTGAAATTGATCCCACTGCAGGCGATGTTTTTCGTGATAAAAAAGAACGGATGTCAATCTTAAAACAAGATCAAAACGCCTTCAACGCCTATTCGGCTGTTGACACGGTCATGCTTGGATTTCCCAAAATTAAACTGCTTAGAGCCGAACTTGATGCCCTGTATGCAAAGCCAGATTTTGATGAAAAGGATGGCATCAAGGCAGCAGACATGGAAAGTGAATATGCGGAAATGGGTGGATATGAATCTGAAGCAAACGCCCGTAGCTTATTAAACGCTCTTGGCATTAAAGAAAATAAGCAAGATGTGTTGATGAAAGATTTAGATAGTAAACTAAAAGTGAAAGTGCTTTTAGCACAAGCTCTATTTGGAAACCCTGATATTTTAATTTTAGATGAACCCACCAATAACCTAGATGCCGTCGCCTCTCATTGGTTAGAAAATTTCCTATTTAATTTTGAAAATACCGTGATCATCGTTTCCCATGATCGCCACTTTTTGAATAAAGTATGCACGCGTATTTTAGATGTTGATTACGGAAAAATTAGCATGTTTGTTGGTAATTATGATTTTTGGTATGAATCCAGTCAATTGGTATTAAAGCAATCCAAAGATGAAAATACTAAAAAAGAAAATCGGATGAAAGAACTTCAAGAATTTATCGCTCGATTTTCTGCCAATGCGAGTAAGAGTAAACAAGCAACCTCCCGAAAAAAAGAGTTGGAAAAAATCACTCTAGAAGATTTAAAACCATCTTCAAGACGATATCCATTTATTGATTTTAAGTTTGAAAAAGACTTAGGTCAGGATGTGTTGAGTTTCCAAGGTTTCAAGAAAAAAGGATTAATACCTTCTTTATCCTTATCGATTCATCGTGGTGAAAAGATTGCAATTTTGTCTGATAGTTCTCAACGTATTACGACGCTATTTGAAATTCTGCTTGGTACGAAAACCCATGATGAAGGCACTTACAAATGGGGTATTACAGTGACACCGACTTACCTTCCTCAAGACAATAGTGAATTTTTTAAAGAAAGAATGCATCTTGTTGATTGGCTAAGACCCTATTCTAAGGATCAAACCGAATCTTACTTAAGAGGTTGGTTAGGTCGGATGTTATTTTCTGGAGAAGAAGCCCTTAAGCCTGTTACCGTTTTATCGGGTGGGGAAAAAGTGAGATGTATGTTTGCACGAATGATGTTAACTGCAGGTAATGTTTTACTGATGGATGAACCCACCAATCACCTTGATTTAGAGTCAATCACGGCATTAAATAAAGGCATGATGAATTATAAAGGTGTGATTTTATTTACCAGTCATGACCACGAACTTCTTGCCACCGTCGCCAATCGCATCATTTATATTACCGAAGACAAAATTTACGATAAACGAATGGCCTATGATGAATTTATCGATTGGGCTGAACAAGAAGGAATCTTTTAATCATTTTTGCTATAATTTTTTTAGTAGAAACCATCATGGTTTCGTGGAGATAGATGATGAAGTCGAACTATTTAGGGATCGTGCCCTTTATCCTCACGATGTTAACAGGTTGTCAAAGTCCTGTTGCCTTTGTCAATCTATATACGGATCGGCATTATGATGTTGATCAAAATCTTTATGATGCGTTTGAACTTGAAACCGGCATTCAAGTGAATGTCGTTAAATTGGATGCCGATCCTTTATTGACCAGATTAGAAACCGAAGGTCAAGCCACCGTAGCCGATTTGGTTTTCCTTACTGATGCTGGGCGATTAGGTCGCGCCAAGGCAAAAGGATTACTGCAATCCTTTGGCGATGAATCCTTTTTAAATCTTGTGCCAAGTTATATGCAAGATGATGACCAACAATGGATTGCCCTTACGAAACGTGCACGTATCTTTGTCTATAATCCTGATGTAACAAATGTATCTTCTTTATCAACTTATGAAGCTTTAGGTCAACCCGAATGGTATGAAAAAATTGCCGTTAGAAGTTCGAGTCACGTCTATAACCAATCAATGGTGGCTGCGATGATTGAGGAAATGGGTGAATCGGCGACACTTGAATGGTTAACCAATCTCGTCCATAACTTTGCCATTAGAGACCCTCTATCGCAAAGTAAACATCCGATTGGTAATGATCGTGACCAAGCGAAAGCAGTTTATAACGGGATTGCAGACGTTGCGATCATGAATTCTTATTACTTTGGAAAAATGTTGTATTCAGAAGACCCAACGGAAGTTGAAGTGGCATCCTCGTTAGAAGTTTTCTTTCCCAATCAGGCATCGTTTGGCACGCATATTAATGTTTCAGGAATGGGATTAACACGGTATAGTCAACGAGTAGAGCATGCCAAAAGCTTAGTTGAATTTATGTTATCAATTGATTCACAAAGAATATTTGCCGATGCAAATTTTGAATATCCTGCCAGATTCAATGTCACCCCCCATCCTTTATTAGCATCATGGGGTTCATTTAACGAACAAGATATTCCTTTATCTGCATTATCTTCACAAAGTGAAAGAGCCTTTCAATTGATGTTGGAAGCGGGATGGCAATAATGCAGCTTCATCGATGGAATCCCTTTACATTCATCACCACTTTTGCTTTGATTTTTGTCTGTATATTTTTATTTCAATTTGTGCCTCCGCTTTTTGCTGAGGCCGGTCCGATGTGGTACTGGATGCAAACCTATTGGTTTCCAGATGTTTTGATTCAAAGCTTTATCTTAGTGGTCGGGACCCTTTTACTAAGTTCCTTCATCGGCGTTTCCCTCGCTTATTGGATGAGTTTTTATCGGATTCCCTTTGCAAGGCTTTGGGATATTCTCCTTGTGATTCCTCTTGCGATTCCTACTTATTTATTAGGATATATTTATGTCGATTTATTGAGTGGAGCATGGTATCAACCCTACTTTGTCATCACCAATTTACCGGGTGCGATTATTCTTTTTTCTTTAACGTTATATCCTTATATTTACCTTGCCATTCGATCCTTTTTAAGCAAACAACCTCAAACGATGTATGCGTCTGCACAAAGTCTAGGTGCCAATTCAATCAAGATGTTTTGGAAGATTATTTTTCCATTATTAAGACCGGCTTTAATTGGTGCAATGGTATTAGTGACAATGGAAGTCTTAAATGACTATGGTTTAGTCCACTATTTTGGTTTGAGAGTGTACGCGACGACCATTTTTCAAGCTTGGTTTAATGGGAATGATTTAAATACGGCTGTGCGGTTTTCGATTCAATTGATTGCTTTTATAGTTGTCATTCTTTGGATTGAAGCAAGTTTAAGAAAATCATTTAAATACAGTTATTCCACGACACAAATTAAGCCATTAATGAAGAAAACTTTACCGTCGTCTACAGCCTGGTTATTTTATTCCATCGCAACGGTGACATTAGTCTTTGCTTTAATGATTCCATTAATTCAATTACTTTGGTGGTTACCGAATGTTCCGGAAGATGTATATGCCAGGCATTTTTGGGATGGTTTATATTCAACCATCATCATGGCTTTTTATCCGACGATCATCATCATCGTTTTAGCGTTAATGATTATCAACTTTCAACGCATCATGCCAAAACCTTGGAAAAAATGGATTCAACGCTTGCTGACCTTAGGATATGCTTTACCCGGCGCAGTCATTGCCGTCGGCATGATCTTAATGTGGGTTCCCATTGATCGGATGATGGCTGATTTCTTTAACATGAATTCGATGATTATTTCAGGATCCCTTATTCTACTAACCATGGCGCTTGTGTTAAGGTTTTTTGCAGTTGGTAGCAACATCATCGAAGGCACTTATCATAAAATTGGCATGAAATATACGCTGGCAAGTCACGCCCTAAAAAAAGGATATCTTGAAACGCTGTTTGCTATTGATCTACCTTTGATTAGTCATGGTGTGATTGCCGCTTCGTTAATTGTGATGGTAGATTTATTTAAAGAATTACCACTGACCCTAATTTTAAGACCGTTTAATTTTCAAACCCTTGCCACTTATTTATATCAATATGCTGGAGATGAACAACTTAATTTAGCTAGTCCGATGGCATTAACATTGATCATGTTAACTGCAAGTGCGGTCATCTTTGCCAGTGATATGATGTTAAAGGTTAATACTTATGAGTCTTAATATTCATCAACTATATTTTCGTTATAAGACCAATCAACCCTTGATTGAGAATCTTTCTCTTGGTATTGAACAAGGTCAAATTGTTGCCTTAACCGGTGTGAGTGGTTGTGGAAAGTCTACGTTGATCCAATTACTATTAGGGACATTGAAACCATCTAAAGGTTCCATTTCATTTAACCAAGTTACCTTCTTTGATGACCAACATTTTCTAACCCCACAAGCTCGTGGGATTGGTGTGGTTTTTCAGGATTATGCTTTATTCCCTCATCTAACCGTCAGACAAAACATTGGTTTTGGTTTAAAGTCAAAACATCAAAAGAAACAAGCTGAGATCGATGAATGGCTTAAAGTGTTCTCGTTAAGTGATGTTGCCTTCTCTTTCCCTCATCAGTTATCAGGTGGTCAAATGCAAAGAGTGGCTATCGCTCGTGCACTTGCTCCCAAACCCTCCCTCTTATTAATGGATGAACCTTTTTCCAATCTTGATTCCAAACTCGCCGAAAGAATTCGCCAAGATCTCAAACCCTTATTTAAACAATTGAAGATGACGGTATTACTGGTGACGCATCATCGCGAGGATGCAAACCATATAGCCGATCAAATCATTGATTTTTCATCTTTATCGATATAATTATCTTTTAAGGTTTTCTCTATTACTATTTTGCTTGAAAGCGCTACCAATTTCATTTAAGATATCTCTTAGAAAGTAATAAAGGAGGACCTTATGTCAGATATTACTTTACAAATATGGGAATTCGAACTCGTTTCCCATATCCTTACTCTCGGTTATGCTGTGATGGCGGCCGGGTTGCTGTACTTCTGGTTGACGATTCGTCAAAACCATCCGAAGTTCCGCATGTCGAACATCCTATCCGTCGTTGTGTCAATCTCTGCTTTACTCTTATTGTTTGCTCAACAAGTAGCCTGGGTTGATGCTTATGAACTCGTGAATGGCCTTTATGTTTCGAATGGAACTTTCTCTAATGGTTTCCGTTACTTAAACTGGCTCATCGACGTTCCTAATCTTTTAACGCAAATTCTATTTGTGGCCTTAATTTCCGGAAAAGCTTTCCGTAAATATTGGTATGACTTCACACTTTATGGCATGCTCATGATTGTGACGGGTTATATTGGCCAATTCTACGAACCAGGAAGAACTGACTTTGTCGCTGGTAACGAACTCTGGTGGATCGTTTGGGGTGTTATCTCAACCGTCTTCTACGTGTTTATCTTAATTACCATGACCAAAGTTATCGATGAAGGTGCAAAGAACATCAAGAGCAGCAAGCTCGTCGGTGTCTTTAAATTCATCAAGCCATGGTTCTATATTACCTGGACCATTTATCCTGTTGCTTATATCATGCCAGCACTCTTTGGTGTCGGTATCGATTCCTTCGTGGTTGTTTCACAACAAGTCTTATATACAATCGCAGACATCACGTCTAAAGTTGTGTATGGCATTATGTTAAACACCGTTTCGACCTTCTTATCCACAGAAGCGAAATTCGAAGAAGCAGCCTAAACTTTTAATTAAGTTAAAGAAAAACATCTAGTGAGAACTAGATGTTTTTTTTCTTTAAATGCTTTTGATATAGTTGGTAGATTTTATCACTTGCATCCTCAATCGATACGGATTCATTATCAATTTCATAATCAATGGGAGGCATTTTTTTCC
This sequence comes from Bacilli bacterium, assembly GCA_040396875.1. Lineage (GTDB taxonomy): Bacteria > Bacillota_I > Bacilli_A > RFN20 > CAG-826 > UBA970. The sequence goes on from JBBAWZ010000003.1 coordinate 60,443, forward strand.
GATTAAAACTAGTGAGGTCAAATGCTAGTCTTTTTTTTGCAAAATCCAAATCTTGACCGCGGATGATCATTCGATTAATCCTAGTGATTTCATTAGCTTGAATAAAGAATGTAACGAATCTAGGATTATGTAGTTTAACAAAAGCTTCTAAACCATTAGCATCCACGATTAAAACTTTTTGATCGCCTACTTCTGTTTTTGACGTTCCATATTGATAACCGTTATAGAAGGTTGTTTCAATAAATCCATTCTGCGCTTTCATGGTGTTAAAGTTATCTTCTGATACAAAGTGATAATCGACTTCTGGGATTTCGGTAGGTCTTATTGGGCGTGTTGTATGGGTGATCACTTTTTTGATGCCATGCTTCATAAAAAGTATTTTGGCAATTTCAGTTTTTCCGCTCGCCGAGGGTCCAGTTAAGATAATCATGGTTCTATTATATAAACTTCTAAAGTTATTGGACAATATCAAATTGCCATTCACCGAAAACGCTTACATTAAAAATATGTTTTCACAAGCATCAATGTTTTACTAAAACTATTGCTATTCAAAAGGATTTTGAGTATATTTTCTTTGCTAGCAAAAAAGATTTCACTAGCATATAGAAAAGGAGAATTGTGATGATTTTAGGTAAATTCGACCCGCAAAAGAAACAACGCTTTGCGATTTTAGATGAAAAGGGCAAATTAATTGCTCCTGAATACGAACCCAAAATTGATGAAAAAACCCTTCTGAAGATGTATCGGACCATGAAGTTAGCTCGAATTGCTGATATTCGCGCACTTCAATATCAACGTCAAGGAAGAATGTTAACCTTTGCTCCAGTTCAAGGACAAGAAGCTGCACAAATCGGAACCATGGCTGCTTTAGACAAAAATGACTGGATCTCTCCAGCTTTCCGTGAACATGCTGCGATGCTTTATCACAATGTTCCTTTAGAAAATATTTATTTATATTGGTTTGGTAACGAACGTGGTTCTCGCGTTCCTGATGATGTCAATGTCTTACCAGTCAATATTCCAATCGGATCTCAATATGGTCATGCCTCTGGTTTGGCCTATGCTTCAAAAGTATTAAAGAACAACAAGCAAATCGCTGTCACCTATATTGGTGATGGTGGTACCTCCCATGGTGAATTCTATGAAGGTTTAAACTTTGCGGCAACGTATGACGCTCCGATGATTGGCATTATTCAAAATAACCAATGGGCTATTTCTACCCCACGTCGTAAAGCCACCAAAGCAGAAACACTTGCTCAAAAAGCAGTTGCAGTTGGTGTTCCAGGTATTCAAGTCGATGGTAATGACGTCTTAGCGATGTATGCTGTTGTTAAAGAAGCAGCAGAACGCGCACGCAAAGGTGAAGGTCCAACGTTGATTGAAGCATTTACGTATCGCCTTGGTCCTCATACAACCTCAGACGATCCAACCATTTATCGTAAGAATGAAGAAGTTGAAGAATGGAAGAAAAAAGATCCACTCATTCGCTTTAAAGTTTATATGGAAACCAAGGGTCTTTGGGATGATGCAAAAGAAGCGAAGCTAGATGAAGAACTCGAAGCCTACGTCAAAACGACGTTTGAAAAAGTCGAAAAAGAAGGTCCAATTGTGACCATCGATGAAGTTTTCGATTATACCTATGCAACGCTTACGGATGAACTAAAAGAACAAAAAGAATACTTGAAAAACTTCGTGAAAGAAACGGCAGGTAAATAACCATGGCAGAAATGACATTGTTACAGGCAATTAATACTGGTTTATTCGAACAAATGCGTAAAGACAAAACCGTCGTTGTCTTCGGTGAAGACGCAGGTTTTGAAGGTGGTGTCTTCCGTGTCACTGCCGGTTTACAAAAAGAATTTGGCGAACTTCGCTGTTTTGATACCCCCATTTCAGAAGCAGGGATTGTCGGTTCCGCAATCGGGATGGCCATCAATGGCTTAAAGCCAGTCGCTGAAATGCAATTTGATGGTTTTATGTTCAATGGATTTAACCAATTAGCGGTTCACGCTGCACGTATGCGTAATCGTAGCCGTGGTCGTTTCACAGTTCCCATGGTGCTTCGCGTACCAATGGGCGGTGGTATTCGCGCACTTGAACACCACTCAGAAGCGATTGAAACTTTATTTGCTCATATTCCAGGTTTAAAAGTGGTTTATCCAGCAACCCCATATGATGCGAAAGGTTTACTTGCATCTGCGATCCAAGATCCGGATCCAGTTGTTTACTTAGAACCAAAGAAAATTTATCGCGCCTTTAAACAAGAAGTACCTGAAAATGAATACTTGATACCAATTGGTAAAGCCAAAGTTTTCTATGCTGCCAAAGATCCTAATCTTACGGTTGTTAGCTGGGGTGCCATGGTGCACGACACCTTTAAGGCTGTCAAAGCATTAGAAGCAGAAGGCGTCCGTGTTGAATTAATTGATTTACGTTCAATCGCACCGATTGATTATCAAACCATCTACGCTTCGGTTCGCAAAACTGGACGCTTAATCGTTGTACAAGAAGCGATTAAAACCTTAGGTGTTGCCTCTGAAATCATTACGCGCGTGACGGAAAATTGCTTCTTATCTTTAGAAGCGGCTCCAGCTCGCGTGACCAGCTGGGATATCACGGTACCTTTAGCACGTGGCGAATATCACCACATTCCAGATGTGAAGAGAATTAGTTACGAAATTAAAAAACTCATGTCGTTTAAATTTTAAGGAGGTAAACCATGTACGACTTTAAATTTACGGATATTGGTGAAGGCCTTCACGAAGGACAAATTTTAAAATGGTTCTTTAAAGTTGGCGATAAAGTTAAAGAAGGCGATGTCCTATGCGTCGTTGAAACTGACAAAGTGAATGCAGAAATCCCAGCTCCAGTTACTGGTTTTATCACTAAATTAGGTGCTCAAGTTGGTCAAACCATTCACGTTGGCGAAACTTTAGTTACGATTGATGATTCAGGCAAAAGTGCGGCAACTGTTACTGAAGCTCCAAAAGCTGAAGTGAAAAAAGAAGCACCAAAACCAGAAGTGAAGAAGCAAGCTGCTGAAGAAAAAGGCGCTGCCGTTGTTGGTGAAGTTGTTGTTTCCAATGATGTCATTGCGAGTTCCAATGAAGGTTTTGAAAATACTGCTGTTGCTGTTGAAAATAAAGGCAAAGTATTAGCAACCCCAGTGGCACGTAAAATGGCTGCTGATTTAAAAGTTGATATCACCAAACTCAAGGGATCAGGTGAACAAGGTCGCATCATGAAAGCAGATATTCAAGCTGCTGCAAAATCTACCACTGGTTCATCAACCCAATCCCAAGCCACTTCAACCTTTGCATTCCAATCCGTTTCCATGCCCGCCTTACCAAAAGACGGCGTGAAACGCGTGAAGATTTCAAAGTTGCGTCAAGCTATTGTGAAGGCAATGAACACTGCCAATTTAGTCATCCCATCCACGACGTTAATGGATGAAATTGATGTCACCAAATTGGTGGAATTCCGTAAATCACAAAAAGCAAAATTAGAAGAAAAAGGTATTAAGTTAACCTACTTACCATTCATTGTTAAGGCCGTCACCATGGCGATTAAAGACTATCCAATTTTCAATGCGTCATTTGATCATGAAGCAGAAGAAATTGTTTATAAGGACTTTATCAATATTGGCGTTGCCGTTGATACACCGGATGGCTTGATTGTTCCTAATGTTAAAAACGCCGATCAAAAGTCGATTGTGACGCTCGCAAAAGAAATCGAAACGCTTGGTGCTGCTACTCGTGCAAGAACCGTTAAATTAGAAGAATTACAAAATGGAACCTTTTCCATTACCAATTATGGCACCACCGGTATTAAACTCGGTACACCTGTGATTAAGCATCCAGAACTTGCTATCTTAGGTGTGGGTAGCATTTACCGTAAGCCTGTTGTGGAAGGCGATCAAATTGTGATTCGTGATGTGTTACCTTTATCACTCACCATTGACCACCGTGTCATTGATGGTGCCGATGGTGGCCGATTCTTACTCAAGGTTAAAGAATTATTATCGGACCCAATGCAAATCTTCTTATTCTTAAGCTAGGTGAACCCGATGCAAAATTTTGATGTCCTCATCGTCGGCGGTGGACCTGGTGGATATGTTGCCGCCATTAAAGCTGGCCAACTTGGTTTAAAAGTTGCTGTCATCGAAAAAGATAATGTCGGTGGTGTCTGTTTAAATTGGGGATGCATTCCTACCAAAACCCTATTAAAATCCGCCAAAGTTTTTGAACAATTAAAACATGCTAAAGACTACGGAATTGATGTTAAACCAGACTCATTTACTGCTAATTTTCCTGATATGGTCAAGCGCAAAGATTCCGTTGTTCGTCGTTTAACGGGTGGCGTAGCTGCGCTATTAAAGAAAAATGGAGCAACCCTGATTAAAGGTTATGCAGAAGTGATCGACGCCAATCACGTTAAAGTTGGCGAAGAAACGTATGAAACGAAATCTTTAATTCTTGCAACCGGTGCAAGTGTGATTATGCCTCCCATCACTGGTTTAAAAGAAGCCTTTGATACTGGATTTGTCTTAACCAGTAAAGAAATATTAGACTTAAAAACCTTACCACAATCCCTTGTGATTGTTGGGGGTGGCGTGATCGGTTTAGAATTTGCCACGATTTTTAATTCTCTCGGCACCAAGGTAACGGTTATTGAAAGATTACCAACCATCCTTTCATCTGTGGATGAAGAATTACGCAACCTTTTCCAAAAGAAAATCACCAAAGATGGCATTCAAATCATTACCTCTGCAAGTGTCAATGCAATCGGTTCAACATCAGTCAGTTATGAATTGGATGGTAAGACCATTGAAGTTCAAGCGGATAAAGTATTGATGGCAGTTGGGATGAAACCTAACACCAATAGTTTTGCTTCACTTAATTTAGCGATGGAAAAAGCTGGTGTTCAAGTCAACGAACACATGCAAACCTCCATTCCGAATGTTTATGCAATTGGAGATGTCACGGGTAAGTATATGCTCGCCCATGTCGCCTCTCATGCTGGTTTAGTAGCGATTGATCACATCCAAGGTAAAGATACAAAGATGGATTATCATGCCATCCCAAGTGGTATTTATACGTTCCCAGAAATCGCCATGGTTGGGGTTACCGAACAAGACGCCAAAGCAAAAGGTATCGATTATAAAGTTTCAACCTTCCCTCTTGCAGCCAATGGTAAAGCAATGGGTGAAAATGAAAAAGATGGCTTAGTCAAAATCATTGTTTCAAAACCTTATAACGAAATTATCGGTGTCCATATCATGGCCCCTTCTGCGACTGAAATGATTACAGAAGCTTCTTTAGCAATCAATTTAGAAGCAACTGCAGAAGAGCTTGTGCATACGATTCATCCTCATCCAACGTTATCAGAAATGATGATGGAAGCCGCCCACGGGATCATTGATAAACCGATTCACATTTAGCCCGTTCAATTGAATAAACAAATGAAAAGCCATCGTATTCACGATGGCTTTTTCATTTCAAGACTAAGCAAAAAGGCAATCGAGAACGTTATCCAAGGTAATCTTTAAGAAATATTCATCAAGATTCAAAGGACTTAGTTTCACTTTCACTGCATCTCGTTGAAAGAGTGTATTGGATAAAGCTTTTTCAACATCTGTAATATCTTTGGTTCCTAAAAAGTCGCCAAAGATTTTTACGGTTTTAATCAAACCATTTTCAACATTTAATCGGAAGGAAACGCCACCACCTTCATAACGAGCATATTTTTCAATCGTGAAGGCAGGTGATTCGCCATAATTCCAATTCCAAGTAGAAAATTTGGTTTTTACTAATTCATTGATTTTACTTAAATCCTTGGCAGTTAAATCATAAATAAAAGGTTTGATATTGTTTGTATTTAATAATTTTTCGAGTAAGCGACTCTTAAATTCTTTCATCGTCGGAACCGTTTTAAAGTAAGGCAAGATATTGGTGACTCTTGATCGAACGGATTTAATCCCTTTGGATTCAATTTTATCTGGCTTTGGATTTAAGATTTTCCCTAGCATCGTTAAATCTGCATTGAACAAAATAGTTCCATGATGCAGAAAACGGTGTTTATGAAACGCTTGGGCGTTGCCAGAAATTTTCATTCCTTCAACGAGTATGTCGTTTCTTCCACCAAATTCGGCTGGTACCCCATAACTTTGGAGAGCTTGAATAACGGGATCGGTAAACTTACGGTAGTTATTGACGTTATCTTTCGTTGTGTTAGTAATAAATGAAAAATTTAAGTTACCTAAATCATGATAGACTGCCCCACCACCTGTGATTCGCCGAACCACATTCACTTTGTGTTCTAAAACATATTGGGCATTTACTTCTTCAATCGTGTTTTGATTTCTTCCGATGATTACAGAATTCGCATTTTGCCAAAGAAAGATAAAGTCCTCAGTTGTATCTAAATATTTTAAGATGTATTCCTCTAAAGCAAGATTAAATCTTGGATCTAAAGATTCGTTAAGTATCGTTTTCATGGGGTTCTCCTTTGCCAATTTTAAGAGATACTATCTTGATTTGCAATCAACAACATAATCCTTCATACCATTTTATAATTTATTTCACTATTAAGAGGTAAAGCATCAGAAAGGAAGGAGGAGACATGATGCAAGCTAATTTGAAGCAAATGACAAAAGAAGTATCTCAATTTACCCTGAGATACAAACAAGCAAAAATACAGGTGATGATGTTTCAAGCGAATCAAAACGATCAGCAGCGTTCTTTATATTTGAATAATATGAAGTTTATTGAAGCATTCCACTACATTTTGCAACATTTGATTGAAGAGTCTAGGCAAATCATCATAAATGATTTCATTAATATGAAGGATCATCAGTGGTGGTTGAATTTTTATGCTAGAAGCACGTATTACCGTATTAAAAACAAAGCCTTAAAAGAATTGCTTAGTTTTTTTAAGTAAGATGAAATTATTCCTTTCTATTTTAATGCTGATGATGATTTTTCAGGAAGATGGCGGTGGAGGCACTTCTCACTATCGACGTTATCAAAATTTGGTGATTCAACCATATACGATCATGGAAGGAACAAGAGCCTCTTTTCAGTTTTTTAACACATACGGCGACGATATTACGCTTGCATGGAGACTTTCAAATTCTAAATATCATGAAGTTTTGGTGTATATTCAATCCTTTTCCCCAAGGATGACAATTCAAAAGACACTAGACCTTCCTGCTACATTATTTGATGGGGGAGTTGCGACCTTAAAGCTTTATGCTTCTAGAGCAAACTATGCCAGCAATATCACCATACAAGTGTATCCCCGTCAAAGCTTTTTCATTCAAGATCTGTCTTCTCCATTTTTATCTAATCGCACTATTACAAGATTAGATGGAAGTGGATTGATTAAGTATGAGCATGAGCATCTAAGATTTGAAGGAATGGCAGTCGAGCAATTTCATCAGACATATGGAAAACTAGATCTTTCCAAAATGAAATTGCGAATTCTATCAGTATTAGAGAAAGAAGTTGAAATAATCGGTGCTCGCCTCTTAATAGCGAACCACCCTAGCCTAGAAGGATTGGATTTACTGTCAAATGAATTTCGAAGTATCTCGCTCAATATTCAACTGATTGGTGATACCCTTCAATTTTTCCTTCCTCCACTTTTTGTTCATCCAAAAACATTGATGCCAAGCCAGGTTTCCGTTGATGAATATGTCCCCACCAATCATCTTTTCTTTCCGATTTTAGAGTATGCAAATTTAAAGGAACAACGGATGAAAATTGAATTTACCATGATTCACTTCCATCAAATTCGAATTGAGTATGCTTTTAACTATTTTGCAAATATGGCGTTATTCGGTGGGTGTATATCCAGTACCAATTGTGTAAAAATTTATGCATAGTGTATTCATCATTTTCCCGGGGTTTATCTTAAGTTTATCGTTATTTCACTTCAGTGTCGTTGTGCATCGATTTCAAACTGGATTCGATACATTAACTCCAAGTGTTATCCAACAGTATTTATCAACTTCGATTCAACAATCTTCTATTCATTTTTGGTTGGATCCATTAACGATTTCAAATGGCATTCAATCATTTTTTCAAATGCAATTTTATGATGAACAAACTTCTTATACCCTAGAATTCGAGTTTTTTCAAAAGGATCAAATTTCAATATGTGATGTCCAATGTTATGGAGTGTTAACGAACTTACGGATCCACTTACAAGTTCATCCCATATCATTTTCTCGCCATTACCAATTGGTTTCTCAATGAGTGATGTAGAACAAGCACGTGTATTTTTAGAACATTCAATCTTAGGCTCTTTATTAACACGCGAAGATATAACCGACATCACCTATAATGGCGAATCACTATTTTATCAATCCACGATTGATGGTAGACAGAAAGCAGAAGCATTGATGTCTTATAAAGACGCTTATCAGCTCATCAAACAACTCGCTAATTTTATGAATTTACCATTTACATTTTTAGATCCCATCGTGGAAATGAGCATTATGCGGTATCGTATTTTTGCGGTTGGACCGTCCATCAGTCGTAAGCATTTTCAACCTTCTCTTTCATTTGCCATACGCATTCATGCTTTGCCAGGACAAAACCTTTTTCGATTTCTTAGTGAAAATAGTCGATGGAGGCCATTATTTCAATTTCTCATGGCGCATCGATTATCAATCGTCATCGCCGGCAAAACGGGGTCTGGGAAAACCCAATTACAAAAGGAATTACTTGGATTAATTCCTAATGCTCAAAGGGTCATCGTTCTTGATAACATTCTCGAACTTGATGGGTTAGATATTCCTCAACTAGATTTAACGATTTGGCAAATTTCTAAGATGCATGATTTTCAACGCATGATCACTGGTGCCTTACGTTCGCATCCAGACTGGTTACTCATCGCTGAATCAAGAGGAGAAGAATTTAAAGAAGTCTTAAGATCAGTTAAAACAGGTCATCCTATTATCACCACACTTCATAGTGATGACATCGATCATATTTATTCTCGAATGATTAGTATGTTACTAATTGGGGAATCTATCTCCCTTCATGATCATTTACTAACAGAAGTCAAAGCGGCATTTCCGATTCTCATTCAATTAGAAACTTCAATCAGTGAAGAAGGCATGAATAGAAGAATCAAAGTCATCCAGATTCATCACCATGGTCGAATGTTTCGTTTAAATGAATCAATGTCTGAAGAAGATGTTTTGAGATTTATCCAATCATGGTAAAACGAATTTTATATGCATTTTTTCTAACCATGCCAATCATGGGCATCATCAGTTGGTTAGTTCCGTTGACAAGCCTAATGGTGATCATGCTTTTTTTCATTTGGCTACTTTGGATTTGGGTGCTAAATGGATGGAAACGGGAAATGAAAATCAATCAGTTGGATGAAGAAATGTACTACTGGTTACAAAATTTCATCACAACCTTATCCATCAAAAAAACCATTACTGAAACGTTTGTTGATTTATCACAACGGTATCAATTAAAGGAAACCAATTGGCTTAAATCTTATACCAGTAATGAAGTCATGCAAACCATGATCAATTTAAAACAACGATTTCATCATCCCATCTATGAGATTTTTACATCCACGTTGGGTTTTTATGAACAACAAGGTGGAGATGTGATGACATTATTTGATAGTATCTTGTTTCAAACGCGATTGATGGAAACGAGGCGTATTGAAGTATACCGGTATACCAAACGATATTTTTTTCAATGGTTATTTTTATGGATGTTAAATTTGCTCATTCTCGTTCTATCTAAACTTATCCTTACGGACTTATTTGCAATGATGAAAAATACACTCATCTTTCAGGTTTTAATCGTCGTGATATTAGTTTTGATTCCGATATCTAAATTAATTTGGTTTTACCAATGGGTTCAGGTCAAACAAAAAATAAGATGAAATTCAATCGAACCTATCTTTTGATCGTTATCTTTTTGATAGTTTTCGTCTTTTATTTAAGATGGTTGTCTTTGAGTTGGCTGTATATTGGATTGATCATGATTGCCATCATTGTTGCTTTATGGGCGTGGCATTGGTTTCAACAGCAAGTCCATCTTGAAACGCAGCTAAGAAATCTACAAAAGCAAATGATGGATGGATATCGTTTACTTAAGGTTTTAATTCTCCAAGGACAAACCCCTTACCAAGCTATGCAAACAATTCTACCCTTTCTCGATTCTAATTTGGCGGAAGCCTTTCATGGTTTATTGATTGATATTGATCAAGATAAATCCCTACAGCCTTATCTTTATTTTGCTAAAAAATTTAAATCCTTAATGGTAGAACAACTTTTATTTTCTTTGTATCAACTTGAAAATCAAGGCGGTGATGGACGACAACTGCAACAATTTCAATACTTATTCGATCAAGTTGAACATCAATTTTATCAACAAGAACTCTTACAATTTCACGAAAAAATGCAACAACAAAACAATTGGGTCATGATTGCAACGGCATTGATTGCGATGACTTTATTGGTTGGTGTGATGCAATTGATTGGAGGCATGCTTTATGGCATCTAAGTGGGGTATGATTTTATCGCTTATCTTTGTGATTCAGCTGCTATTAATAACAGGGGATATCGCGATCATCCAAGCTCGACATAGCCATTTGCAATCCTTTGCCACCACCATTGGTCAACGGATTTCCTTAGAAGGGGGATTATTTCAGTCCCACCAAACTTGGGCAAGCACAGAAGGTCTTACCTTATCTTGCATCGCCCATTGTCAACCGCAATTTGGCGACACGTTATCATTTAAGCTTGAAGTGATGGTCTATCCCTTAATGTTGAGTAAAGATCCTATAACCATGGCGATTGTGCGCCATACGGTGATTGGTATCTATTACTAGAAAGGAGCATTATGGCTGAACTTAAAGGTCAAATTTTAGGTATTTTGTTAGTCTTAACCATTTTTGGCGCAATGTCTGTAGCCTTTACTGGCATTTTCAATACAGCAGCTAGCAACATTGCTAGACAAGTTTCTGAAACGTACGCCGTTTGATGCCTGATAGGGGAGTAGGTCTTCCTACTCCTTTATTTCTTGGTGCTTTTCGTTGATAATAGCTAAAGATTATGCTATTATTTTTTTCGCGTAAATCTACGCTGCTGCCTACTTAGCTCAGCGGTAGAGCAACCGGCTGTTAACCGGTTGGTCGAAGGTTCGATCCCTTCAGTAGGCGCCATGGCCCGTTGGAGAAGCGGCTTAACTCACCACCCTTTCACGGTGGCATTCATGGGTTCGAATCCCATACGGGTCACCAACGTAACAAAAAAATCTACTTCGGTAGATTTTTTAGTTTAAGTAAGTTGATTGTGATTGAATCGTGAATAGTTTATGTTAATAAGAAAGAGGACAAACTATGAAAACCATCGCCATCCTTGTCGCTGATCTCTATGATGACAATGAACTCTATTACCCTTATTATCGTCTACAAGAAGCTGGCTTCGCTGTTCATTTGATTGGTGCAATCAAAGGCCAAGCTTATAAAAGTAAACATGGGATGCTTGCGACCAGTGACTTATCTGCAAAGGAAGCCAATCCAAGTGATTATGCAGGATTAGTGATTCCAGGCGGATTTTCACCAGATTATATGAGACGGTCAAGTGAAATTGTCACCTTTGCAAAAGCTTTCGCGGATGCGAAAAAGCCAATTGCCGCGATTTGCCATGGACCTTGGTTGATGGCATCTGTCTGCAATCTAAAGGGCAGAAAACTTACCAGTTATTACTCAATCAAAGATGATCTCGTTCATGCCGGTGCCATTTATGTGGATGCTGCTGTCGTAGTCGATGGAAACTATGTCACGTCAAGAACGCCCAAAGATTTACCGGTCTTTTTACCAGCATTTATCAAACTCGTTCAAGGTTAGTCACGTAATTCAACACGTGAATCTCTTACAATCGGATTCGGATAATCTTTTCCCATTTCAACATGATACATTGCCATTTCTAATCCATTGATGAGCCAAGGTTGATAAAGCAGTGGCACTGGTAGTTTGGATAATGTTGGTAACCAATGTTTGATATATTCGCCTATTTCATCATATTTTTTAGCTTGCAAGGTTACATTGAAAATCCGATCTTCTCTCGGATCAACGCCTACGCCTGAAATATATTGCCAGTTACCATAATTGCTCGACACATCATAATCGATTAGGAAGTGTTCAAACAAGGATGCACCAAATCGCCAATCAAGTTGGAGTATCTTTGCCATAAAACTTGCAACATTTTGCCGCCCACGATTAGACATCCAACCCGTTTGAAATAATTCTTTTAGATTCGCATCGACAAGTGGATATCCAGTTTTAGCTTGTAAAATAGCGTCTTGATACGCTTGATTTTCTTGCCAATTCTTTTTTACATGCATGATGCCTTCTACGCTAAAGAATTGATCGCCTTTTTGTAGATGAAGGTAATAGAAATAGTCCCTCCAAAGCAATTCAAACCAAATCCAATAAGTGGATTGATTTTTCTTGATAGTTTCTTCAATTTTCTTTAATTGCCAGTAAATCATCCTTGGAGAAATTAAGCCCAACGATAAGGCCGGGGATAACTTACTTGAATCTTCAAAACGTAGCATATTATTTCTAGTTTCTTTATATGTTAAGACATATTTGTTTTCAAAAAAATATTGGTTTAAATGAGTAAGAGCAGCATCTTCGCCACCTTTCATCCAAGGATTTTCTTGAAATGAAAATTTGGTGATATTGGCAAAATCATCTTCAATCCCTTCAATTTTTAATTGTGGAGAAAGGGTTGGATAAATCGGATTGATTTTAATGGAGGATTCAATTTTCATCCTTGCATCTGTAAACCGTCCAGGTAATTGGGTTAAAAGCCATGGATAATTTGCTGGCGATAACAAAGGCTTATCATGATGCATGAATATCTTTTGAATACCTAATGCGGTTTGAAATGACTTTAATAATCTTTGTTCCTCGCTGCCAGGTTCAATCGCAGCATAGATTGCTTCAATGTCATAGTTAGTTTTCAAATGCTTTGCAGCGAGTGTCTCATCCCTTGTAAACACCAGCAATGGAATATGAAGGGTTGATAGATTCTTCTTAAGCACACTCAAACTTTCATAAAGAAATTGTTGTCGATATGGACCGATTTTTTCAAATCCCCATTTTGTTTTTTGTTGGTCGAGTTGATTTAAAAGATAGACTCCGATAATCGGTAATTCACGTTGACTGGCAAACGTTAAACTTGGATGATCATGGATGCGTAAATCATGTTGAAAATAAACTAGACTTACTTTTTTCATCGTTTACTTTCCAAATGACGTTTAGCCTGTTTCATCAATAATTCTTTTTCTGCTTTTGGCATTTTTTCTAATACTTTCACCATCATACTCATCCTTGGATTGGTGCGAAGTTTGGGAGATTTTTGATCAATATAATGCCAATAAAGACTATTGAAAGGACAAGCTTTTTCACCGGTTTTAAGTTTAACTTGGTACGGACATGATTCACAATAATTCGACATCTTGTGAACATAAGCCCCACTTGAGATATATGGTTTGGTTGCCATTTTTCCACCATCTGCGTGTAAACCCATTCCTAAAACATTCGCAGCAACAACCCATTCTGATGAATCGATGTACATTTCGTTAAACCACCGATTGACTTCTTGAGGCGAAACTTCTGCAAGGTTGGCATAGTTACTTAACACCATTAAACGTTGGATGTGGTGATTATAACCATGATCAATGGTCTCTTGAATGGTTGTCTTTAAACAATGCATATCCGTTTTGGCATCATAATAAAAATTCGGTAAGGGCATTTGGTGTTGAAAGTGATTGACCTTGAGATAATCCGAACCTAAGACAAGATAGACACCGCGAATATATTCTCTCCAACCTAAAATTTGACGAATAAATCCTTCTGTTGCAGCAAGAGAAGCTTGACCCTTTTGATACGTTTGTTCTGCTCCTTCGATAACTTCAATCGGACTTAATAAGCCAATATTCAATGAGCTTGAAATTAATGAATGAGACATCCAAGGATCGTCTTGTATCATCGCATCTTGATGGCTACCAAAAGTGGCCAGCCTCGTTTTAAGAAAATGTTGAAAGGCCTCTAAGGCTTGCTTACGCGTGACAGGATAGGCAAATGAATCAAGCTTTCCAGGATGATTTGAAAACCGGGTTGAGATGGTTTGCATCACAGATTGAGTGATGCTGTCTGGCTTGAACCAGATGGGTGCTTCAAACGATAAACCTTCTGTTGGACCTTGGCGATTTTCTGCATCAAAGGAGTAACGATCCCCAATGGGTTTATCTTCATTCATCAAGATTGAGAAGCGTTTTCTTAATTGTTGATAAATAGGATCTAATTTCCAAGTTTTTTGAAGTGGTAACCATTGCTTCCATTCTGAAGGCGAGATTAAAAACAAAGGGTCGGATAGTTCCTGAATCTGCGGATGTTTTTTAATCCATGCTTGTTCATAAAAATTAGTGGGCGTAAAGCAAAGGATGGATTTTAAATTCAAAATCGCTTCTACAAACGTTTTTGTTTCAATCAATCGTACAATCCAACCATCTTTTTTTAATTCTTGGATGCGATGGGCTACCGCAGAAAAATGGAGCACCAACCTTTGTTGGTGAAATTGATACTTGGTCCACTGATCTTGTGAATCAATAAAAACAATCTCATCCGTTTTTTTATCAATGCCAGCACGTTCAATATAGAGCGGATGTAACTGGTGAGAAAATAAAAGTAGTGAGCGTTTCATCTCTATCAATGTAGCACAAGTAGTATGATGAAAGTATATGGATGCTAACGCACTTTCTGAATTACAAGAACTCCGTCAACAAATGGATGGTTTTTCCCAATCATCTAACGTCAATCGCCCTTGGATTACCTTAAGTTTTGGCATGTCACTCGATGGAAAAATTGCCACGCGTACAGGAGATTCTAAATATATCTCTGGTCCTTTAACACGATTATTTGTTCACGAACTTCGCCATCGTCATGATGGTATTCTTGTTGGTATTCGCACCGTTGAAATTGATCATCCTCAATTAACGACTAGGTTAAGTGAAGGTCAAGGAAGGGATGCGCATCGCATCATTTTAGATTCGCATTTAAATATTGAATTAGATGAACCAGTTATCCAACCCAAAGCCAATTCAAAAACGTTTATTGCAACCAAAGCAAATCATGGTTCTAGAAAAATAGAAGCATTGAAAAAATTAGGCGTCACGATTCTCTTTGATCCAACGTTATCTGAAAACATCGATTTGACATGGTTAATGGGTGCTTTAAAAGCAAATCAGATTCATTCTTTGCTCGTGGAAGGTGGCGGCACCATCCATGAAAGTTTTATTAAAATGGATTTTTTTGATTGCATCTATGCTCAAATTTCACCGATTCTGATCGGAGGCAAAGATGCCAAAACCCCAGTAGAAGGTTTGGGCTTTGCCACCCTAAAGGAATCCAATCATGTTGCGTTTCGCAACCATTTCATTTTAGGCAGCGATATAATCGTAGTTGCTAAGAAAGGGCGTTAGGTAATTTTAAATCCATGCTTAAATTTTTGTCCGTTATCGAAGCGGTTCAACGCTTACAGTCCGGTGAAAAAATTTTACTTGTCGATGATGAAAAATTAGATTCTCCCGCCCATTATGCTCAATTAGCAGAAGCTGCAATTAAACAAAAGAAAATACAATTACTCCATGCTGTTCCGGGGATGGTGATGTTAGCATTAGGGTTTGATAAGTATGCGACAATCACCAATTCTTTAAAAGACGCCAATAATGATTTTATTATTCCAATGGCAACGCTTGGTGCTCAAGATTTAGGTTATGCATTGAATGCTAATTTTTTTGAATCGATGATGAAGACTTTAGTTTCCTCAACTTCAACCCATGAACATTTTAGATTTGATGTGGGTTACCAAACGTATCCAGTCAAGCTCGGTGGGACTTTAAAGAAGGCCTCCCCCTTTGAAGCGATTGTGGATCTTGCTTATTTAGCAAAAGTTGAACCGGTTGGCATTTTAGTACCAAGCTGCGATGGCGTAGGTCGATTACTCACTGGCAATCAACTTCATCTAGAAAAAAATGAAATCCCATCTCTATCGATTGCGGATTTAATTGCCTTCCGTCGACAACAAGAATCATATATTGAACGTATTGCAACAGCAGAAATGCCAACCAAGCATGGTGTGTTCAAAATGGTTGGTTTTGTGAACAAACTCAATGGTGAACACCACGTCGCCTTAGTGAAAGGTGATGTCACCACGGATGAACCGGTTTTGGTTCGCGTCCACTCAGAATGTTTAACCGGTGATGCGTTTGGTTCTCAACGTTGTGATTGCGGTCAACAATTACAAGCAGCCTTAAAACGCATTGAAAAACAAGGTCGTGGCATCTTACTTTATATGCGTCAAGAAGGTCGTGGCATCGGCTTAATCAATAAAATACGAGCATATGCATTACAAGATATGGGCTTAGATACCGTTGAAGCCAATTTAGCATTAGGCTTTCCAGAAGATTTAAGAGAATATGGTATTGGTGCGCAAATTCTTAAACACTTAGGCGTTTCCAAAATCAAATTGATGACGAACAATCCTACAAAAATTCGTTCTTTATCAGGATTTGGTATTGAAATTGTTGATCGTTTAAAAATCCAATTAAACCATCATGAACGAACTGAATTCTATCTTAAGACGAAACAAGACAAAATGGGCCATATGATTAAGATTCGTCCAAAGTCAAGAACCCCTAAGGCATGAAAACGCTTTTACAAAATTAATCCTTGAAAAATGGTACGCATGTATCATTTTTTTGTTTATACTTTGGGTATATGAATTTGAATATCTTTACCGCATTAAAACCGCTCCATATCGACGGTCGAAAAGAAGCCAGTGCCCATGCCGCGATTTTAGAATTACCTGAACAAGTAAAACAATTGATTTATATTCCCCTTGTGGGACCTAATGGGGTCGATATTGACCTGAAGGTTTCTTTAGGTGATACGATTTTAGTGGGTCAAGTTGTTGGCATTCGTAAGGATATGTATGTCCCATTCTTTAGTAGCGTTTCAGGAAAAATCATTCATAAAGTTGATCAATATCATCCAACGGTGGGGCGAGCGGTCCCTCATTTTGTGATCGAAAACGATCATCAATACAAACAACAAAACGCTTTAAAACCATTATCAAATCAACCAACGCGTGACCAAATTATTAATCAAATCAAAGAAGGTGGCTTAACAGGTTTAGGTGGATCAGGTTTTCCCACCTACTTTAAATATCAATCTGCAAAAGATGTGGAATATGTCTTAATCAATGGTGTTGAATGTGAACCTTATTTATCGACCGATTATCAAGCTGCTCAACTTTATGCAGAAGAAGTGATCAAAGGTTCTGAATTCTTCCGTATTGCTGCCAATGCTCAAAAAGTCATCATTGCCTTTAAACAAACCAAAGTTGCCATTAAAGAAGCTTTAGAACCCTATTTAAAAAATTATCCTAACATTGAAATTCGTTCGGTACCGGATGTGTATCCGATGGGCTGGGAACGAACCTTAGTGCGAACCGTGTTACACCGTGAGTATGATAAATTTCCTTTAGAAGCCAAAGTCATCGTCTCTAATTTAACCTCAGCAATTGCCTTGCACCAACTCGTCGTTTTTGGCAAACCGGTCACGGAAAGAATTTTAACTTTATCGGGTGCCGGTCTTCATCAAGACGTCAACGTAAAGGTCCCCGTTGGTATGTTAATGAGTGACGTCATTCAATCCATAGGCGGATATGCGATGGAAGCAGTGACCGCTTTTATTGGTGGACCGATGTCGGCTAAAGCCGTGAAGGATGATCGGTTTTCAGTCCAGCCTCATTTTGGTGGATTTACGGTATTAGCACCGATCTCATCTCAAGAAGAAACATGTTTACGTTGTGGTGCCTGCACGAGTAATTGTCCTGCTAACTTACAACCGATTGAAATTAAACTCGCGCTTGATAGCCAAAATACAGCAAGATTACTCAAACTCGATGCGATGAAATGTGTTGAATGCGGCATATGCACCTATGTATGTCCTTCTAAAATAGAAGTAACCGAAGCTGTTCGCTTAGGTAAAACCAAAACGAGAATTGAATTAGCAAAACAAGTGGTGAAAGCATCATGACCACGTTTGTAACTTCTCCTGGTCCTTTTTTAAGAAATCCCGTTGCTCAAACCAAACGAGCCATGCGAGATTATACGCTTGGATTATTGGGTTTATTTCTTTTTTCAATTGGCTTCCACGGATTCACTCATGGTCTTGATTATGCAGTGAAAGGCCTAGGCATGATGATCACCTCTTTGGTCGTCACCCTCCTTGCCGATATATTTGTTGGTGCGCTTCGTTATCAATCCAAAGATGGACGATTAGTACCTTATTTCTTAACCTTTGTAAAAAAGCATTATTCTTATGTGACCGCTGTGATTATGACGTTAACCTTACCAATTGGAACCCCATATTACGTTGTGATCATCGGTAATTTATTTGCAACGTTAATTGTTAAATATACCTTTGGTGGATTTGGGATGAATCTATTTAATCCCGCAGCATTTGGAAGAATATTTGTAGGTCTTGCATTTAGTGGTCAGCTACCTGCCTATCTTGACCGGATCCAAGATGTGCCAAGCTTGACAGAAACAGGTCAAACCATCACCACAGCCTTTGCGACGTTGAATCCTGGATGGATTGCGAATAACCTCAATGGCCTACCCGTGAACAATCTTTGGCAATTAATCTTAGGCAATTATTCGGGAGCCTTAGGCGAAACTTCTGTTTTATTGATTGTCATTCTTGGAACCATTTTAACCATTTTAAAAGCACATAATTGGCGGCCAACGGTTTTCTTTTTATTCACGGTTTGGTTTGGTGCCTTCGGTTTAGCTCTTGCTCACAATATCAATCCGTTATGGTACTCCTTTACCTTTGTAAGTTTAGGTTCTGTGTTTTTTGGTGGCATGTTTATGTTGACCGATCCAGTCACATCACCGACCTCAAACTATGGCAAAGCGATGATTGGAATTATTGCTGGTATCGTGGTGCTGTTGATCCGTACTCAAACCGCGTTACCTGAAGGTGTAGTTTATGGCATTGCAGTTGCAAACCTATTTTCTCCAATCATCGACAAATATACCGTTGGTTTGACTTCACAATTTTTAAAGCAACGATATGCCTTACTCAGTGGCTTAATGGTCTTTGCAGTAGGCGTTACGGTTTTACCAACGCTCGTTTCTGCAGACACAAACTCATCCCCTTCTTCCAGTGAAGTCGTGGTGATCCCATATGCAACATACCGAGGCACCTTTAGTGGTTATTTCCATGAATACGATGAAACGCCAACTGAATTAATCGTAGATATTGGGGTGGATCGCCAATTCCAAATCGTCAAAATTGATTTGATTCAAGGCATCACCAGTAGCGAATATGCCTCCATTTGGCAAACCTCTGGTCAAGCTATTTTGAACCAATATTTATTGATGAATGTGAAAGAACTGCTCTCTTTGAATGCATTAAGTATTCCTGAGAATTTAACGATTGCCGGTGCTTCAACCACAACCTCGCGATTATTAAAAGCAATACAGCTAGCATTTGAAAACATTGTGATTCTCGAAGGTAGTGCATCGAGTTATGCCTGCGATGAATGTGATGTACCTGATGTTTTAAATGCGATTGTTTATGTCGATGAAACCAATGATGAAATTCAAGGTATCGATTTTTCAGGTACATTTGCCACTAGCAATCCATATCTAGGTATCGTTGAAGATGAACTTGATGATGTATTAGATTTTTATATCGGAATGACGGTCCAAGACATTCTTGCCTTGTCTGAAAGTGGACCCGTTTATCCAACCTTTAATCCCACTGGCAGTGGCGCAACCATTAGTTTTACCCGCATCTTTGATGCGATCTTGGATGCATTAGGAGATTACAATGTCTAAACCCTTACCTTCTGTAATCACGGTTGGATTAACGGCTATTACAGCATTTTCAGTTTTGTTTGCGACCCAAATCATCACCCAACCCATCATTGAAAATCGACTCAATCAAGCCTACTTGGATTTATTGGATTTAAATACTTTCACGGGTTATACCTTGGGCGAGGTTGAATCGGCAACGGGTGATTTACTGGATGCTGGTATTCAATCCTATCGAACCTATTCCATTGGAGATGAGATTGTCGCGATGACGTATGACGTTATCACCACTGGTTATGCTTCAGGGCTTACCTATCAAATTGGTATCCGTGAAGGCATCATTCGAAAATTAGTCATCATTGAACATGGTGAAACCATTGGTTTTGGTGCAGATGCGTTACTCGATTTTCCAGATGCGATTAATCAATTACCAATTGATGATACGAATGGATGGACTGCGGCCTTAGTCAGTGTTTCAACCGGAGCAACCTTTACGCGTCGTGGTGTGATCAATAGTTTAGCCGCCATTCGTGATGATTATCTATTGAGGGTTGGTGTTTAAGATGAAGGCATTTAAACAAGCATTCCAACAACAACATTTAGTCTTATCCCTCGGTTTAGGATTGTTTATTTTACTTGCGGGCAGTGTCTCGCTAACCAGTGCGTTCATGATGTCAGTTGCATTATTCCTCAATTTATTTTTATCGACTTCGATTCTTTATCTCTTAAGAAAACAATTTCAAGAAGAGAATAAATGGATTTTAATTATGATCGTGATGGCGAGTGTTGGCACGTTCATTCAAATGCTTGCAGTTGCCTATGTTCCTGGATGGGTAGAAGGTATCGAAGGTCTATTACCCTTTCTTTCGATTAGTGGTTTGATTCTTGCCCGAGTTGAAACCGTTGTGATGACAGACCGTTATCCAGATGTATTGCTTAATACCTTAGGATCGGTGATAGGATTTGTAGCGTTGGTTTTACCCATTGGTTTCTTGGCAGACTTACTTGGTTTAGGCATGATTCAATTTGCCAATCCAAGCACGATATCATCAATGTTATTTAGTGTT